>NZ_JAAXMS010000003.1:300000-600000 GCF_012290005.1 Crateriforma spongiae
CCGAACCGGACCAGTTTGACCTGATGACACGGTGGGGGCGGAATGTCACCGCGGACAACGCATGGCGTGAATACCCGCGGCCGGGGATGAAGCGGGACCGTTGGGAATCGCTGAACGGTTTGTGGGATTTTCACCTTGGCGGCGATTCGCAGCGTTGGACCGGGGGCCGAATTGAAAACGCCACGCAAGATCCGCTGGCTGATGGAATTCCCGATCTGCCCAGTGCGTTTGATAAAAAGATCTTGGTCCCCTTCAGCCCTGAAACTCAGCTGTCGGGAATCAATCGCAGCGTGCGTCCGCAACAGGTCATGTTCTATCGTCGGTCCATTCGCATTCCCGACGATTGGCGAAACGATCGAATCCTGGTCCACTTCGAAGCGGTCGACTGGCACGCAATCGTGCTGTGCAACGGGACCAAAGTTGCCGATCACCGTGGCGGCTACGTTCCGTTTTCCTGTGACATCACCGATGCATTGAATGTCAGTGACCAACAGCAGATCGTCGTCATCGCGTGGGACCCGACCAACATGGGTGACCAGACGATCGGAAAGCAAGCTTTGCCGGAATCCAGAAAAGGATTCCGGTACAACCCAAACAGCGGTATCTGGCAAAGCGTTTGGATGGAACCGGTGCCCAAGTCGGCTTCGATTGCTCAACTAAAGATCACGCCCGTCGCACATCAGAACGCCATTGAGGTCCGCGTGGATACGGATCACCCCGCCAACGATATGACGGTTCGCCTGATTGCCGGTGATGCAGCGCATGTGGTCGACGGACGACCGGGACAGGCGATTCGAATCGACTTGGATGACCAGTTCCAGCTGTGGTCACCGGATGATCCGAATCTGCATGATCTGTCGATCCAATTGCGACGCGACGATCGGGTGATCGATAGCGTCGAAAGCTATTTTGCATTGCGAACCATCGATACCCAAGTCGACGACGATGGGATCCAACGTATTCATCTCAATGGCCAGCCGATCTTTCAATTCGGCCCGCTGGACCAAGGGTACTGGCCCGAAAGCGCGATGACGCCACCATCAGAGGACGCGGTGCGCTATGACCTGCAATATCTGAAAGACATCGGATGCAACATGGTCCGAGTGCACATCAAGGTGCATCCGCGTGCTTGGTACTACGAAGCCGATCGCAAAGGCCTGCTGGTCTGGCAAGACTTCGTTTGCACACGCAAGTTTGATTCCAAGATCACAGCCGAAAGCGGACAACAGTGGGAACAAGAACAGGTGGAAATGGTCCGCCATCTGTACAACCACCCGTCGATCATTCAGTGGGTGGTGTTCAACGAGGGCTGGGGCCAATATGACACCGAACGACTGACGCGATGGACCGAGGGCCTGGATCCCAGTCGTTTGGTGACCTGTGCCAGTGGCTGGACCGATCATCCGGTCGGTGATCTTTATGACAACCACGACTATTCCTTCAACATCTCGCCGGCCCATGGATGGAACTTCGATGACCGCGCGACTTTGTGTGGTGAATGTGGCGGGTTCAACGTGTTGATCGATGGCCATCGCTGGCATGCCGATCAAACGCTTCGGCCCGTCGTTAATCCGGCAGGCGAAAAAGGACGCGAAGGTTACGCCAATCCTGAATCTTGGAAGCAACGCTATCAGACTTGGTTGACCAATTTACGTTTGATGAAGCCGCACGGATTGAACGCGGCGGTGTACACCCAGATCTCCGACGTCGAACATGAGTGCAATGGGTGGCTGACCTATGACCGGGAAATCAGCAAGATCGCGGCCGATGATTTGCGACGGATGCATCGGCAACTGTACCATCCGATCCACAGTGATCCTTTGATCGACCTGTCATCGAAGACGTGGACCGATTGGTCGGGCAAGCCGACACCGCGTTGGCGGACGGCCGATGTCGACGTGTCGCAGGGCGAAGCGTTTTCAGTTCGCCCTGACGATAGCCTCCGGCCACAGCGTACCGCCGATAAAGGCCCGGTCCGCATTCGCGGAGAGTTTGATTTGTCAACGCAGCCCGAACGGCTGGCCATGCACACCGTGGGGACCGGTCGTTGGGAGCTTTCGATCAACGGCAAAACGATGATGAACATCACCAACAGCGACCGCGCCGGTTATGTCCCCTACAGCACGGTGTTGTTGCCGCCGAACGCGGTCGATGCACTGGTTGATGGGACGAACGTCATCGCACTGAAGGTGTCCCGGTTCAAAGAAGACGAAGGCAACTTGGTCGACTTTGCCTTGTTGTCGGTGCCCCGCGACGAGTCCTCGGTAAACGACGCCAAGTAGATGCGTCGATCGGTGCGTCGCACCCGACGCGGACGTCGGAGTTGAAACGAATCATGCGTCGCCTAGCGTGGTGGAGGACCGCCAGCATTGCGCTGCGGTTTTTCCGCCACCGTGTCGATGCGGACCGCTTTTTTGCCTTTGAAAGCCCCGGCACGCACGTTGAACTTGTGCACGTCCTGGATGGACAGTTCCAAGGAATCAGTGACTTCCTTTTCGGTCGCGATCACATCACCCACGTTCAACGCCAGCAAATCGCTGGTGTTGATCTTGGATCGTGCCAGGGTGACGACCACGTTGACGGGCGCTTCATCCAGGTTGTATTCGATTTGGCGTCGCGATTCTTCGGTCGGTGCTTCGCGTCCGTAACCCACCCAACCATTGCGTGACAGTTGCGAGTTGTATTTTTCGACCGTGTTGAACGGAATACACAGATTTAACATCCCGCGATTCTTGCCGATCACGACCTCAAAGCTGACCAGGATCACGACTTCATTGGGCGGTACGATCTGGACCAGTTGTGGGTTGCTTTCGGTGCTGTCGACCGACAGGTCCAGTTCGATGATGTTCTGCCAGGCATCTTTCAAATGACTCAAGAACAACTTGACGACGCGACCCATCAAGCGTGTTTCGATCTCGGTCAACGGTCGCCGAATGACTTCGCCGGGGACCGGATCGCCACCCAGCATGCGGTCGATGATCGTGTATGACAGTGCCGGATTGACGTCCAGGATCCAGTGGCCGTCCAGCGGTTCGGTGCTGATGACGTTGAAGCAACTGGGGTTGTCCAGACTGAAAACGAACTCGCTGTAGGTCAGTTGGTCGACGCTAAGCAGTTTGACTTCGATCATCGTCCGCAGCATGCCGCTGACCGACGCACCGAAGTTTCGTGCGATGACTTCATGCAGCGATTGCATCGCCCGCATCTGTTCTTTGCCGACCCGTTCGGGACGTTTGAAGTCATACGCCATGACTCTGGCATCACCGACACCGTGGTGATACGGCGCGCCGCTGGGTTGCCGGGACGATGCGGTGCGAGCCCCTGCGGATACCGGTTCGGGCGGACCTTCGTCGGTGAACTTGGGGGCTTCGGGTGGACCGTCGTCTTCCCCCATGCCCTCCATGGCCCGGAGCAGACTTTCGACCTGATTCTGGCTAAGTGATTCGTCCGACATGGCAGCGAAATACCGTCCTGGTTTGCGGGACCGCGGATTCGACAGGCGTGTCCACAGCACCCGCAAAGAATACGCGATGTCGGTCCGGCGATGCGAGTCCAGAATTGCCCGTCATCGCGATCGGCAAACGAGCCGTCGGCAAGCTCGGGAACGCCGTGAAACACGCCATCTAGCACCGTCCGGCGTGCAGAGAATCCCTTCAGGTTGAGATCGTCGATGCGGCCCGTCGGTACCAATCAGGTGCGGATATTACCGTCGCCCTGGACGATGTACTTGTACGTCGTCAATTCACGCAGCCCGCACGGTCCACGAGCGTGAAACTTGTCGGTCGAGATACCGATTTCGGCACCCAGTCCGAACATTCCACCGTCGTTGAATCGCGTGCTGGCGTTCACCATGACCGCTGAACTGTCGACGCCGCTGGTGAATTGTTCGGCGGCCCGCACATTGTCGGTCACGATGGCGTCGGTGTGATGGGACCCATATCGATTGATCAGGCTGACCGCTTCGTCCAACGAATCGACAACGCGGACACTGATGATCGGTCCCAGGTACTCTGCCGACCAGTCGGATTCTTGAGCTTCCACCGAACCCGGAACCAATTTCGCCGCACGGTCGTCGCATCGCATTTCAATCGGGTACGACGACAATCGTTCGGCGATCGCCGGCAGAACCGTTTTCGCAATGTCCGCGTGGATCAACAAGGATTCGCAGGCGTTGCAAACACCCATTCGCTGGCACTTGGCGTTTTCGATGATGTTCACCGCCATCGGGACGTCGGCATTGCGATCGACATAAACGTGGCAATTGCCGTCAAAGTGTTTGATCACCGGCATCGTCGCTTCGCTGGTGACACGGCGGATCAAGCCTTCGCCGCCGCGGGGAATCGCCACATCGATGCAATCGGACATCGAAAGAAACTGGCCCACGGCTTGCCGATCCGTCGTTTGGACCAGTTGGACAGCATCCCCGGGCAATCCGATTTCCCGTGCCGACTGTTGCAGCAATTCGACGATGGCGCGGCTGCTGTGGATGGCTTCTTTGCCGCCGCGAAGGATCACGGCGTTTCCGCTTTTGACACAAATCGCTGCGGCATCGGCGGTCACGTTCGGTCGGCTTTCGTAGATGAAAAAGACCACGCCCAGCGGCACCCGTCGCTTGACGATCCGCAATCCGCCGGGACGCGTGAACCCGTCGATGACTTCGCCGATCGGGTCCGCCAACGCGGCGATTTCGCGAAGGGCTTGTGCAATGCCATCGACGCGATTCTTGTCCAGACGCAGCCGATCCACCGCAGCATCGGTCAAGTTGTAATCGGGGGCCGCGGCCACATCTTTCGCGTTGGCCTGCAGTATCGTGTCCAAGTTCGCGACCAGCCGATCGGCCGAATCGAAGAGCCAACGGTTTTTCAATTCCGTATCGATGTTGGCAAGTTCGTATGACGCTGCTTTGGCTTTCTGGGCGGTTTCAGCACAGTATCCGGCAAGATCAATTTCAGTGGTGGTCGACATGGACGGTCGTTCGAATGTGGGGCGGTCGGCGGTTGAACGTCGTGGTCATTGTCAGTGTGAACCGCGAAAGGGTCAACGCAAGGCGGCCGGATCGCAATGATTCACGGTGAAAGCGTCTGAATCTGAGGGGCTCAAATAAGCGGATCAGGCGTCAATGACGTCTCGCAGACGGTCCCGAAGTTCTGTTTCGGTCATCGATCGCACGGCAATTCGTTTGCATCGACTCGTCTGGCCGCCGCAGATGGCAATGTTCGATTTTGCGATTTTCAAAAACTTGGCCAATCCCTGAATGACCGCCGCGTTGGCTTTTCCGTCTTCCGGCGGCGATGTGACGGCCACCCGAAGTGCGTCGGCGTGGCGGCCCCCGATTTTTGCACGCTTGGCTTTGGGCGTGACGCGAACGTCGAATCGCAGTTCATCGTCGCGTTGTTCGATCGGGATCATGGCTGTGGACGCAATGCGGATCGTGACGTCGGTCGGCTTCGGTTATGATTGCCGTCGGTCTGATCGCTCTATCCTATCGGTCTGTGGCAAAGTGTAAATGGAACTGCGACACCTGCGTTATTTTCTGGCGATTTCCAACCACACCAGTTTTCGCATCGCTGCCGAAGAACTGCTGGTGTCCCAGCCGACACTGTCACAGCAGATGAAGGATCTGGAAAAAGAACTGGGGTGTTCGCTGTTCGAACGCGCCGGACGGGGTATTCGGCTGACTCAAGCCGGCGTGCTGTTCGGTGAATACGCCCAGCGTGCGATCAACGTGTTGGACGAAGGCCAGGCTGCGATCGATGAGTTCGATCAACTGTTGCGTGGGCGGATTCGAGTGGGAGTGGTTCAAACCGTGGGTGCGTATTTGATTCCGCCAGTCGTTGCGGAGTTCAAAAGCCAAAACCCCGGTGTCCAGTTGGTCGTCCACGAATTGTCGGCGGACGACGTGGAAAATGGACTGGTTGATGGCAGCCTCGATCTCGGGATCTCCTTCGAACCGACGCGACGGCAATTGCACTGCCGATGGTTGTTCGGCGAACGGTTCGTCCTGATCGTTCCGGCCGATCACATGTGGGCCAATCGCCGACGAATCCGTTTGGACCAGATGGCGGGAGAACCGCTGTGCTTGATGACCAAAGACTTCTGCACGCGTCGCATGATCGACGCGGCCTTTGCACAGAATGATGTCGAATTACAAGTGGCCGTGGAAATGACATCGGTAGCCGGGTGTCTGGCAGTGACCAACGCCGGAGGACCACCGACGATCTTGCCTGAACTGGCGATGACCGGAACCGACCTGTCGGGAATTCGAATCGAAAGTCCGATGATCCGACGCAGCGTTTGCCTGTTGCAAGCTAGTGAGGAGGCGTCGATTCGTGCGACCAGTGAATTCGCCGACGCCGTGATCCATCATGTCGGTGCGGCGGCGAGCGGATGATCCACCGCCGCCACCGCAGTACGACGCAAGCAAAATGGGGCCTATTCCGCGGCGTCCAATTCAAAGCCGGTCAGCTTGAAACTGTACGCGCAATCACAGGGCAGATCGTCAGCGGTGATTGCCGGCATCTGGATGGTCAGCTGACCTTGGTCGTCCACTGCGTAAGCCAGTGTGCCGTCATGGCCCAGCAGTTGTACCGCGGCTTGGTCGCCCGCTGATTTCACACGGACCGATTGCAGCTGGATCGCGGATTCGGGCCGCCCCAGCGTGATCGCATAAACGGTGGTGCCGTCTTTACTTTGTGTGTACCGAACATCAGCGGCGGAGTATTCCAGCTTCAAAAATTCGCCGTGCTTCTTGAATCCGCCTTCGGGTTCGACCGTGGGTCCTTCGCCGTACGCCTTCCAGGGGCGTGTCGCATAGATGGCTTCGCCGTTGACGTCCATCCATTCGCCCAGTTCGGCCAACACTTGGCGTTGGTCGTCGGGGATCCGGCCGTTGGCCATCGGTGAAATGTTCAACAGGACGATGCCGTTTTTGGCCACCGTGTCGACCAAAGCATGAACCACCTTGCGCGTGGGTTTGATTTTCAGTGAATCGGTATAGCACCAACTGCCCGTGCTGATCGTGTCGTCGGTCATCCAAACCTTTTCCGCCGCGCGTGGTTCACGAGACTTTTCGTGGTCCAGCACGCTCATGTCCAACGGCAAATCCTCCTGCTTGCGAACGATCACCACGTCGCGATCCCAGGTCTTTGCCGCGTTCAGATAATAGGCGGCGAACTCCTGGCGATAGGTCTCGGGGATCCGGTCCAGCCAACTGTCAAACCAAATGATGTCGGGTTGATATTGGTCGATCACTTCGGCCAATTTGTCCAACCACATTTGATGGAACTGCTCCGCCGGCATTTGGGCGTACAAGATCGCGGTTTCATCGTTCTCATTGGCCGATGGATAATCTTTGACCATTCCCTCAAAGTGGCCGTAAAAATTCCGAGCATGATGGAACGTGGCGATGGTTTTCATACCTTCGGCACGGATCGCTTCGGTCAATTCACCCAGCAGATCGCGTTTGGGGCCTTTGTCCACGGAGTTCCAGGGTGTCGCCTGGCTGTCCCACAGCGAGAAACCATCGTGGTGTTCGGCCACTGGTCCGGCAAAACGGGCCCCCGTAGCTTTGAACAGCTTGGCCCATTCGGTCGCATCAAATTCGGGCGTTTGCCACTGGTCGACAAAGCGGTGATAGCCGTATTTTCCCGGATCGCCGTAAACATCCACATGATGCTTGTTGACCTGATGGCCTTTCAAAAACATGTTGCGCGGATACCACTCGCTGCCATAGGCCGGAACCGCGTAGACGCCCCAGTGGAAATAGATCCCCAGCTTGGAATCCTTGAACCACTCCGGGGCCTCATCGTGTGCGGCCAATGATTGCCAATCGGGCTTGAAGTCTTGGGCTGACAGTCGGTTGGAAACGCTTACCGCAGCGGCAAACGTCATCAAAGCAAATGCAATGTGTCTCATGGATCGTGTTGCTGGATGGAAGGTGAGGATTGGAAAACCAATAACGTTTCCGCGGTGACACCAAGTCAAACGATGGAATCACCACGCTGTTTGATCATGTTGGACGGGTTCCAGTCGGAATCCATGAACCCAGTCGTAATAGGTCGCGTTCTTTGTGTCGTCGCTTAGTTCTTTCGGTGTCGGTGGTGTTTCCCAGTTGTACGTCTCGGTGACCATGTTCAACTGCATCGGGTCGGTGAACGGTTCGCTGACGATCGACGTGTCCGGGTGAAGTGTGAACTGAAATTCATCGTTGTGATAAAAGTGCGCCGTGTTGGCATCGACCCACCAGACGCCGTAAATATGGAATTCGTCGGCGGCTGATACCTTGAATTCGCTTTGGCCGGGTTGAGACTTCGAATATTTTTTGCCGTTCTCGCGAATCCAAACGTGCGTGTTTGAAAACATGCCGAACGGTCGATTCGGATGCTTCTTAGGACCACCGATGGTTTCTTGGACATCCAATTCTTGCGCGATCCAGCGATCTCCTACTTTGCGTCCACGATTGGAAAACCAAAATGTGGATGACATCGACACCTGCGATGCTTTCATGCGTACTTCGTAGTACCCGAAGTGTGCTTGATTGCTTTTGGAGCAAACCGCGCCGCCTGCGATGGTGTATGGCCCATCGGGGTGGTCCAGAACGCTGTTTCGAATCCGCAGTTTGCCGTCGACGATCGATACCGCCGAAGCCATGAACTTTGCCGGGGATCGTCCTTTCCACGTCGGATGGTGGTCGTACCACTTGTCAGCGTCCAATTGGTCCCCGTCGAATTCGTCGGTGAACCTTGGATCGGGAACCCACCGATAGCCTTCCGGTGGTGTTGGTGGTTCCGCAACAGCGATGGATTGGAAAGCAAAAAGAAACGCCAGGGCGGAAAACAGGAATCGATTTGGAACGGTGAGCAGTGTCATGGAAGACCTGGGTGGGAATGGGAAAGGCGGGAAAGGTTGACGCGTTGAATCAAACGGCGTCAGGTTTCGACGGAAACCTATGTTGGTTTCCGCAGGAAAGCGGGTATGGATGCCTGCAAAGGCGATGCATGCCCGCCCGTCAAGCGAAGCAAAAACGCAGTCGCTTGAAAACGTTCGATCAATCGTTGCGGGTCGAATGCAAGGTCAACGTCGACGGATCAAGCCCTTCGGAGGTGGCAGTGATCTTGATGTCGCCGGCGGTGTCCGCTTTGGATCGCACGATCAGCATGCACAAACCGTTAAATGCGTACCGCTGATCCGCTTGGAACGGTTCGGTTGATGCGGGATTTCCGTTGCCGACCGCTGCGATTTCAGCAGGTCCTTCGATGCTGAACTTCACCAAGTTGTTGGCCCGCGGACAGAAATTGCCTTCGCCGTCTTGGATCTGAACCGTGACAAAAGACAGGTCCATTCCATCGGCGGCGATTTCGGATCGGTCGGCCGAAAGCCGGATCTGTTTCGGGTCGGATGCGGTGACGAACTTTTTATGACTGACCGATTTTCCGTCGACATATCCGACGACCTCAATGGATCCCGGCTGATAGGGAACGACCCACTGCAGCCGATATTTCGAATCATAAGTCTGCTCGGGGACCACCTTTGCCGACATCGGCAGCGTGACAGGGTCACTGAAGCGAGCTTTGCGTCCCTGTGATTCGCCGTTGACGATCAACTCGACTTCGTCGCAATTGGTATAGCAGACCACGGGTGTGTCTTTGCCGATCCGTTCGGGCCAGGTCCAGTGCGGCAGGATGTGAACCATCGGGGTGTCGGTCCATTGGCTTTGATACAGATAGAATCGGTCCTTGGGAAATCCACAAAGGTCAACGATTCCGAAAAACGAGCTGCGTACCGGCCAATCGCCATTCCAATAGCCGTTGGTTGAATTGTCACGACCGCCGTACGGGGTCGGTTCACCCAAGTAATCAAAGCCGGTCCAAACGAATTCACCCAGAATGTTCGGATTCTCTTCCAGCGACTGAAACTCAAAGTCTGGCGGGTACGCCCACACCGGGCCGATGAAGTCATAACTGGTGACTTGTTTGGACGGGTGGGTGTCGTATTTCACCAGCGGAAAATGGTATTCGCCGCGTGTGCTGACACAGCTGCTGGTCTCCGATCCACACATGATCCAATCGGGATGGTTCTCGGTGACTTCCTGGTATCGCATGGGCTTGTAATTCCAGCCCACGACATCGACTTCGGCGGCTAATCCATTCACTTCGGCGCCGGGATAATAGTTGAAGCCGGCTGCGACCGGTCGTGTCGCGTCCTGGTCATGGCAAATCTCAGTCAGGCGTCGGGCCTGTTTCCAGCCGTCTTTTCGCCCTTGCTCTAGGATCTCGTTACCAATGCTCCACATGATCACGCTGGGATGGTTGCGGTCACGAAGGATCATGTCTCGCAAGTCACGCTCGGACCACTCGTCGAAGAATTTGTTGTAACCGTTCTCGACTTTGGCGATTTGCCACACGTCAAACGATTCGTCCATCACGACCAACCCCAATTCGTCACAACATTCCAGTTGCTCGGGCGAAGGCGGGTTGTGGCTGGTTCGGATCGCGTTGACCCCCATCGATTGCATGATTTCCAACTGACGCATCGTGGCGCGTCGGTTGACGGCTGCACCGAGTGGACCAAGGTCGTGGTGCAGACAGACGCCTTTGAATTTGACCGATTTGCCGTTCAGGACGAATCCGTTTTCCGCGCTGAAATCGATGGTGCGGATCCCGAATCGCGTTACATAGCGGTCCAGGACTTCCCCGTCGGCCGAAACGATTTTGCTGACCGCGTGATAAAGGTTCGGTTGATTGATGTCCCACAGCTTTGGCTGATCCACGTTCAATTCGGTCGAAACGGTGACCGCCTTCTCTGGTTTCCCTTCGATCGACTGTGTGGACTGGGCGATGGATTGGCCGGTCGCATCCAAGATGGTTGTTTCCAAAGCTCCGGTGCAATTGCCTGCGTCGGTGCATCGTATGCTGGTTTCGATCGCGACAACCGCCTGTTCCGCGACAACCGCCTGTTCCGCGGTGACCGTTGGAGTCGTGATTGATGTGCCCCAGTGATCGACGTGCATCGATGACTTGCGATCCAACCAAACGTTCCGATAGATGCCCGCACCGGGGTACCAGCGTGACGACAGGTCTTCCGGGGCAAGGCGAACGGCGATGACGTTGGCTTCGTCACCGAAATTCACATGTCCGGTCAAGTCACAGACAAAGCCCATGTAGCCGAACGGTCGTTGACCGACTTTGTGGCCGTTCAACCAGACTTCCGCGTTGTATATCGCGCCGTCGAATTCGACGCTGATGTGTTTACCGCGGTCGGATTCCGGCAACGTGAACGACTTGCGATACCACCCGATGCCGTGGAACGGCAGTCCGCCACAGCGGGCGTTGTATTGAATGTCAAACGGGCCTTCGATCGCCCAATCATGTGGAAGGCTTAACTGACGCCATGATGCATCATCGTATTGGGCGTTCTGTGCGTTTTCGGCGGCGCCACGATGGAAACGCCAATCGTTGTTGAAACTCTCGCGTCCCATGCGTTGAAGGTTCTCGGCCGAAACGATCGACGCCATCAACACCATACATGCGCTCACCAGCAGTGGCAGTCGCCATCGTCGGTAAACACGAAACTGAAATCCGCTCGATTGTCGCATCGTCGGCAAATCCTTCGGGTGGGGAAAAGATTGGGGCAAGGCCGAGCGATGCGAATCTTCCAGACGTTCGACAACGACGGCGGCGGGGGCCAAGTCCGTATCATCGTCGAAGTGTTAACAATTTGAAAGCGTCGGAACAGACTGTCGCAGGTCCCCGGACGAAGTCTTAGTGATCCGACGGAACGTCACGGAATTGCTGGTGGCAGACACGGCAATCGTGTGCGATCTCTTCGATTCTGCGGAGACTCGTCGCGGCGGCGGACCGGTCCAGTGACGCCCGCGTTACCGCTTGCCGGAGCGCTTTCGCATTCGCGATGGATCGCTGTAATTGTTCGACAAAGTCATCGCCGAGCGATTCTTGCCGGGCAATGCGGTCGGCTTCGACAAAGGCTTCCATCAACAGCAATGCTTGGTGATCTTTGTCGAGGTCAGGATGGTTGGCGGGCGGTTCCCAATCATTCGCGGCGATCCGACGCAGGTGCGACAAGCGTGTTTCCAGGTCGACCATCAGTTGGGCCATCGCGGGCACATCAGCAATGCTGGGAAAGGCGACGCCGCTCTGATTCAACACTGCGTCGGACAAGGGATGTGCGTCGGCAACGGATGCAAACAGTCCGCGATATTGTGGGCCCGTTCCGGCGATGCGAAGTGTCTGGTCGGCCTGGTTTTTGTTGATCAGACCGGCGCCCAAGCAGGCCACTGCGGCGGCGGCGGGGCTGCGATGTTTGCCGTGATGACAATGAATATAGATGGGGGCCGGCAATTGGTTGACCGCTTGGGCCAATTCCAGCGAACGTTCCGTAGGGATGCCGTCATAGCCGTGAGGCAAATGGACGTAACGCAGTCCTTGTCGTTCGGCGGCATCGACGTCGGGCAACGCAGCATCCACGCTGATGACTGTGCGGATGCCCAAGGCGGCCAATTCCGCGAACGCTTCGTCGTTTTCGGGCAACCCACCGGAAAACACCCGGTCGTGCAACTGTACTAAGTTGGGAACATAACGCGTGGGCATCCTCTGTGGACGCGGGACCGACGCGTTTTTCTCAGGCTGGTCGGCAGCACTGTGTGCGATAAGGGTATTGCCGATGAAGATGAACAGCATCACAGCAGCGATTGCCGCCTTGAATGTTTGCCCCAAAAACATGCCCATCAAAGTGTCCCATTGATCCGGTGCCTTACCTAGGTCGCTGGGACTAGCTTAGTCGATTTCAGATCGGCGTTCGTGGTTGCGCGAGCGCGAGCGGGTCTGAGATGCTTAGAAGGTTTCCGGATAGACGACCAATTCAATCCGACGATTGGCCGCGCGACCGGCGGGGGTGTCATTGGATTGCCGTGGATTGTTGGCACCTTGTGCGACGGTGAACAATTGGTGGATCGGCATTCCCGCACGGCGGACCATGAAGTCCAGTACGGCACCCGACTGTGCGGCGCTTAACTGATGGCTGGTCGCGACATCGCCGCCATAAACTGGCGAATTGTCGGTGTAACCTTCCACGGCGATGCGTTGTCGTGGGAACACGGTGCGCAGTTGAGCGGCAACGGGATCCAAGATTCCGGCCGCTTGCGGGATCATCTGGCTGGTCCCCGCCCGGAACAACTGATCCGCGGGCAAGATGATGCGAACCACGTCGCCGTCCGGCTGGACGGCCAAGTTGGGAAGGTTCAGCCGCGATGCTTGCGCGGACAAATTGGTATTCGGCCGAATGGTCGCGCCGCCACGCATTTGAGTAGACGCTTGAAAACTGCGGACCTGATTTTCCGCCTGGTTCGCAGCCATTCGTGCGGATTCAAACTGGTTGGTGACCTCGGCAAGCTGCGTGCGTACCAGTCGCAATTCGTCTTTATAGACCTGAGCCTGCTGTTCGCTTTGGGCCAACTGCGTGGTCAGCTGGCGATTGTTATCGTCCAGCAACTGAACGCGTCGGCTGAGTTCGGCGATCTGGGCCTGCGTGGGATTGTTGGCCACCGCGACGGGTTGCCCCTGCCATGCGGCACCGCCGGGGGTGGCCAAGTATGGATTTTGTGTACAGCCGGACACGACCGCCGCAATCAGCCAGACGGACAACAGCAGCGCAGCACGCACGCGACCAGGCGAATCCTGGGGGCGGCGTCGGGCGTTCATGGCAATGGGCGTTGGCATCGTAAAGGGTCCGTTCGACCGTCAATGCGGTCTGTCGACGGGGCTGATAGCATGGGACTTTAGAAAATCTTTGAAAAACGTCGCAAGAGCATTCGTTTCCCACGAATCGCAGGTGGAGACGCACGATGACAACGAATTGGTATCACTGGGCAACCGCAACGGCACTGGTTTCAAGGCGACTGGTATGCGCCGGGGGCCTCAGCTTGGCGTTTGCTGCGGCGGTTTGCCCGGCGACTGGGGCGCAAGAATCTCGAACCGATCAACGGGGCATCGAACCTTGGGACGACAACCGTTGGTACTGGTCATACCGTGGCGAGCCCGTGTTGCTGCTGGGCGGAAGCGATGATGACAACCTGTTCCAGTGGCCCGCCGATGAATTGAAAGCCCAGCTGGACCGCATTCAAGCCGCCGGCGGCAACGTTGTTCGAAACACGATGTCTGATCGGCCCGATCGTGGTACCGAGGTCTATCCGTTCTTGCGGTTGGACAATGGCAAGTACGACCTGTCGCGGTGGAACCCGGAGTACTGGGAACGCTTTGAAAGATTCCTACGTTGGACCGCCCAGCGTGACATCTTTGTGCAAATTGAAATCTGGGATCGGTTCGACTATGCGGACTTGGCCGGTCGCGGACCACGACGCTGGATCGACCACCCGTACAACCCGGCAAACAACGTGAACTACACGTTTGACGAATCCGGATTCGCCAAAACCTATCCCGACCATCCCGGTCAAAACAAACAGCCCTTTTTCTTCACGACGCCGCGGCAACGTGACAACCAAGTCGTGCTGAAATATCAGCAGCGACAAGTCGCCAAGTTGTTGCAGCATTCCTTGCAATACGACCACGTGCTGTACTGCATCGATAACGAAACGAGAGCACAACCACAGTGGGGACAGTACTGGGCGGAGTTCATCAAGCAACACGCCAAAGATGCCGGACGTACGGTCATGGTGACCGAAATGTGGGACGACTGGAATTTGTCGGCCACGTCACACCGGGAAACCTTCGACCATCCGGAAATCTATGACTACGTCGACGTGTCGCAGAACAATCACAACAGCGGTGAAAAACACTGGCAGAACTTTTTGTTCGTGCGTGACTATCTGAAAAGTCAGCCGCGCCCGATGAACACCACCAAAACCTATGGGGCCGATGGGAACAAGTTTGGCCATCGTGACCAAGACGCGATCGAACGGTTTTGGCGTCATCTGTTGGCAGGGGCCGCCTCGATTCGATTCCATCGTCCCGATTCGGGAATCGGAATCAACGACAAAGCGGTGACATGCTTGCGGGCGGCTCGTGACGTGGAGCGATTGGTGCCGTTATGGGATGTGAATCCTATGAACGATCTGTTGATCGGGCGTCAAGCCAACGAAGCCTATGCCGCCGCGGGGATGGACGGCCAAACGCTGGTGATTTTCTTTCCCGCCAATGCCACCACCGCCGAAGTCGCGGTGCGCGACACGGGCTAGCGAACAGCGGACTGGATCTCCATCGACACCGATCAGCGGATTCAAACCCGCATGGGGAACAAGGAACTGATGCGTCTGCGACCACCGAGCGGCGGAAATTGGGCGTTGGTGCTACGCGGTGAGGTGCACGCCGAACGCTGACACGATGCTCGGGTCATGAAAAGTGTTGCCGAAGCATGGCCAGACTTTTCGGAATGGCCGTCGCATGGTCTTCACTGCCTTCGAATTCCAGGCTGATGTAACCACGGTAGTCCACTTGCCGCAGAATCGATGCGACACGTTCGTAATCAATGTCCAATGTGTACCACGTCCCACCGCCAAAGTACGTTTTGGCTTGTACAAAGACGGCTTCGGGGGCCAATTGCTCGTACTGGCGGTACTGATCTTCCAAAAAGTTTCCCGTGTCCAACGTGGCTTTTAACCACGGCGAATCGACTTCGCCGATGACACGCAGAACACCGTCGGCGGTTCGGCCAAGCCCCCAGTGATTTTCCAGTCCCATCACGACGCCACATTTCTCTGCGGTCGGCAAACATTTTTCAAAGGCGTCGCGAACCCAAGCGAATCCTTGGTCATCGGTGTAGCCATCCAGCGTGGGTTCGATTCCACGGTTGGCCATCAATTCGTCAAAGCTGCCAGATGTTCCCCAGCGACCGGTGTTCACGCGGATGGTGGGAATGCCCATCGCATAGGCCAATTCGATGCACTCGATCGTGTGATCGATTTGTTGCTTCCGTTTGTCGGCATCGGGAGTCACAAAAGACTGGTGCGTGGACAACCCGCACAAATCCAGTCCTAGGCGAAATGCACGTTGTTTGATCTTTTGCAACATCGCATTGGATTGATCTTCCATCTGCACGTGCAAGATTTCCACGGCATCAAAACCGGCATCGGCCGCCAGTTCGATACACCGCGTGATGGGCAACTTGGTGTCATCGCGGTACCGCCAATAAGAATAGGTGGATACCGCAATCGGGTTTCCACGTTTGATGCTGCCGGGATCAGCGGCGACCGCTGGCCCGGTCTGCCCAGCAATGGTGGACGCCGCGGCCAAAGCCGCGGTGGAGTGAAGCAAATGTCGGCGATGGATCATGGCATTGTCGGATTGCGATGAACGGGTATTCCGGGAAGCACGACGTGCGACCGTCGTCCCTGGACGTTATACCTGTCATCGCCAAACGATGGGCGATGATCCGTGGCGAATCAGGCCAGAATGTCTTTCACCACGTGGCCGTGGACGTTGGTCAGGCGTCGTTCCAGCCCGTTGTGGTAATACGTCAAACGCTCGTGATTCAGGCCCATCAAGTGAAGCAGTGTGGCGTTGAAATCGTACACGGTTGTTTCGTTGCTGGCGGTCTTGAATCCGAATTCATCACTTTCGCCATAGCTGAATCCCTTCTTCACCCCGGCCCCGGCCAAGAAGCATGTGAAGGCGTCGGGGTTATGGTCACGCCCGGTCCCATTGGCTTGCAAGAAAGGCATCCGTCCGAATTCCGTGCACCAGACCACCAGCGTGTGTTCCAACATGCCCCGCTGTTTCAAGTCGGCAATCAACGCAGCGGTCGGCTGGTCCATGATCTCCGCCTGCATCGCATGCGTTTTCAAGATGTCCGAATGCGAATCCCAGTTGGTGATGCCGTTGCCGCCGGCCGGGTCGCTGCCGTTGAACAACTGGACCACACGAACGCCACGTTCCAACAGACGGCGTGCCAGGATGCAGTTGTTGGCATAGGCACGTTTCAGTTCGGTGCCGGTTTCGGTTCCATAGGCATCGTGAACGTGCTTTGGTTCGCCGGCAATATCCATCACTTCGGGAACGGATGTCTGCATGCGGCCGGCCAATTCATAGCTGGCAATTCGCGCGGCCAAGTCCGCATCGCCCGGAAAGCTTTCCAGGTGATCGGCATTCAGTTTGCGTAGCAGATCCACGCCCGCCTGATCGGCCCCGGGGGTAAACCGGTCGGGACGGTGCAAGTTGGCCGGCGGGTTGGATGCGGTAAAATCGGTGCCTTGGAAAGCCGCCGGCAGAAATCCACTGCCGAAATTATTCTTACCACTTCTCGCAAGCCCACGCGGGTCGTTGATGGCCACGAACGCCGGCAGTTCTTCCGTTTCACAGCCTAACGCGTAAGTCACCCAAGCGCCGAACGACGGAAAACCCTCCATCGTAAAACCGGTGTTGAAAAAGTTTTCGCCTTGCGGGTGCGCGCTGGTTTGGGTCGTCAGCGAATGAACGAAACAAAAGTCGTCGACCATTTCGGCCAAGTTTGGCAATAGATCCGAAACCATCTTTCCGGTTTCACCGCGGGGACGAAAATCCCAGAAAGGTTTGGCGATGTTTCCCGTCGGGCCTTCGAAAGTGACCGCGGGGATCCCCGGTGGTTTTTGACCGTCCAGATCGTACAAGGCTGGCTTGTAATCGAAGGTGTCGACGTGGCTGACCGCTCCGGGCAAATAAATCACCAGGACTTGTTTGGCCGGCATTTCAAAGTGCGGTGGCCGCGACGCGTAGGGATTCTTTTCGTCGATCTGGGGCCGGATCGGGCCCAAGCCATCGGCGGCATCGCTGGCCAACAAATTGTCACGGGCCAGCAATTGTGAAAGAGCCAAACCGCCAAGGGACATGCCGGTCTGGCCCAAAAACGAACGACGGTTCAAAAGCGAACGTCCGATCGGACTGATACGTTCAGGCAAGTTCATCGATTGCAATCTTTGGTTGAAAATTCAAGGTCATCACGGCCACCCCGGTCGATCTCCCGCCGGGCCGACGGCCACCGTCGCGTGATTCGCGGGCGGTCAAGGCAGGAACGCGAATTCATTGGTGTTGAACAAGACGCGGCAAAGCAGTGCCAAATCATGTTGCCGGACCAGTTCGATCGATGATTGCAATTCGCTTTCATCGGCGTCCCGGCAAAACAGCAGTTGATAGCAGCGTTGGACTTGCGATTCGGTATCGTTGCCCGCTTCGCGTCGCACCCGTTCGGCCATCGCTTCGGATTGCGTGACCACGAACGGGCTGTTCATCAAATTCAACGCTTGCAGCGGCGTGGTGCTGACCGGACGCTTGGCCCGAATCTGACCGCAATCAGGAAAGTCAAACGCCGTAAAGATGCGATCGTCGACACGACGCATACGTTCTTGATACAGCATTCGCCGCCAAGTCGGATCGCTGTAATTGTCGATGACCTCCCACTGGGCGTAGCGTGCTTTGACGTTATGAATGCGATAGCTGGGGCCGCCGACGGTGTCATCCAGGTTACCGGCAGCCAACAAGATCGAATCACGAATCACTTCCGCCTCCACGCGACGGGGCGGAAAACGCCACAGCAGTTGTGCCGATGCATCGACACGCATTCCGTCGTCGTTGGGCAACGATGATTGACGAAAGGCATCCGACATCACGATCGAGCGGATCGTTGATTTCATGGACCAACCCGATTCGATGAACTGTTCCGCCATCCAGTCCAGCATTTCCGGATGCGTCGGCGGTGCGCCGGCTTTGCCAAAATCGCTGGGCGTGGGAACGATCCCGTTGCCGTACAAGTGATGCCACAAACGGTTCACCATCACTCGCGCGGTCAACGGGTTTTCCGGTTTTGTCAGCCAGTGTGCAAATGCAAGGCGACGCTCGGGGCCCGATGCGTCGGCCGCGACATCCAATTGACCGTTCAGCTTTTCGGGTGCCGCTGGGTTGACTTTTTTACGAGGATTCTCAGGGCTGCCACGCGAAAACACAAAGGTGTCGACCGGTTCGATCAGCTTGCCCAAAAACGCCATCTGGGGCCCCTGGGTGGACAACTGTTCGATGGCCTGCTGGATGGTGTCGACCAGTGCACTGCGATTGGAATCGTCTTGGGTGCGTTTGCGCATCATCGACGTCTTGGCAAACGTTTTCCAATTCCCGTTGGCGTCGCGAAACTGAATCGCAAAGTCGCCGTGCATGTTCTTGTTCAGCTTGTCCAGGTAATCCGTTTCAAAGAAGTCTTCGCGGTTGGTACTGATTCGAATCTGATCGATGGTCGTGTCTTGGGCGAAGGTGTAGTGCAGCCACGGGCGTTCCTTTTGTCCGCTGGGGTTCTTCGCACGCCAGACTTGCGTGCCAAAAACACCATCGGCCAAGGATTCGGGGTTTTTACCTTCGATATGGGTGGCCGGATTGTCCGTGACGACGGTGCCATGGTCTGCTTTGGCGACGTTTCGGGACGAATCACCCGCTTCGAAAATTTCCAGTTCGTCGGCTTGGACCCAACCCTTTTCGAATTGGATCCGCATTTCACGCACGGTCTGTGGTGGGAAATGAACTTCTTCGAATCCGGACCAATCTTCCACCCACGCCCAACCTTGACGCCGCATTTGTGATCGAATCGCATCGATGTCAGCGGTCAATTCTTCGTGGCGAATGACTCGGGGGTGTTCGGGGGAAAGTTCGGGAAACCGGCTGCCGAATTCGATGTCTTGAAAGACGGCCGACAAGCGATAGTAGTCCTGGATCGAAATCGGATCGAACTTGTGATTGTGGCACCGTGCACATCCGATGGTCACACCCATCACCGAAGCGCCAACGGTTTGCAGGATTTCGTCCATGCGGTCGGCACGAGCTTGACGAATCGCCGTGGGTTCCTGGCCAACGGTTGCCGCCGGAACGTGGGGGCCGGCGACCAGATAGCCGGTCGCGTCACCGTGTCCCAAAACATCACCGGCAATTTGTTCGGTGATGAATTGGTCATAGGGTTTGTCTTGGTTGAACGCGTCGACGACATAGTCGCGGTACATCCACGCGTTCTTGCGATACAGATTGCTTTCGCTGCCGTTGGTTTCCGCCCAGCGAATCACGTCCAGCCAGTGTTGTGCCCACCGTTCGCCGAAGTGCGGCGAATCCAACAATTGTTCGACCAAGTGTTCATAGGCCGCGTCGGCATCCTTGGCGTATGCATCGACGAAGGCTTGTGATTGCTGGGGTGTCGGCGGCAACCCCGTCAACGCGATGCTGACGCGACGAATCAATTGTCGCGGCGGAGCTTCGGGGCTGAATGCCAGGCCAGCTTCATCCAATTTGGCCTTCAGAAATCCGTCGATCGAATCGTGGTCGAACTCTGTTTTCAAGGGCATGAATGCCCAGTGATCGATCGTTTCATCGACCACGTCGTCCATCTGGCCGGGCCACTGCGCACCCTGTTGGATCCAACGCCGCAGCAAGTCGATCTTTTCGTCCGACAGTTTGTCATCGTCCGGCGGCATTTCCATGCCAGGTTCCGCGTGCGTGACCACCGTCATCAGATAACTGCCGTCCGGATCACCGGGAACGACCGCGGGTTGCCCATAGTCGCCGCCACGCAACATCATCGCCCGACGATCCAGACGCAGTCCGGATTCCTGTTCGTCTTCGCCGTGACAATACTGGCAATGGTCTTCGAGGATTGGCAGGATGTCGCGTTCAAAGTCGACACGGTCGTCGCTGTGGGCCGACGGACCGCCGACCCCTGTGGCAATCGCAAAACCTGCAATGACCAATAGGAGCCGTGTCGTCGGGAATCGGAAAATCATACGTCGATCGATCAAGCGTGGGGGAATTGGCAACGGGATGCAATCTTAGATGGGCCGAAACGCTACAGCGCGGCTTTCCAACCGCCGTCCAGTTGCTTCAGCAACTGATCGACCAACTGGGGGTTCTGCGGTGCGATGTTGACGGTTTCGCTGGGATCGTCTTGGTGGTCATAAAGCTCGACGAAAATCGGTGTTGCTTCCGCATCCCTTCGGTCTTTCCAAGCTACCAAGCGGTACCGGTCGGTTCGCATCGCGTATCCCATCAGGTTGTTTTCAAACAGGTCGCGATCCCAACGATCCCCCTGTTGTTTTTGAATCCGTTGTTCGACTTCTTCGATCAGCGGTCCGAAAAACGTCTCACGCATCTCAGGCGACAGCGGGTTGGCGGCCCATTCGCGAAGCGCCGGATTGGGGTACTGGCTGAACGCGGCCTTTTTCCAAGGCTGGTTCGGCGAATCCATCAACGGGGCAAAACTGTGGCCTTCCAGGTGATCGGGTTTCTCCAGGCCGGCCAAATCGCACAGTGTCGGGTAGATGTCGACCAGTTCGACCAGGGCATCGGTTTTCACGCCGCGTGCCTTCATCGACGGTGACCAGATCATCAACGGCACACGCGTCGCGATTTCGTAGTTGGTCGCTTTGCCCCAGACGCCCATATCGCCCAGGTGCCATCCGTGATCGCCCCACACGACGATGATCGTGTTTTCGCGAACGCCGGCGTCATCCAAGGCTTGAACCATCTTTCCAAATTGGGCGTCCACGTAGCTGACGCAAGCCAAGTACGCGTGCATCAGCTTTCGCGCCATGGCATCGTCGATCGGTCCCGACTTGGGGATGCCCGTGCGGGTGCGTAGTTCGAACGATGCGTGCAGCCCCATTGCCGCACCACCCTCCGGTGCATCTGTTTGACTTGCAAGCTGGATTTGTTCGGGATCGTACATGTCCCAGTACTTTTTGGGTGCGATCCAATTCAGGTGCGGCTTGTGAAAGCCCAGTGCCAGGAAAAACGGTTTGTCGTCCTGGACCATTTTGTCCAGCATGTCGATCGCACGCAGCGTGTTGTAACCGTCCAGGTACGCATGGTCGGGAACATCGGCGCCTTCGTAAGTCGGGCCAGAAATCAATCCGCGTCGTGCTGCATCGCCGTACTTGGCCAACATCTCTTTGGCGGTTTCGGATTGCGATCGCCGGTTTTCGGCCAAATGGTACTTCTGTGGCTTGTCCAAACCGTCAAGCCACTGGACGGGTTTTCGATTCCACGAAGTGTCGTCGTCATTGTCCCCGTTGTGAAAAATTTTGCCGGCATAGGCCGCGTCATAGCCGTTGGCAATGAAGTGCTGGGACAACGTCAGGATGTTGGGCTGGAGTTCACGCAGCGAGACATAGTTGTGGAAAAGACCGGTGGTTTCTGGTCGAGCACCGGTCATCAAGCTGGCACGCGAAGGACGGCAGATCGCTTGCTGGCAATACGCGCGGTTGAACAACAATCCGTCGGCTGCCAAAGCGTCCAGGTTTGGGGTGACGGCAATCTCCGAACCATAACAACCGAGTTCTGGACGCAGGTCATCAATCGCCACAAACAGAACGTTCGGACGATCCGCCGCCGAACCCGTGACGGCAGCGCCAATGAAAAGACAAAACCAACTGAGAAGTGGGATGCGATTGCGAATCAGAGGGTGCGTGTTCATGGCGGGTAGGTCTTTCACGTAAGAAGTTTTGGGGGCGATGGGGCACGCGGAAACGCACGCCGAGTGACGAAGGTGTGTCAGGGTTGGCCGGCCGGTTGGCCGGAACGTTCAAAGGCGAACGTTTCATCGTGCCGCGGCATTTCCAGCCTGGTCCATTCGGCTTCCGCCTTTCGGTTGTCGAACCACAGGGGCCTGGGGTGTGTGCTGCTCCACTGTTTCGTTTGTTCAATCATCGCGGCAGCCACGTCGGGGTACTGTTGAATCAGATCGCGCGATTCACTGATGTCCTGTTCCAGGTTGAACAGCTTCCAAGGGCTGCGGAAGGTGCGTGTGATTTTCCATGGGCCACGGCGTGCTCCGACGTCACTAAAACCTTGTCGGTGCCGCATGGCATAGATCATTTCATCCGGTCGTGGATTGTCGCCATCGATCAGCGAGGACCACACATCTTTGCCGTCCAAGACTTTGCCTTCGGGGATCGATGCGTCGGCCAGGGCGGCAAAGGTCGGATAGAAGTCCAATGCAGTGATCGGGTGTGGATACGTTTGGCCGGCTTTCACAACGCCGGGCCAGTGAAAGAACATCGGGACACGATAGCCGCCCTCGTACGTGCTGCCCTTGCCTTCACGCAGCGGGCCGTTGTCGGCCCCGGCACTGGTTTTGCCGCCGTTGTCGCTAAGGAAAACGATCAGCGTGTCGTTCAGTTGCGATGTTTCGGCCAACGCATTGGCGATCTGACCGACGCCGCGGTCGACGGCGAAGACCATGCCGGCGTAGGTGCGTCGATTTTCGTCATCAATGTGTGCGAAGGGGGCCATGTCTTCCGGCTTGGCTTCCAGCGGCGTGTGCGGCGCGTTGTAGGCCAGGAACATGAAGAATGGTCGATCGTCAGCGGCTGCATCATGGATGATTCGGACGGCTTCGCGCGACAACCCATCGGTGACGTATTCGGTTTCCTTCACCGGTCGGCCGTTGTGTTCCAGTGGGCGAACATATTCGTTGATGTGCTGAATGCCGCGCGCCTTTTGGCGTTCATAGACGCCCTGGAACTGTTGGGGGAAATACTTGTGTCCGCCGCCCAAGAAGCCGTAGTATTCTTCGAAACCACGGTGATTGGGGTGAAACGACGATTGGATCCCCATGTGCCATTTGCCCACCGCGGCGGTGAAGTAGCCGCTACGCTGCAGCACCGTGCTGATCAAGACTTCGTCGGGATCGATGCCGTGTTCCGCATAGGCATCCGCCCCTTGGCCGCTGTTGGGCAAGTTGAACGGAGCGCCGAATTGATGCGGGTAACGTCCCGACATCATGCCCATGCGGCTGGGGCCACAAAACGGATGGGCCACATAGCCCGACGTGCACACCGTTCCCGCTTTGGCCAATGCGTCCAAGTTGGGGGTTTGGATATCGGTTGATCCGTTGAACCCGACGTCGGCATAACCCAAGTCGTCGCACATGATGACCAGGATGTTTGGTCGTGACGTATCATCACCGGCGATCGCATCATTCGCGTTGATTTCATCGGTGGCGAACATCGCCCCAACGCCAACGATCGCAAACGCGATGGATGGAATGAATGTTCGTAGGAGCATATCAGTAACCAAGTGGTTTTCCCTGTTGGTAAAGCGACTGGATTTCGTTGGCATCCAAAGCCGCGTCGTAGATGGCCAATTCATCGATCTGGCCGTTCAGATTACGAACGGCAAACCATGGCGAATTGCGAAGCGGTTGCCCCCAGTTGCCGATCTCGGCGGGGCCGATCCGCAGGTCCTGGACATGAAATTTAGGCTGGATGACTTCATCGCCGACAATGTCGCCGTTTACGTACTGGGTGACGCGTCGATTCGGTGGGTCATAGACCGCGACCAAGTGGAACCATTGATTACGGTTGCTGTCGTTCCAAAACGGACGCGTCTTGTACAGGTGGTGAAACCGGGCTTGCGGGTGACCGCCCAGTCCCGTTCCGGGCGTGTCGTCGACCATCACGGAAAACAACAACCGGCCGTCTTGGTCGATTTGCCAGTGGGGTTCGCCGTTTTCATAGCCGTCGGCCAAGAACAATGCGTTGTAAACGTGATCCAGTCCGTCGATGCGGGCCCAGCATGCGAACGTAAATGCACCGTACTGGCCATCGGTTCGTGTGCGGACACGGGCGCCGGTCCGCGAAAAATCCAAGCCTTCCGATTCGTTGCCGAATCGTCCCGACACTCGTTCGACCGGTCCGACCAACACGCCATCACGTTCATCGGGGGCGCCGACCTGATTGAACATCAGCCGCAGCGAATCGTCCGACGATTCGGCGAAGCGGTCGATGGCGTCGGCTGTGTACAACGCGATCAATCGTTCATCACGACGAAGCTGGCGAATATGATTTTGCCAATCGGCCAAGCGATCGCTTTGTGCGTTGTGACGGCGTCGCTGGACATCGTCATTGGTCGCCAGGTCGTGAAAGTCAGACGCCGACGATGCGGACCCCTTCAACCAATGCCGCTGGCCGGTACGTAACTGTCGTGCCGGCGTGTCGGTGCTGCGAATCTCGACTTGCCCACGAAGGACTTCCACACAGGCGGCGTCGGGGGTCACTTGCAATGCAAACTCGGTCCCCTGGTCGACGATCTGCGCATCGGCGGCTTTGACCGTGAATCCGCGGGCAACCGGTGGGACATTCGCACGCAGGCGACCAAGAAACACCTCGGCTGACCAGTCCGATTCCAAGTTCAGCTCAGCCGGGCCTTCGACGATCAGTGTTGCGCCGCAGAAAAAATCAATCTCGGCGACGCCGGAATCAAATCGCAGTGTTCCGTTGGTTAGCACGTCGCCTTCGTGCAAGCCACTGTTGCCTTTTGGCCAGCGGATGTCGATCGCGCGACGAAGCGTTGCATGTCCGGCGATCAGCCGTTCGGTGGTCGTGTCGGTGTCGCCGGCGGCAAAGGATGATGACGCATCCGGTGCCGGCGACGTGGCCACAGCATCGTCGAGCGAAACACTGCCGCGTTCGGTGCGTGATGGTGCGTCATGTGTTCGCGCGTACCAGGTGATCCCGGCCAATGCGATGATGTTGGCAACCACGCCGACCAGGACCCAACGCGACACCAGCGTCGATCCGCCCGCGTGGCGACCGATCGCCAGTGGCGTTGACATTACATCGGCGCCCGGTGCATCGGATGGCCTGGGCTTTCCCGGGGCATCGACCGCCTGTTGATCCAAGTGTTCGCTGATGTGTACCGCGGTCAGGTAGGTCTGCCGCGCCGCGTCGTCTGTTTCCAAACGGTCTTGCAACCAGTCGAAATCAGCGCGAGAAACGGTCCGCTGCAGCGTTTGAAAGATCACGTTCTTCAAGCGATCAGCCATGCGACGACTCCGATGCCAAACGGCTTTCGACGCAACGCAGTAGCAGTTTGCGCAGGGACTGCACGACGCTGTACAGCTTGCGTGCTCGCTGGCCGGTTTCGCTGGCGATTCGGGCGACCGATTCACCGGGGGAATGCACGCTTAACAGCAGTCGCCGCTGATCGGCGGGCAACTGATCCAGGCAGCGTTCGATCGCTTCGCGTTCTTGATCGCCGCGATCCAAACGCAACTCGGCCGATGCCGCCAATTGTTCAATGACGCTTTCGCGAAACACCAGTCGGTCCCGGGCACGGTCGCGTTGCCAGCTGAGTGTTTTGTAGCGTGCGATCACACAAGCCCAGCGTGTAAATTCGCCGTCGACTTCGGTCGCCGTGTCACAAAACCGGTCGTATTTTCGCCAGCATTCCAGCGCTGTTTCCTGCATCACGTCGTCCACTCCGTCACCAGTGGGCAACAACGCACGGACGAACCGACGGACCGCCTGATCATGACGCGCAAGCAAGCCGACAAAATCGGCGTAGCGGTCATCCAGGGGATCGTCGGGTGGGACGTCATCGGGTGGGGCATCAGGGCGGGAATTCATGCGGATCGAGCCAGAAATCATCGGGCGACACAGAGAGATTCCGGGCACGCCGGAAATTACCAAGCCATTTTGATCATAATAGACAACAAAAAAGCGGCGACCCGAATGATCGAGTCGCCGCGGCGTTGTCAGCAGCTAGGGGGGGCCGTCCGATTCACTTGCCCTCGGCCGCCCATTTTTTCATCAATGCGATGTTGGATTCGATGACCCGCATGTGAGCTTTGTCGCCGTCAGGCTTGCGAAACTTTCGCAAGTATTCCTCCATATCACTGTCGTACATCGCGGCCGATTCCATCTGGCGTCCCTGGTCGCCGGTGTCTTCCATCCAACGATCCAGACGCGACCGCATTTCGGCCAGCTTGTCCTGATAGCCCGGCACATCGGCCAAGTTGTTGATTTCGTACGGGTCGGCCGCCAAATCGTACAACTCCTCCGCCGGTCGGGTCGGGCGAAAAATCAGTTCTTGGATCGCGTCAAGCTTTCCTGCGTCGTGCCATTGCCGCAGTGCAATCAGAATCGCCTTGGCGTCTTTGTAGGCACAAGGCTGTAGGTGCGGCCGCTGAGGGAGGAAGTTGCGGATGTACTTGAAGTCTGCGGTGCGTACCGACCGGATGTGATCGACCGTTTCGTCGCAGCGATCACGCGCCGCAAAGACCGCGTCACGCGGTTGATAATCGTCGGCCAAGATGTCCTGGGCTTGCATCCAAGTCGGGACTTCGATCCCCGCGGCACCCAAGGACAACGCCGCAATGTCGATGTGTTCGACGACGTCATTACGCACGGTTCCCGGTTGGATACCCGGGCCGCTGATCACCAGGGGAACATGAATCCCTTCGTCGTACAGGAATTGTTTTCCACGTGCATGGCTGATGCCGTGATCGGTCATGAACAAGACCAGAGTGTTTTCGCGGATGCCCTCGTCTTCCAATCGCTGTAGCACTTCGCCCACCATGTGATCGGTCATGCGGACCGAGTCCAAATAGGCGGCCCAGTCAGTGACCAGGTCAGGATGTTGCGGGTAATAAGGTGGCAGTTGAACGACATCTTCGCTGGTACGGCTGCCCAGTGTCTTTTCCGCTTGCTCATGAATCCGGCTCCATCCGCTGGCGTCTTTGCCACGCATCTTTCCGCCCTTCGTTTGGATCTGGGCAAAGAAGGGTTGGCCCGGTTTTCGTTCGGACCAATCCGTGCCGTCATAGACCGATGCGTCCCACTGGAAGTTGTAGTCCGTTTTGCCCAGACGTTTGCCGCGATTGGGCCAACCGCTGATCGTCGTGTAATAGCCGGCATCCTGGAACATCTTCGGCACCAATTGGATCGAGGCGGGCAATTCAATTTTGCGTTCGCCGCGTCCGCTGCGATGGTGGTGGGCGCCGATGCTGGTTTGGTACATCCCCGTGATGAACGCCGATCGGCAAGTGCTGCAGACCGGGGCCGTCACGAAGGCGCGATTGAACTGAACACCGCCAGCGGCCAAGGCGTCCACGTTGGGAGTTTCGATCGCCGTTTCGCCATAGCACGAAAAGTTGGCTGACATGTCATCGGGAATGATCCACACGATGTTAGGCCGAGTGGGGCTGGGCCTTGTGGGATTGGACTGTGTGGAGGCCGTGGCCTCATTGTCGGCGATCGCCGGTCCAGCGATCAAACAGCAAGTGATCCAGCCGATTAGGGACAGTGCAGGGTTTCGGGTCATTTTCGCTAAGGTGGGTATCGTTGTGGGGAAAGACGAGGCGGGGAATCTGCCAAACGGGTTCATCATGACTTGGTCGATGAAGGTTTGCCGTTGCAACGTGTTACGGTCGATCCAGGCCCGAGTTGGGGCCGACTGATACGGACGAGCAATCGTCGGATGTCTGCACCACCAGCGTACAATCAAATCCAACGGCGTCGTTGTCTCGGATCGTGACATCGTCGCAGTATTCTAAATCGACCGCCGGGAAATCGGTGACGGCCGGATAGTCTTTGCTGATTTCCAATCGGTTGCCCGAGATGGTCAGGCCGGTGACCGATTGTGCTCGGACCAGGTGCCCGCTGAAGGACCGGATTGTGTTGTCAGTGAAACGAATGTTTCGGTGGAAATGGCCTTCGCCCATATGCTGGGTTTCATTCAACAGCGGTGATGCCAGCAACGGATAAACCGCTCCGCCTTCAAAGCCGACATTGTCAAAGGTGTTTCCGGTGATCGTGATGTTTTGCACGCCACCGGATTCATACCACTTGTTGTTGTCGCCTTCGATCAAGATGCCATGCATCTGGCTGGCAATGACGTTGTCTTGAAGCAACACTTTGCCTTTCGTGGTGATCAAAGCACCGCGTGCGCGGTTTTCGCGGATGGTGTTGTTCTTCATCACCAGATCGGGATACCAAGTCAGGTTTTCCATCGACAACGGTCCTTCGGGCATCCGGTCGGGAACCTCGGCAAGGGTGACCAACAAACGCCGCTCGTTCAGAATCCGCGTCTTGGTGACTTCGGTTTCAAAGAACGGCAGGACGGTGGTTCGCGACAACAACGCGATTCGGTCCCCCGGCTTCGAAAAGACCAGTCCCCATTGCTGGAAGTGGCTGATTTCACACAGGAATTGGCGATCACCCAAGTATTCGACCACTTTGACATAGGCACCGTGAACGTTGATTCCGTCGTCCAACATGTGTTCGAACAAACAGTTTTGTAAGCGGATCGTTCCGCGACATCCGATGAAGTGCGTTGCGTCGGCGCGGGTGGACACGATCCGCTCTTGATTGGATGTCACGACCAACCCGTCCAGTTCCACGTCGTCACATCGTTCGGCGATGACGCCCATGCCACCGGCCGCATGAATGGTCACGTTCTGAATACGTGTTTGGTTGGCTTGGTCCAGATGGATGGCCGGGCAGAGACGACTGGTCGGATGGGTGCCGTAGCTGATCAGAACGCTGCCGACCGGCGGAGGCGATTTGCGAACGCGACCGGAAATCTTCACCGCGTTTTCGCCGGCGTGTGATGCCGTGTAAGGGGCGGAAAAGTTGATCGAATAGTCGCGTGTGTTGAAGATCGGTGCGTTGGTTTTGGGATCGAAGACGATGTTGGATCCCATCCGGTCTTGCCAGTCATACTTTTCCGACAGCAGATTACCGTTCTTGATGGTGTGCGGATAACGTTTCGGATCAACTTCGACGACGAAGCTGCCGTCGTCTGGGTTGCTGGCGATGACGGGCAATTCGTCATGAAACGATCGCTGCCAATCGATCGTAAAATTCTTCAGCGTGATGTCGGTGCACTGGGCCAACACAAACGGGCTGATTCGACCGTGGAACATGAACACGGACCCGCCCCCATCGATGGTCACGTTTTGGTGACCGAACAACGGAAATGCGATGCGTTTCAAACTGTTGTCATGATTGGACACCGCGCGATGTCGTTCGACCGCATTTTCCGGATAAAAGTCATACTGTCCCGCCGCGAAGCGCAGCGTCACGGCATCCCGGTCCGCCAAACTTTCGATCAACCGGTTGACGGCAAATGTGCAATCAGTGCCCGGTCGGATTCCGTGGTCGGCGACATCGATCGTCTGATCGGCAAAAACGGTACTGACGGTCAACGCCAGCATTGTGGTCGCGATGCAACGCATGAAAGGATCTGTGGGGAAGTGGCGGGAATCAGTCTGGTCCGGCTGCACCCTATGCCATCAAACGCCATAAGCCTTCAGGAATCGTGTGCTAGCCCAACGTCATTCTAGCCCGCATGGCCGGGGGCATCGTCGGCGACCGCACCCCACCCTGACAATCCGGACGGATCCCGAGGTGGCGTCATGTCGCAGCCAATCGCCGGTGATTGGCGTTTTTGAATGCGACGCGATTGTTAGTTCTCGTAACGGACCAGATACCATCCGCGTGTCATCGGCAAAAAACGCTGCAGCAAATGGGAATCGCCCAGGCCACCGGTGAAGCTGGTGGGATGGCGCTTGTGCGGATGCCATTCGATCCAGTCGCCTTCGTCCGGGCCGGCAAGCCGCAACCGCAGACCGCCGTGACGGTCCCGTTCGATCGTGTTGATCGTTACGGCGGGTGATTCAAACTTGACGGGCGTCAGCAAAACTAAGGTGCGGGGACGTCCGATGGGGTAGGCCATGAACGGACCGGTCTGGTGCAGTTCGCCGTCCATCAGGGGCCAAGCTTGCCGAAGCGGTTGTGCGAGGGTTTCCAGGCGATCAAGAAGACTGATCATCCGAAACCGCTTGCTTTGCCAAGCGATCGGATCGTGGCCGGTTGCCAGCGAACAAAGGCCGGCCGCCATCATCGTCGTCAACATCAAGCGGCCGATGCCGAGACGGAAACGCCGTTTCTGTCCGAACACCCGACCTGACATCAGTCTTCGCCCGGAACATCGCAGTAGGACAAGGCCATCAGTGCAAAAGCCGTCGCCAGGTTTTTGTCATTTTCAAACCACTGGCCGTTTTCGTTGCTCCAAGATCCGTCGTCGTTTTGGCGTTCGGCCAACTCGGCAATCAGATCGGCTTTCCAGTGATGCGTGTGACCATCGGCATCGGTGACGACTTGCAGGCCCGTTGCGTTCAAGGCGGCCGCGAACGTGTGGTAGTAATAAAACAGGCCGGCCGATCCCATGCCGGGATTCCGATCGACGCCATAGTTCATTTCGATCCAACGCACGGCGGCTTTGACACGCGGGTCGTTTTTCTGCAAGCCCGCATAGATCATGCTTTTCAAACCCGTGTAGGTCATCGATCCATAGCTTCGTAAACCACCATTGGCCGTGGTGCGTTCGTCGGATCGGCCGCTGCGACCCTGAGGTGTGCCTGATTCGGGCGTGGCGTCCGGAATGACATAGTAGAAACCGCCGTCGTCCACCTTGTCCGCGTATGCGGTGTCGTTGTGTGGTGAATCTAGGTTTTGGCAGCGGGATATGAATTTCAATGCGGCTTGGATGGCGGGGTCACCGGTGGGCGTTTCGACGCTGCGAAGCGCCTCGATCAGGTAACCCGTGTTGGACAGATCGGGCCGTTCATCACCGCTGTAGCTGGCGCCGCCGAAGGAAGGGTCGGACGGGTCCTTGCGCTCATTACCGTAATGCAAATCGGTGACAAAGCGTTTGGCGTCCTGCAAGATCTGGTCATAGCGTCCGTCGGCGTTGGCTTGCGCGAAGCAAACCATGGCGACGCAGGTTTCATAGTTCTTCAGCCGACCGCTGCCGTAGATCCCGCCATCCTTTTGAACAAATGATTCCAAGGCTTTTAAGCCCGACGCGACCATTGGATCATCGATCGGACGTCCGTTACGAAGCGCCGACGTGATCGCCAGCGCGGTGATCCCAGGACCGACGCGATCGGAAAATGTGCCGGTGTCCGATTGCCCTTTTTCCTCCAGGAAACTCAGCCCCGCTTGAGTGATCTTGTCCCGCTGTGCGGAAACGGATCGCCATTCGACCGAACCGTTGCCTACTTTGGAGGGCGAATCGGCGAAAGCCGGGACCGCTGTCATCGCGACCAGTCCCAAGGTGACAAAGAACCGCCGGTGGTGGCGAAAATTCCGCCGGCCCCGAAAGGTGGATGGCGACGTGGCGACTGACGGTGAATCCATGGCGGCGATGCTTTCCTGCGATGCGGTAACGGAACGCCGCACAGAAACACGGACGGCGAGTGTTCGCACGCGGTTCCGACCAGACGCTCGTGTGATCGTCCCGCGCGTTTCCGAGCCTTTGTGGGCGGCTGTACACCGGATCGGCAAAGCAAGCAGCGTGCCGGGCAGAGGTCTTGGTCAGCGTTGTCGCGGTTGAGCGACCAAGTCCGCCGATCCGCTGGCCCAATCGTCGGTGCCGTCGACTCGGACGCGGCAGATCAACATCCCGTCGATGGAATCCGGCAATTCGAACGTGTGCCGATTCACGGCGCCGGCATCGGCATCCGCATCGGCCGATGCGATCGACCAGTGTCCCGGTTCGACTTCGCGGACCCAGCCGGCATCGATCCACTGATCGTCGGGTTGATAGCCCACGGGAAAACCGACATCGATTTGTGATTGTCCGTCGATGGGGCTGGACCATTCGATCTGCAAGGGTTGGCCGTCCAAGTGTCCGCTGACGACACGAATCGGCACCGTCTTGGGCGGATTCAATTTCAGGGTCGGGTCCCCCAGCAAGTTGTACAAACGCATGTGCTCATGTCGTTCGTCGATCAACTTCGTCCCGCTGGGGCTGACCACCGCGGCCAAGGTATCGATCAGTTTCCGCGTGGTCGTGCGATCGTCCTGTTCATCGTCGGCATGCATTGCGTTAAGCGTGCCCAACCAGGCGTCGCCCAGACGTGGCACCCGGCGATCATAGATCCCATCGATCAACCCGACCGCGGCGGTGCAGTTGCCATAGGGCATTGTGACCCGGCTGCCGGCGATCATCGCGATCGGACCGAACGGTTGCATCATCATCGACTCAGCCAAACACGGCTGGGATGCATCAAAGGCCCCGGTGTAACACGCCAGCATCAGACCGATGCTGCTGCGTTCTTGGGATCCGGCCAGACGCGACACCGAAACGTTGTCCAGCACCGCGATGCCGTCCTCGGTGGCCGGAACGCGGTCCAGTTGGTCGATCCAACCGTGGCCGGCATAGACCCAAAACCGAGAACCACGTTGGTACCGCCGGATCACCGCGTCGCGAAAGCTGGCGCCTGGCGGATAAAAGCGATGCCCGGGGCTGCCATAAGCGATCGACGTCCGCGTGTCCCCCGGCAGCACGCCGGTAACGATCGCTCGCGTGACTTGTTCGATCGCGGCGTCGGCGATCATCCCGAATCCGCCAATGCCGGCGGTCAATTCGATGCGTTGTCGCCAAGGCCCGAAATCGCGACTGCGTTCGTAGGCTTTCAATCGATTGACAAAGGATTGCACCTGAGCCGGGCTGGTGACAGGGATGCGCCCCACTGCCCGCCTTGGAGTTTGGTCCGGTCCGGCCAGTCCATAGGGCAAGTCCGTGGCGATCGTCGGTGTCGAACCCCAGTTCCGGGTCACCGTGGTTTCGCGGTAATGCGTGGGGATTTGTCGTGCCGGGTCACAAGCGGTACCGATCACCGGTGCGTCACCCAGCAACACAACGTATCGCGTGTTAGTGTCGCTGGCTTGGTTGATTGTCTGGGACAATGATTCGGCCGTCCGTTGTGACGGGATCACCGTGATCTGCAGCGATTCGGCCGTGCGGTGTTCGATCCATTTGCGTGCGGCGGTTTGAAAGGCATCGGGACACACCAAAACGACATCGCCCGCCGACGCGGTGCCAGCGACTGATATCAGCAAAAAGCCCAGCCAGGACGCGTGCCATCGCCATGGTGATTTCACGTTCGCCGGGCGGCCTGACTGCGGCGATGATCCTGGCTGCACCATGGTCGCCCCACGCCGGTCGGTGGTGGATTTGGTCGGTTTGACTGATTCCGTCATCGGGGCCTCATGCACTAGGCTTTGAATAGCGTGACGTTGCTGGGTGGCGGACAGGGGGGTTGGCTAACTGACGTTTTACGGAAGGGCGGCCAAACGCGTTCGCATGGCACGGGGCCATGGCCGGCGAATCGGACACCGTTTTTTCGTTCGGCCGGGTTTCAAAACACTGCGTTCTGCACGGACATTCGTATCCAAAAGGCTTCCATGAGTACCGCCAGTCCCGCATCCCTAAAGCGAATCCCACGTTTGGCGGTGACCGTCGGCGACGTCGCGGGTGCCGGTCCCGAACTGGCGCTTCGCTGTACGATGCTGAGCGAAATCACGGATCGGTGTCAACCGATTCTTGTCGGTCCGGCCGACGTGATTCGGCGGATCGGTGGTCTTTTGGATTTGCCTGTCCCCGAAGTCGCCCATGATTGGGCGGACGTCGAAGCATCCGATCGTCCGATGATTTGGCCCGTCGGTGATCTGGACGCCGTCGCCGTTGTGCCGGGACGCCCTGACGCGGCGACGGGCGCGGCGTCGTTGGCATCGGTCCAGTGGGCGATTGATGCCGCGATCGATCACAGGGTTGCCGGTGTCGTGACCGGCCCCATTCAAAAGGAAGCGTGGCATCAAGCTGGTTGTCCGTTTCCCGGTCACACCGAACTGCTGGCCGATCGGACCGGTGTGACCGACTTTCGAATGATGTTGACCAGCCCCCAAATTTCTTGCGTGCTGGTGACGATTCACGAAGCCATCGCGGATGTACCGAAGCTGATCCGCACATCGTCGATCATTGAAGCGGCCCGGTTGGGGCATGCCGCGGTGTCACGCCGTCTGGGGCGTCCCGCTCGCGTGACCGTTCTGGGATTGAATCCACACGCGGGCGAAGGCGGCTTGTTCAGCCACGGTGAAGAGGAACGTTTGATTCAGCCCGCCGTTGCCCAGCTTTCACGCGAAGGCATTCCTGTGACCGGCCCGTTGCCGCCGGACACGGCTTTCACACCGCGGCAGCGTGACCAGACCGACGTGTATGTTTGCATGTACCACGATCAGGGTTTGATCCCCTTGAAGGCGCTCGCGTTTGACGAAGCCGTCAACGTCACTCTGGGATTGCCGATCGTAAGAACCAGCGTGGATCACGGCACGGCGTTGGACTTGGCTTGGACCGGCCGAGCCAGCCATCACAGCATGCAGGCCGCGATCGAAATGGCGATCGACTTGGCCGCCGACTAGTTCCACCCGTCGACTGGACGTCCGGCATTCAGTGTACGACGCCCAGCCTAACGTTGTCCGGCCACCGTGTTTTGATCCAGGACGCTTCCGCGTGCCTCGTTCAGCATGCCGGCCAAGTCTTCCATAATCACACTGGCCGGCAACGCGTAGCTGACGACGCGGCCGGCGCGAGCGATGTTCATCCCGATCACGCGACCGTCGCTGTCCAAAATCGGACCGCCACATTCATCGGGATTCAGCACGGTGTCGTGTTGAAATACGTCATCGAAGCCGGACAGGCGTGCGCTGCGGGGGCCGTTGACGCGTGCGTCGTTTTCCGTTTCCTGCAGCACGCTAAGATCACGAAGTCGCGCGTCCATCTCCAATCGGTCTTCACCGCGGACGATGGTCAATGCCACGACTTCGCCCGGGTACATTTTGCTCAGCGTGTTGACCACGGCAAAGCGATCGGGTTGCTGGCGGCCATTGATCGCCACGATGCGATCCCCCTGTTCGATGCCCGCTTGATCGGCGCCGCTGCCGGGTTGGACACCACGAACGGTTGCACCGGAGCGTTCGGCGCTGACCAGTTGAACGCCAAGGCGGCCTTTGTGTTCGACACGGACTCGTCGTGAACCGATCGCCCCGATCCCGATCGTGCGTCCGGTGCGTCCGGGGCTGATCAGAAAACTGCCGGCCGTCGGCGTCTGGTCCACCCAAGTCACCGGAGTGAACGTTTCATCAGATTCGATTTTGATCAGACCCAAATCGGACGATCGGCGGACCGCGGCGATGCGTCCGGGCAACAGACGGTTATCCGACATGCGGACGCGGATCGGATCGCCCGTCAATTCACTGCGTTTGGTCAGGACATATCCTTCGGCGGCCACGATCGTGCCCAAGGCCACCGGACGATCACCGCTGTAGACCTTCACGACGCTGTCGATGGTCGACTGTGACAGCGGCGAAACCAAACGCTTCATTTCCGCGTTGTCGCGTCGCTGGGATGTCCGCAGACCCAACTGGTGCCGCAACCAAGCTTCGGTGTCGTCGTAGTCTTGAGCCCGTGCGACATCGACATCGATCGTCATGATCGACAACGCGGCAAGGCAAAGGATCCACCAATTCTTATTCATGACGAAGGGATGCGGTTTCCGGTGTCGGGGACTGGCAGGGTCGTGAAAAGAACAAATCGAAATGGCCGGTAGCGTTTTAACTGCAAAGAAACACATGGCGTCGCTGGCCCCTGTTTCCATCAGTCGTCGTCTTCACCTCGTCCGATTTCCAACAGGACTTTGAACTGGGTGCCGCCGCGGGTCAGCCAAACCACGACGCGTTCACCGGGCATCGTGTTGGAGACCGCGCGGGTCAGCGATTCAAAATTCGAAACGCTGACTTCGCCAAATTGTGTGATCACATCGCCTGGTTCGATTCCTGCGTCTTGGGCAGGCGAACCGTCATGCACGTCCAGGATTCGGGCGTCGGGATAAGAATTGTTGCCGGTCACACCGATGACGGGGCGAAAGCCGGGCAGACTGCCCCACGCTTCGCCGGCCATCAAACGGTCCCAGCTGTCTTTGTAGTAGTCGACCGGAACGTGCAAGTTGTCCGCCACGTCGTTGCCGATCCGGCTGTGGATGGCGATCAAGCGGCCTTCGATGTCGAACAATGGACCGCCACTGTCGCCGCCGATCAGAGCGCAATCGGTCAACAGGGATCCCGACTGGATGGCCAAGATTCGGCCGACGCGGGTCACCGTGCCGCGCGACGTGTCGTAGCCGCCGGGATGCCCGGTCGCCACGCACCACATTCCCGGACGCAGACGATCGCTGGTACCCGGTGACGCACAGGGCCACGGCCGGCCGTTGTTCTGGCCGCCATGAATCCGCAGCAATCCGGCGTCGACGTGCCGATTCATTCCCAGGGTCGTGGCCAACACCGTGCGGCCGTCGTCCAACATGATTTCCGCCGTCTTACCCGGCCGCATTGCGACGTGAGCGGCGGTCAGGACCAGACCGCTTTGCGTGATGATCACGCCACAGCCTTGTGCCGGTCCGATTTTCACACCGACGGTGCAGCGGGCACCACGTCGGGCGACCTGTTGGACCTGGTCTTCCAGTTGGCGGAATTCGTCGATCGAATCGGGAACGCCACCGTAACGCAATTCGTCGCGAAGCGGATCCGGGATGGTGACTTTGGTGTCACCGTCATAGTCGTTTTCGATGCGGGCGCTGACCGCCGTGGTCGACGTGGCCAGCGGATTCGCCACGATCGTCTGTCCGGACGCCGCGGATGACGACAGCCAAGTGATGCCCAGTGTCAGCACCAGTGCCAGCCCGGCGGTTCGCTGCCCCGATGGGCGTTCGACTGATCGCGAAGTCCAATTCATTGGTGGATACGATTCCATAATGCCATCGAAGGTCCACTGCGGGACCACGCCAAACCATTCGCCTGAGTGAATCGAAACGTGTAAATCGAAAACAGGGTGGATCGAAAACAGGGTGGATCGAAGTAGGAAGCTCGAAAGCCAAACTGCCGTGCCAAACGGCCCCAGTTTGATCCGCCTTCGGCTGCGGCCTATTGTAGCCGGGCCGACACCGGTGAAACCCCGAAAAACGGCTCGGGGTGTCGCGGCCTGAGCGAATCATGCCTTTTCAGCCCGTCAAACCGCACGGTTTTTCATCAGCCGCGGCGACGGTTTGGAACCCACGGGGCCTGCAGCGACCCGGTTGGGGCGGAAAACGCGACTTCGGGCCGCCCGTCCGGTTTGGGGGCATTTTTTGGCCGATTTCACGACTTTTGTGACCACTGTTTGACGACTTTGATGCCACCCAGTGACCTCGATTCTTGCCGGAACCGGCCGCCTGGTGCCCAGGGAAGCCCTGAAAACCAGCGGACGCTAAATCAACGGACATTGATATTCGGTTGCGGCTATGTCGGACGGCGGGTTGCCCGACTGGCCCAGGCACGTGGCGACCAAGTTTGGGCCACGACGCGGGATCGGCGGAAAGCCGAAGCGATCAAAGAAGCCGGCTGGCGACCACTGATTGCCGATTGGAATCGGTCACCGACGCTACGTGATCTGCCGCCGGTGGACCGGTTGTTGGTCGCGGTCAGCCACGATTCGGCATCCCGGGTCGGACGTTACGAATCGCAGGTTTTGGGGCTGCAGCGTCTGTTGGACGCGATCGCGCCGACCACGCGAGTCGTCTACATCAGCACGACCGGCGTCTATCACCAGCGTGACGGTCGCTGGGTCGACGAAACGTCACCGACGCGGCCGACACGCCCCGGCGGCCAGGCACACTTGATGGCCGAAGAACGGGTTCGCCGCTGGGCAATGCATCGCCGGGCGACAACGCTGCGGCTGGGTGGGATCTATGGTCCCGAACGTGTGCCACGGATCGCCGATGTCCGCGACGGTCGGGTCTTGGCATCGCCGGGCGGCGGGTATCTGAATTTGATCCATGTTGCCGATGCGGCCGCAGCGGTGATGGCGGCTTGGCAGGCGATGGATACGAATGACCCAGAATCGTCCCGCGTCCACTCACATCGGTTGTTCGCCGTTGCCGATGATCGGCCCGTGGTCCGCCGCGAGTTTTATCAGTACATCGCCGATCGTTTGGCCGCGCCGACGCCGCGGTTTGCCGACGGTCAATCCAAAATGTCGGTCCGCAGCAACAGCAACAAACGCGTGTGGAACCGAAGAATGAAACGATGTCTTTTACCTCGACTGGCTTTCCCGACCTATCGCCAGGGGCTGGACGATGTGCTGGATCGTGATCGTCGTGGCGGTTCCCATCGCGGCGCGAATCCTTAGACTCTGCCGACGGTCGATCGTGTGGCAAAGCCGCTCGTTAATCCACGTCGGCGGATCGGGCGTTGCCGGTCCATCGACGCTTATCCTTTTCCCATTACGTTTGCACCTATTCGCCAGGCCGAAACATGCTGCCCCGAAAGCCCCTTTTCCCAGGCATCATTGAACTGAACTTTCAAGCCGGCGAAGTTCTCGGGTGCAACGTGTTCTTGGTCTATGACGCCGACCAGTGGCTGTTGGTCGATATTGGATACGAAGAAACGGTCGACGATTATGTCGAGCTGATTCGTCAGTTGGATTTTCCATTCAGCCAGTGCAAAACGCTGGTGGCCACCCACGCCGATGTGGATCACGTTCAGGGATTGGCCAAAGCCAAGCAGATGTTGCGGACCAGCGTGACCGCGCACCCGGCGGCCGTGGCAACGTTGGAAGCCGGCGATCGGTTGAAGACGATGGCGGAAATCGAAGCCCAAGAATTGCACTTGGACATGCCCAAGGTCACCATCGAACATCAGGTCAATGATGGTGACATCATCACCGTTGGGGATTTGGAGATCGAGGTCTGGCATACGCCCGGACACACCGACAGCCAGTTGTCGTTTCGCGTCGGCGACGTCCTGCTAAGCGGCGACAACATCTATCGCGACGGATGCATCGGCGCGATCGACGCACACCACGGCAGCGACATCGGCGCATTCGTCCGGTCGCTGGAACGCATCCGCAACAGTGACGTCAAATGGCTGGCCCCCAGCCATGGACCGATCTTTCGCAACGATCCCGATTTGTTGGACCGGACGATCCAGCGGGTGCGGGGTTATCTGCAGATGGCCGACTTCGGCACGCTGGCCGAATCATGGCCGTTGATGGACCAGTGGCACGACGAGGTGGCCGCCGGGACGATGCCCGAGGGCCTGCAGCCGCCATCGGCCTAGGTGAATCGCCCAGGGCTTAACCAGGACCGTTGTGGATCATGGTCGCTGTGGACTACAGGCGGCAATTGTGGATCAGCATCTCAAAGATGGCGGACGCACCGATGGACTTCAGCCGGTCCATGACTTCGGCGACTTCGCCGCGACGCACCATGACCTGGACGCTGCACCAGTCGGAATCTTCCAATGAATTGACAGTCGGCGAGTTATAGCCGGGGGTAATCTTTTCGGCTTCGGGCAACTTGGACCGCGGGATGTTGTATTCGACCATCGAATAGTCGCGAGCCAGCACGACGCCTTCCAGTCGCGCGACCAGCCGGTCGGCAGTGTCGGTGTCGCGGCAACGCGGGCCTTGGATCAGCACCGTTTCGTAGGCACCGATTTCTTCCAAGATCCTCAGCCGGTTGGCCGCCAGCGTGCTGCCGGTTTCCACCAGGTCGACGATCGCATCGGCGACGCCCAGTTGGATCATCACTTCCACGCTGCCGGCCAGCGAAACCAGATGCGCTTTGGCGTCGTGTTTGGCCAGATAACGTGCGGTCACCGCCGGAAAGCTGGTGGCGATCCGTTTGCCGTCCAGTTCGGCCGCCGATCGGATCGGCGAATCATCGGGCACACAGAATGCCAGGCGGCAACGCCCGACACCAAAGTTCATTCGCGTCGTCACGTCGGCGTCGGCTTCTTCCACCAAATCGCTGCCGGTCACGCCCATGTCGATTGCGCCTTCGGCACACAGCGTGGGGATGTCATCGGTCCGCAAGAAGATCAGATCGATCGGCAACCCCGCCACGCGTGCGAACAGCCCGCGGTTTTGACGGCGGAATCGCAGCCCGGCTTGGGTCAGCAGGTCTTCGGCCAGTTCACTCAAGCGGCCTTTACTGGGAATGCCGATGCGAAGGGTGTCGGTGGACAGGGACGCGGACACGATGCGGGGTTCTCCGTGATGGGTCGGGTGAGTTGCGTTCGCCGAGGTGAAATGCGTGTTTTGGGTATCGTGGTTGGACCGTCAGCCCGTCGGCGACGGTCATTCTTTGGGCGGGCGACTGGCCTTTTCGACCAGCCCCGATGTGCCTTCGCGACGGGCCAATTCAGCCGCGACTTCGGCGATGTCGACGCGTTTGTGGGCCAGCAAAACCAGGGTGTGGTAGATCAAATCGCCGGCTTCGTAGATGAAGTGATTGCGTCCTTCGTCGCCGGGTTCGTCTGCGGCTTCGACCAATTCACCGGCTTCCTCCAGAATCTTCTTGCCGATCTTTTCGGTCCCACCCCGCATCAGCTTGGTGGTGTACGAACCTTCGGGCATGGTTTCAGCCCGCTCGGCCAAAGTGGCCATCAGTCGAGCGATCGGATCCAGCGATTCCGGCATCAAAAGGGTCCCGCGGCGTGGGGAAAATCATGAAAATGGACCGTTGTGGCCCGTGAATCCTAGACACCACATTCCGGATTGCCAACGAGCGGGGAAATGGCCGTTGCCGCCGCGCGGAGTGTTTCGCTAATGTCGGCCTGAAAATCCTGTCGATCCGTCACGGCCGATCCGGCCCGACCCGGTCGACCGGCCCCCCACCGTTGACGCAAGGAAGCGCCACGTGAACGCCATGCCGGCCCCCAAGCCTCGCCCGTCAGGTCTGGACGACACGTCCGCCAGCGCCCCCGTCGCGCCCGCGGCGGATCCACGTTCGATTGACCCGCGTTTGGGCGACACGATCGATGTCCCACCGGAAACCCCGTTGGAACGTTTGCGTTGTCTTCGCGATACGGTTCTGGCCGAATCTGAGGCACTGCGGCAGACCGCCCAAACGTTGTCGGCCGACGCCGTCCGCGCGGCCGAACTGACCGCCGATTGCCGGGGCAGCGTGATCGTCACGGGCATCGGCAAAGCCGGCTGGATCGGTCAAAAGATCGCCGCCACCCTGGCCAGCGTCGGCACCCCCGCCCACTTTCTGCATCCGAGCGAAGCCGTCCACGGCGACCTGGGCCGCGTCCGAAAAGACGACCTGGTTTGGGCGTTTTCCAATTCCGGTCGCAGCGAAGAAGTCCTTGCGATCGCCGCACATTTGCGACAGTACAGCCACGGGCTGGTCGCCATCACCGCCGACGCGGACAACCCTCTGGCCGCCGCTGCCGATTTGGTCGTGACCATCGGCAAACACCGCGAAGCCTGTCACAACGGCTTGGCACCGACCTGTAGCACCACCGCCATGTTGGCCGTCGGCGATGCGATCGCGTTGCTGTCCAGCCGCATCCGCCGGTTCACACCCCAGGATTTCGCTCGTTTCCATCCCGGTGGCGCGCTCGGCCGGAAACTGACCGTCGTCGACGACATCATGCGGGACGTCGCCCATTGTCGCATCGCGCCGCACAACGTGCCGGTGCGTCAGGCAATGGTCGTCGCGGGGCTGCACGGGCGACGCAGCGGCGCGGTGATGCTGGTCGATCCCGCCGATCAAACGTTGTCCGGGATTTTTACCGACAGCGATCTGGCACGGTTGTTGGAATCACGACGCGAAAGCGAACTGGATCGTCCCGTTTCGGAATTGATGACGCGCTGTCCGACGACGATCCGGTCCGGATCCCAACTGCGCGACGCGATCGCGATCTTGTCCCAACGCCGGATCAGTGAATTGCCCGTCGTTGACACCACAGGACGCCCCATCGGATTGATCGACATCACGGATGTGGTGTCGTTGGAAGGCTCCGGTGCAACTGATGGTCCGTCTTCGGTGAAGTTGACCGCCCATGTCTGATGTAACCGACTTTCAGCCGCGTCCGAATGAAATCGCCGACCAGATCCGCTGTTTGATCAGCGATGTCGATGGCGTGATGACCGATGGACGAATCACCTATGACGACCAACTGGTGGAATCCAAAAGCTTCCACGCTCGTGACGGCTTGGCGATCAAGTTGTGGATGCGCAGCGGTTTCGGCTTTGGCATTCTGACCGCCCGCAAAAGCACGATCGTGCCCCATCGCGCCAGCGAACTGGGCATCGATCAGTGTGTCCAAGGCTTCGAAGACAAGTGGCCGGCCGCCGAACAAATCATGCGCCACATCGGATGCACGCCGGAGCAAACCTGTTACATCGGCGACGATCTGCCCGACATTGCGGTGATGCGGCGTGTGGGGCTAAGCGTCGCCCCGGCGGATGCATCAGCCGACGCCCGCGACATCGCCGATTGGGTGCTGCGCACCGGCGGCGGCCAAGGTGCACTGCGTGAACTGGTGGAGTGTTTGTTGAAAGCCAAAGGTCGATGGGAGGAGCACGTGCCGACGTGATCGCCCGATGACGGTCGGGCCGATGTCTGCCGAAATGCCAAACCGGGCCACGCCCCGGGATCGCATCGGCAACGGGGCCGCAACCCATGATGCAACACAGCAAAGACTACTTCTTGGCGCTGGGTGTGCTGATTGCCGCCGCGCTGACCTACCAGACCGCGACCGATTGGTTATTGCGGCCGCCCCAGATTGAATCGGTCCCGATGGCCGAACAGGCGTCGCTGCGCCCCCGCGAATCCCTGGCCTACTTGTTTCCCGAAGACGCTTGGCAGCGCGGCACCTGCCAGCAACTACAGATGCGGGACGCCGTGCTGTTGTTCGGCGAACTGATTCGCGACGAAGGCAATCGGATGACGGCCAAGCCGGTCACCGTGGTGTACGGACGCGATTTGGCGATTGATCGCGCTAAGCGACCGTTGATCTTGGAAGCGGAGACGGCGGAAATTGAATTCGACGGTTCGTTGAACCTGGATTCGATGGGCGACGACGCTCCACCGATCAAGACCGCCAACCTGATCGGGAACGTCCACGTGCACGGTGGAGCCCCTTCGTTATCGAGAGCAACGGCTGGACCGGCGACCGATGCATCCGCCATCGACATTCGTACCAGCTACATCAGCGTGGATCGGCAGAAGATCTGGACGACTCAGCAAATCGACATGTCGTTCGGCGACGTCAAATTGGTCGGGCGTGACCTGACGTTGCACCTGATGGAAGCCGCCGGCCCGGCCGCCGACAACTTGCAATCCATCGTCGATCGAATGGAACTGATCTATCTGGACCAGTTGACCGTTCCGATGCGAGACATGCCGGGATCGGTGCTGAGCATGGAATCCGGTGGCGGGATTGAATTCGACTTTGGCGTCAACGAATTGACCCTGCATGATTCCGTCGCCTTTGTCTTGCAAACCCCCGGCCAAGACGATGACCGATTTGATTGCGCGGAACTGACCCTGACCCTGCGTGATCCGCTGAACCGCAAACTTCGCCGCGAAGGCCCCCTGGACTGGATTTCTCAGGTGCAAGCGGTAGGTGCGTCGGATGCGCCGGCATCGTTGTACATGCCAAGCCGTGGTTTCGGGCTGGTCGCCGACGACATCTTTTTCGATGCACAGCGGGGCGTGCTGCGAGTTTCCAATCCCGGCGAAACTTCCAGCGACGCTTCGGCGAACTCACAACAGACCAAACTGGTCACGATGCGGTACAACGGGATCGTCGCGGGCTTACAGCAGATGGTCTATGAATTTGACCCGCGACAACCACGCGTGCTGGGACGGTTGTTGGCCGCCGGTGCGGGCCGCATTCGAATCGAGATGGAAGATTCGCCCGTGCGGCATCTGGCGTGGTCGGAGGGCTTGGAGATCAAGCCGACCGAGACTCGGCACCACGCCGCGACACCGCTGGACGCACCCGCTGCGACGTCGATCACAAGGGGATCCGTCGGCGGGGCATCGATCGATGAAGAATCGGGCCCGCCGATCACGCTTGCCGCCACGCAAGTCAACGTCGACGGTAACGTCCAAGCGATTCTGTCAGCCGGCGGTGCTTTTTCGGCCGCGCACGTCCGCTGCGACCTGCAACCGTCACGGTTTTCGGATGAGAAGACATCGCTGGTGCCGTCTGGTTTTGTCGCGAAGGAAGCCGTGTTGTTGGACACGCCCACCATTCGCGCGATGACGGATAGCTTGACGCTGGTGTTCCAGGAAGTGGATCCCTCCGCTGCGAAAACGGATTCGATGCTTTCGACCACCGGACGTGATGCCGACGGCTCCGGTGCAACAGATGGTGGTGCCAATGGGGTGCGGCGCTGGGTCGTCCAGCCGGGGCCCGCTGACGGACCGGCCGAACCGGTGGCCCGTCCGCGTCCGGAGATCGCCGGACGCCAAATTGCCGCCAAACTGCGGATTGCCGATCGTGATCTGACTGCCGAAGACTTGTCCGTACGCGGCGATGTCCGTCTGACTCATGTGGTCAATGTCGGACAGCAAGCATTGAACGCCGTGCTGCAAGGGGATCAACTGCGACTGACCGGTGGCGGCGGATCGGAACGGATCAGCCTGTTCAGCAGCCCGAATCGTCCGGCCCGATTGGACTTGGGCGACGGCTTTTTTGCCGGCCCCGCGCTGCACATTCGTCCGATGGACAACGTGGTGGAGATCAACGAGGCTGGTCAGTTCCAAATGCCGACGGCGATTCTGCCCAGCGGACTGGCCGGTGAAACGGCAGATGCAAGTGATGATGGACAACCTCCGTCGCTGAAGTGGACCACCGCACCCAGGTGTCACTTTGCCGGTGGCATGATCTTTGACGGACGCCAAATCCGATTGCGTGGTGGCGTGACCATCGACGCGGCAATGACGCATCGGGATCAACCCTGGCAATTCCAGTTGCGGGGCGATTCATTGGTCGCCGATCTGACCGATGGTGTCCAGCTCCGCGACATGAAAACCTTGCGGCAGGCAACGCTGGCACGCGTCTCACTGTTGCGTGAAGGCGATTTGCCGGTGTCGATCGAAGCGGTTTCCAATAATGTGAACGGGCAAACACAGTCACGCCACCTGTTGCGTGCACCGTCGTTGGTCTATCTGCCCGACAGCGGTGGCCAACTATTGGCCGAAGGTCCCGGTGCCTACTGGGCTTGGCTGTTGCAAGAAAAGGCGAACTCGATCTCCGGTGCAAGCGGCGGTGATGATTCGCAACCCCGGCCGCGAACCACTCTGGAAGCCGCTCAATTGGCAAGTCGCCAACAAAACGAAGCGGCCCGTTCCAGCCCGATCGCGGACGTGGACACGCCGACCCTGCAAGGCGTGCACCTGACTTACTATGACCGCATGGTGGGCAGTTTACAGAACCAAAGTCTGACGTTTCATCGTGACGTGCAAATCGGAAGTCGAGCGGTTCCGGATTGGGAAACGCCCGTCGACGTGACTCGAATGCAGCACTTGGCCAGCGGTGATGCGACGATCCGATGCCAGCGTTTGCAGTTGGGGGTCGATCCGGCCAGCCTGTCACCGTCGCTTGCCGGTCCGACCGCGCGTTCCTTTGAACTGTTGGCCGACGGTGGTGTGTTGTTCCGCAGTCTGCAGGACAAAGTGACTCGCGAGATTGCCGCAAGTCGTGCGGCCTATCAATCCGGCAAAAGTCTGTTCACCCTGCAAGGCGCCCCCGGCAATGCGTTGCAGATGCGACAGAGCCGTCCAGGCGCCGAGCCGATGTTCTTGACCGGGGAAAACATGAGCATCCAAGATCCCATGTCACCCAACATGAAGGTTCAGATGAACGTGACGGGGTTTCACTATGGTCCCAGTGGCGGCAACCAGGCGGCACAAAACCAGGGGAATCTGCGGTGAACGTTCGGCCGGATCTGCCCCGCATCGCTCCGCAATGCCAAGCCGACGTCCAACGGACATCGGTCATCTTGGTCCATGGCATGTTGGCCAGTCATCGCAGCATGCGACCGATCGCCGATTCGCTGTCGGACCTCGGCATGCACGTGACCAGTTGGCGGTATTCCACGCTGATTCATTCGATCCGTGATCACGCCGATCGTTTGGCACGTGTTGTCTTGCGTCATTTGGCCGATCGTGACGTCGAAACGTTGCACTTTGTCGGTCACAGCATGGGGTGCATCATTCTGCGTCAAACGCTGCTGCGATTTCGCTTGTCCGGTGCCCGATTTGTGATGCTGGCACCGCCCAACGGTGGTTCGCGTTTGACACGCTTGCCCTCTGGTCCGCTTGCCCGTTGGTTTCCACCGTTTGCCGAATTGGCTGAACACCGTGACAGCTTGGTCAATCGTCTGCCCTCACCAACGGGGCTGGATGTCGGGGTGGTCGCGGCACGTTGGGACCGGGTCGTGGAATTGGAAGCGACCCGGCTACGATGCTCTCATGAACATCTGGTCGTCTCTGCAACACACCAGCGATTACCGCGGCATGAGGAAGCGGTTCGACAAGTCCAACACTTCCTGCTGCACGGTTGTTTTGATCGTCCCGCGGTGACGCGGCGTAGTGATCCTCGTCGTCGGGCGGCGTAGTGATCCTCGCCGTCGGGCGTTCGCGACCGCGAGTGCCCGTTACATCAGCCCGGCAAAGATCCGTGAACCGATCCGGACCATGGTCGCACCGGCGGCGATGGCCGCGGGGAAATCACCGCTCATGCCCATCGAAAGGGTTGGCAGCGGTCGCGAATATTCGTCTTGGAATTCGTCACGCAGCTTTCGCAGCCGATCGAACTGTGTCGCGGCGTCGTCTTGGCCGCCATGCAAGGATGCCATCGCCATTAGACCGTCGACCTGGACGCCGGCGGGAATACCCGCGTCGAAGCATCGCCGGGTATCGTCGATTGCCATTCCCGTTTTGGCCTGTTCGCCGCTGATGTTGACTTCCAAAAGGCAGGAGGTCGTGATCCCGGCGTCGACCGATTGTTGGGCGACAACGTCCAGCAATTTTTGACTGTCGATCGAATGGATCATCGGGCGGTGCCGCAGCAACCGACGGACTTTGTTGGTTTGCAGGTGACCGATTTGATGCCATCGCGGTGCAGCATTGGCGTACCCCGCCGCGGCCAAAGCCTCGGGATCCATCTGCTCGGCCTTTTTCCACAACACTTGGGGGCGGTTTTCACCCAAGTCTCGGCAACCAATTTCGCACAACGCCGCGGTCAGGCTGGCATCGACGTACTTGGTCACGCCAATGATTTGAACTGTGTTTGGTTCCCTGCCGGCCTGCAGGGTTGCTTCGGCAACGTCGTCGACGACCGATTGCCAGTTGTCACGCAGACGTTGAAAGGACGCATCATCCAGTCGTTGCAAAGTCTCAGTCATCCTGGCTGCCTTCCACCGTGACCAGTTCTTCGAAATCGCCTTCGTCCATGTGGAATCGCGCCGCAAAGAAGTCGGCGATCAGGTGTTTTCCCATCACACTGCGGACGCGTTGCCCACGCAGCGAGCGATAGACGATCCATTGGTCGCTGCCCATTTGGACGCGGTAGCCGACCGCCTGATCGCTTGGCACCCGTTTCAGTTCATCGGCGATCGTCAGCGTCCGCCATGTGCGTTTGCGTTTGAAACGCTTGGGCATCAAGTCCAACCACAGCGGGGCGAACAACGCCGTTCGGGCTTCGGCGGTCAAGACCAGCACGCCGTCGTCGGTTGCGTCAAGCTGGGCCGCACTGGGGCCGACGCGCCATTCACCCGCCGACAACGGGATCGCCAAAGCGTCGGCCAAAGAGCTTGCTTTCTTTTTGCGTGTCTTTGCACCGGAGGAATTTGCCGGCTTTGCATGCAAGTAAACTTCGCGGGTTTCCAATTCGTCGCGTGCTTGTACGGATCGGGCCAGCGGCAGACGGCTGACATACTGGATCAACCGATCGTCATCCGGGTCCGCTTCGGGGGACGGCAAGACGCTGTCGGCCAACATCGCACAGCGATCATCACGAAGAAGCATGACGTGACGCTGCAGCATCAGCCCGCCGGACCAAGGTTGTTCGAATTCCAGATAGTGGACGTCGTCGTCACTGTATTCACACGTCGATTCCCACTCGCCTTCGCTGTTTTGTTCGATACCGCCGAAGCGAATCATCGTTTGCCACTGGCCGGCAAGAAGCTGTTTCCGGCCACAGCACATTTCGATACGACAATCCGGCTGGGAATAGTCGATCACGGTCCGGCCGCGACGGACGTCCCACTCGGGAAGCATCACGCCCAACTTGGCGTCGTCACAGTGGATCAAGGATTCGGGTAACGAAACGGACCAAGCCAAACGCCCGCCACTTTGCGAGACTCCGAGGGCGGCTTCGACGGCCGGACGAAGCGTCTCCGGGTCCCAGCGGCACATCCTTTCCAACAGCCCCGTGGTTTGCTTGATAGGACGTTTCGGCTGTGCCGACACGGCGCCGCCGACGTCATCGCGAAAATACTTGTCCGGTACCGCTTCGTCGACGCGGGCGTCATCGATCAACAGCGAAGGTTGACCACCAGGACTGGTCAGCCCGGCCACCCAAGTGGCGACGTCCGATGCGATGGCACGTTGTCGTTTGGTAAAACTGGATTTTGTCGTCGCGGCGAACAGGTCTTCGCACCGGAGCAGGGACGCAGCAACTAGTCGGGCGTTTCGGCCACCCCGCATGGCGTCGGCGATCGCGTCACCTTCCGCATTCAACCATTCCTTGACGACCTTCACCGATGCTTCCCGCATGCGGTGGCATGATGGCAAGTCTTTCAATCGCCATGCCATCGTCAGCCCCAGTTCGCCGCCCAGGATCAATCGCGCCGTCGCATCAGCCTGGTCACATTCCCGCTGTTGTTCGGCCGAATGCTGTAGCTTTCCAAGCAGGTCCCACCACAATCGCGTGGGCAATCGGTCGGTCAGCCACGGCATGGCCGCGGCCCATAACACCGCTTGCGTCGATTCCAACGCGTCGGCACGTGGCCCCGGGACGTCATCGCAAAAGTCTTCGGCCAGCCGGACCAAGTCGATCGATTTGCTGTATCGCGGCGACAGCTTGCCGGTCGCCGCCAGCCGACTCAGCAGTTGCCAATTCGCGGGGCAGGCCGATCGCAGGGCCGCGGCGACGCCCCATCGGTAAACCACGCCGCTGTCGGCCGCATCACCAAAGATTCGTTGGGCGGACAGCTTTTCGGCATGCTTGCGGACCTTTTTCTGCAACTTGGCCCACTGGTCCTTTTCGGCATCGGACAGTCGGTCGTGCTCAAAGGCTTCGTCAATCGTAAGGGTCGACATGGACGTGGCTGTGGTTGAAACTGATAATCACAAGAGGCAAACCTGGCGTCCTGCCGAACGGTGCGACCGCGGTTCCCAGCATACCCGGCACCGCCTTGCATGCCGCGGCCCACCGTACGGTCATCGGGCAACGCCGTACGGTAATCGTGATGAACGAAAACGTACATGACCCGCGAAATGCCGAGGTCGCCGGTCCGCCAGCATCCGTTTGGAAATCGCGTTAGGAATCAAACCAAGATGGAATTTTCGCTGCGAAAACCGATGCCCACCCGCCGCCAACGATGGCGGGGCTTCGTCGCAAACGTCGCCGCTGCGGCAATCATTTTGACCGGTGGGACGGTCACCGGGCAGGGGTTGCCGCCGCTGGATGAAATCCAAGCCCAAGCGGATGATTCGCCAATGCCCGGCCAGGACGACACGCCGCAGTACGTCGACCAGGTCGCCGCCAAGGCTTTCGCACCGCCGCCCGAAGCGAAACGACTTTCAAAGAGTTCCAACCTTTGGATCGACCGTCAACGCAAACGCGTTTATGTCGACGGTTACGTGACACTGGATCGCGGCATGTTGGAAATGTTCGCCTGTCCGTCGGGTACCAAAGAACACGAATCGGTTGTCGCCCTGCTGGCCAAGAGTCGCGAAGTCCATACGGCGTTGTTGGCCGTGGGAGCCAAATCGGGGACGGTGGTGCGGTACGAACCGCGTTTCGTTCCGCCCACCGGTCAAGCGATTCGCATTTGGGTGTGCTTTCGCGACAAGAACCAGCAGTTCCAAGTGGTCGATGGACGGAAACTGGTTCGCAACATCAAGACAAAGAAACCACTGAGCGAGAATTGGGTGTTTGCGGGCAGCGAGTTTTGGACCGACCCGATCGACGGCAAACGGTATTACCAGGCGGATGGCGGCGACATGATCTGTGTGTCCAATTTCGGCACCGCGATGCTGGACGTTCCCTTCGAAAGCAGTGCCCAGTCGGCCGACTTGTTGTTTGAACCGTTCACCGAAAACTTGCCGCCGCGCGATACGCCGGTTCGCGTGGTGATGGTGCCGATCCCGTTCCCGACCGACGACGATCCCGTTGACGACGGTTCCAGTGACAACGATCCCGATGAAGATGCCAAACCCACTGGTCGTGATGACGGCGAATCGTCGGCGGTCCCGCCGCTGTTGAGAAAGCCGACCGAACGTATCTTGCTGCCTCCGGCCAAGCCAGCGACCAGCAGCGATTCGTCGGCGACCTCCACGCCATGATGCGAACCGTATTGGTCGGGTTCGGTGTCGTCGGTCGCGCCGTGTGTGCCGAACACTTGCGCCGGGGCATCGCCGTTGATGTGGTCGATCAAGACGCGTCGGCCCTGCAGTCGGCATCCGAGTGGCTGCAACACACGTTTCCAGGCGATGATCCATCCGGCAACGCCTGGAACATTCGGTCGATTCCATCGGTCATCGGTAGCTTAACGTCAATCCGTATCGAACCAAGCGATCCTCGTGACGCCGGCGGTGCAGATGATTGGGCAGGCGACGGTCGTCCGACGCTTTTGATTGAATCCGTCGCTGAGAACTTGGAAGTCAAGCAGGCGTTGTTTCGACAGGCACAAGCCGATCTGCCCGGCGGTTCGATCTATTGCTCGAATACGTCCACGCTGCCAATTCGTAATATCTCCAGTTCGCTGGACCAGGTTGAACGTGTGGTCGGCATGCACTTTTTTATGCCGGTCGCTCAACGGCCTGCGGTGGAGATCATCGCTTCGCCAAAAACCGATCCGGCGATCGTCGATGTTTGTGCGGATCATGTTCGACGATTGGGCAAAGTTCCTTTGCGGGTTGGCGACCACGTCGGGTTTGTCGTCAACCGCATGCTGGCCCCTTACATCAACGAATCAATCACGATGTTGTGTCGCGGTGCAACGGCATCGCAAATCGCGGATGCTGCCATGCAATTCGGGATGCCGATCAGCCCGCTGGCGTTGGTGGACGTGATCGGAACCCGTACCGCATTCGATGGCGGACGCAGTTACTGGCGGGCATTCCCCGATCGGTTCGTCTCGGCGCCGCTGTTACCGGCATTGGTGAAACGCAAGCGTCGCGGCCGCCATGACGGCGGTGGTTTTTTCGACAACCAAAATGATGCGGATCAACATCTGCTTGCACCGGAGGTCGGCGGGTTGGTCACCCGGTACACTCGCCAGGGTCGGGATTGGACGGTCGATCAGATTCATCACCGGTTGGCAGCCACGCTTTGGGCCGAAGCCGCGTGTCTGATTCGTGACGGCGTTATCAAGGACGTCAATGTGGTTGACGATGCCATGTGGGGCGGGCTGGGCTATCGAATGAGTCTTGATGATGACGCGAAACCCGTCGTCGACATGCCCACCGTCAACGGATCCGACCGCCAGTCATTCACGCGGCACTGCGATTCATTGGGGTGGGACATCCTGCGAACGCAGTGGTCCGGTGAAGATCCGATTCATGTGCCGGCATGGCTGGAACATCAATGCGAATCCGCTGTTGCCAACGGTCAAAGCCCACGTGACGTCTTGGTCACCAATCTGACGGCCAGCGATCACGTGCGGTGATCGTCCATCGGTCATGGGTGATGCGACCGTCGCGAATCAGATGAGCGTTGGGATAGCGACAAACGCTGGGACAAATGTGCCTGGGCAAAGCAACCAAGGGTTGGCCGATTGCAAAATCGGATCGGCGGTCGGTCCGAATCACCGCGTGTTCTTCGTTGTGTGCGACGATGGTTGCGTCGGCAATTGCGGGCAAGACGAAGCGGTCGGCGATCGCCATTTCCGATGCGACGGCTTTGGTGCCGATGTCCAAACAAAGCAGATCCGATCCTGGACGACTGACCACTCGCGTCAGCAATGCCGCGGCGATTTGGAAGTCCGCTTCGCTGTACTGTTCGGCATAGCCGATGTCCCACAGCACTGTCGTTCCAGGACTCAATCGCCAGCGCGTGTTGGTTCCGGTGTCTGCACCGCAGGTTGAACTGGTTTGAGCCGCCCAGAATTCAAAGTTGGGTGAACCGCCGACGATGATTGTTTCGGTGGGATGTCGATCCAGGTCGGACCGGATTTGATCCAGGATCACGCGAGCGGAATCATTTCGCTGTCGGCGACTGGCTTGGTGCAAATGGCCGTCATAGACGTGCAGTCCGGCGTAATGCAGTGATTTCGATGCGATGATGCGCGACCGTAATTGGTCCAATTCGTCTCCAAGGGGCACTCCGGTTCGGTGCATGCCAACGTCGACATCGATGTGGACATCCAGAACCATCTCGTTCGACTGAATCGTTGGTACCAACCGATCGATGCTTTCCAAGTTGTCGATGATCCCCGCAAAACGCGTTGCGGGATACTGTCGGGCCAGTCGAACCACCGCCTCGGCCTTGGGGCCAACCAGTGGATGCGCCAACAACACATCGGCCGCACGAGCCTCGGCGGCCATGGCGGCTTCGGCAACGGTGGACGCTTTGAAAGACCGGATGCCTCGGTCCACTTGCATTGCCGTGACATCACGCGACTTATGGGTTTTCACGTGAGGGCACAGGCGATCCACCTGGTCCGGTCCGCCCGCAACGTCGATCATGCGTTCCAGGTTCGCAGCAATCGCCTCGACATCCCACAACAATGCCGGCGTCGGCAAGTCGGACACCACCGATAGGTCTAGGCTTGACCAGCGGTCGCCACGCCACGATCGTTGCGGTTGGTAATTCATCGTGATTGACAAAGACTGAAAGAAGCGACGTGGCCGTGCCAAGTTCCGCACCGACCATTTTGGCGATCGACCCGTTTCATGGCGGCAGTCATCGCGTTTTCATACAGCAGGTACGCAAGCATAGCCGCTTCGACTGGCATGTGATGACCGACAAGCCCGTGCACTGGAAATGGCGAACCAGTCATTCACCGGTTTCTATGTCGAATTCGGCACGAGCATGGATCGATCAACATGGCCAACCCGACCTGGTGTTTTGCACCGACATGTTGGATTTGGCCGCGTGGGCCGGACTGATGCGGCATTCGTTATCCGCCGTCGTTCCGATCGTCGCCTACTTTCATGAAAGTCAGTTCACGTATCCGACGTCGCCCGATGCTAGGGTGGACCTGCACTACGCCTATCGCAACTTGTTGACCGCGCTGGCAGCGGATCAGTGCTGGTTCAATTCCGCCTTTCACCGCGACACATTCCTGCGAGAATCAGGCCGGTTGTTGGCTCAAATGCCCGACGGTCGCGGCGACTATGATTTGCAGGCGGTGGCGTCAAAGTGCCAAGTCATCTATCCGGGATTTGAGCCTCCCAATGGTGATGACTTGCCGCCCCGCCGAACATCCGATGATGGTCCGATAAGCATCGGGTGGGTGTCACGATGGGAACACGACAAACGTCCGGATCGGTTGTTGTCGCTGTGCCAGGAGCTGCAGTCGCGTGGGATTCCGTTTCGCTTGGTCTTGTTGGGCAGTCGGCCGGCCAGGGAACCGGAGTCGCTCCGGTGCATCCGTGTGTCGTATGGCCATTGCATCGAACACGACGGCTTTGCCGAATCATCGCAGGCGTATTGGTCGATGCTCGCAAAGATGGACGTCGTAGTGTCGACGGCGGACCATGAGTTTTTCGGCATCGCGATTTGCGAAGCGGTTTGGTCCGGTGCCGTACCCGTGCTGCCCGATCGTTTGAGCTATCCGGAACTTTTTCCGGACGCTTGTCTGTATTCGACCGTGGATCAGGCGGCGGACTTGATCAGTCGCTTGACCAACGTCGGGTTTCGCCAAAGCAAACAAACGGCTTTGCGGCGGCAAGTCGAACGTTTGCAGGCACGTCATACCGTGGCGGAACTGGACAAAGCGATCGGTCGCGTGATCCGATCCGCCATCGACGATGCCTAGCTGCCGATGCGTTTTGCCGGATCAGTTGCCCAGCATTTGCCGCGACATGTTGATCGCTGCGGGACCGACCAGGATCACGAAGATGCCGGGGAAGATGAATAGCACCAGCGGGAAAATCATCTTCACCGCCGTCTTGGCCGCCTTTTCTTCGGCGATCTGCCGCCGTTTGGTCCGCATCGAATCACTCTGCACCCGCAGGGCTTGCGAGACGCTGGATCCAAATTTGTCGGCTTGGATCAGGATGTTGGCCAACTGTTTTAGGTCGTCCACACCACTGCGGTAACCCAACGCCGCCAGCACTTCATTTCGTGGGCGACCGAATTGCAGTTGCTGGTTGGCAATCGCGAATTCTTCGCCGATGTTCTTGTGCGACTTCTTCATCTCTTCGGCCACTTTTCGCAGTGTCTGGTCCATCCCCAAGCCGGCTTCCACACAGACGACCATCAAGTCCAATGCGTCGGGAAGGCCCAGGAAGATCGATTGCTTGCGTCGATTGGCCAAGAAATTCAGGATGAAGTTGGGCAATCCGAAGCCGATGATCACACCGATCGCCAGCTTCATGATCATGTCTGAATTCACGCCGTTCATGACCAGCCCGGTCACACCGCCGACCAACAAGCCGGACGCGGAAAAGACCAATTGGATGAACTTGAAGATCAGCGGGGCCGATTCGTGGCGGAAACCCGCGTTGACCATCTTTTCGCGAAGCTTGCCCATTTCCGCTTCGTTGCCGGCGATCTTGTCGCCGATCGGCGACGACGCTTTTTCCAACGCCGCGGTCAACGCTTCGTTCTTCTTTTTGCGTTTGTCGTCGCCTTCGGATTGCGAACGTGTTTTGCGCGGATCCTTCAGGATGTCCAAACGGCTTTCGGCGGTCGGGCGATCATCACCGCTGACACGACCGAGAACCAGCCAAGCCACCGCGGTCACACCGACAAACGCGGCAACGCAGGTCAGGATGATGGGCATCGTTGAACTGGCGAGCATCATGGGCGTCAACATGACAGACATTCCAATCAAAAACACAAAAGCGAGACGTCAAGACGGCAACAGACGGACAAAACAAATGTCACCCACGTGGGCGACCGTGCAGGGCTTAGACTTTGATCGTGATGATCTTCTTGATGGCCAAAGCACCCAGCAGCTGCGAGAACAACGCGGCCCCCAGCATGTAGCGACCGGCGGGGTCGGTGAACAGCATCATCACGTAGTCGTAGTTCAGCTTCAGCATGACAAGGAAAAGCACCGGAGGCAGTGCCAGCAGTACCGCACCGCTCATGCGGCCTTCCCCGGTCAACGCTTGGATTTGACCTTGGATCTGCAAACGTTCACGCACCAAGCGTCCGATCTTGTCCAAGATCTCGCTCAGGTCGCCCCCGGTTTGACGCTGCAGGATGATCGCCGTTGCAAAGAATCGCAGGTCCATGTTGGGGACCCGAGCGGCCATGTCTTCGATCGCTTCATCCAACGGGATGCCGAACTTTTGTTCTTCAAAGCAACGTGCAAATTCCACCGACAACGGGGCTTCCATTTCCTGACCGACCAAACCGAATCCCGCGTTCAGCGAGTGTCCGGCGCGAAGCGAACGGCTGAGCAGTTCCAAAGCCTCGGGCATCTGCTTGCCGAACTTTGCCAAGCGTCGTTTGCGTTTCATCAACAGCCATCCGATCGGGATCGCGGCGATCAACAGACCCGCCACCGGTGCCAATAAGACGGGTAAGGGTGAAACGACCGTGACGAACACGCCACCGGCAAAACAGCCACCGCAGATTCCAGCAAACAGGGCCGGCGACATTTCGATGTCGGCCTGTTCCAGGTACTGTCGCAATTGCGGCATGCTGTCGAAGATCGCTTTGAAGCCGACCTTTTGGTCGTCCAGCGATCCGGCCACCAATAACGACGGCTGGTCCTTGGAATCCGGGCCGCCGGGACGACGCGACGCCAGGGTGGCCAATCGGTCTTCGGTAGCCGAGCTTTCTTCGTTGGGCATGACCGCCGAAGCGACCAGGGCGACCAACGCGGCGACGAACATGCCCGCGGCAATGATGACGAACGTTCCAGGCATTGCTTTGTATCGGGTTGGGAAAGGTGACGTGAAAGTGACAAACAAGCGGCGTGGTGATGAACCCACGAATCAGGCGGGCATGATGACCCGTTCGCGGAATGCGCTGGCGGGCAAGCGAACGCCGCTGGATTCCAGACGGTCCATGAAGCTGGGCCGGACGCCGGTGCATTCGAAGTGACCGAACGCTTTGCCGTCTTCGTCGACGCCCTTTTGCACGTATCGATAGATGTCTTGCAGGATGATCGTGTCGCCTTCCATCCCGACCACTTCGGTGATCGCGGTGACGCGACGTGGACCGCCCTGCAAGCGGTTGGCTTGGATCAGCACATCGACCGCACCGGAGATTTGTTGGCGGATGGCTTTGACGGGCAATTCAAATCCCGACATCATCACCAGTGTTTCCAAACGTGCGATCGCATCACGCGGCGTGTTGGCGTGAATCGTCGTCAGTGATCCGTCGTGACCGGTGTTCATGGCCTGCAACATGTCCAACGTTTCACCACCACGACATTCCCCGATGATGATCCGTTCGGGACGCATCCGCAGGGCGTTTTTCACCAGGTCCGTCGCCGTGACCGCACCGTTGCCTTCGATGTTGGGCGGGCGTGTTTCCAGGCGAACGACGTGGTCTTGTTGCAGTTGCAATTCGGCCGCGTCCTCGATCGTCACGATCCGGTCGGCACTGCCGATGAAAGAGGACAGCGTGTTCAGCAGCGTCGTTTTACCCGAACCGGTACCACCGGCGATGATCATGTTCAGCCGTGACTTGATGCAGCCTTCCAGCAGCATGACCATTTCAGGCGTGAACGCGCGATAGTTCAGCAAGTCTTCCAGTTTCAGCGGGTTGCTGCCGAAACGGCGAATCGAAACGGCGGCACCGTCCAGTGCCAAAGGCGGGATGATCGCGTTGAAACGACTGCCGTCTTCCATCCGGGCGTCAACCATCGGACAGGTTTCGTCGACCCGCCGGCCGACTTTACTGACGATTCGGTCGACGATCTGCAGCAGGTGTTTGTTGTCGCGAAATTCCACTTCGGTCTTCTGCATCTGTCCGCCCTTTTCGACGTAGATGCTTTTCGGACCGTTGATCATGATGTCGCTGACCTTCGGGTCCTTCAGGATCAGTTCCAATGGTCCCAGGCCAAAGGTTTCATCCAAGACCTCGTCGACGATCCGCTCGCGTTCTTGGCGGTTCAGCAACGTGTCTTCGGCGTCGCACAAGTGTTCGACGACCATGCGGATTTCACGTTTCAGCGTGTCGCCTTGGAGGTCACCGACACGTGACAAGTCCAACTTGTCGACCAATTTGCCGTGAATCCGGCGTTTGATTTCTTCGAACTGTTCTTGGCGGTTCGGTTCCGGTCGTGCAGCCTGATTGAGGGTTGCCATGCTGATGTTCTTCCCGTGCGTCGTGGATTTGCAAAGCCTTTGCAAACGAATTCGTGCGGGTCGTAACGGTGGCACCGGTCACAGCGGTCAATCGCTGATGATCGATCGCCGCGCATTGCAACGACCCATCGAAACATAGATCGCAAAAGTTGACGCAGTCGAAAGCGTTCAACGAATCGACACAAATTGACACGCGCTGACGTGGGGGATGCGGGGCAACAACGACGCCGTCAACGGATACACTGATCCGCCGAACTTTGATTCACCGAACTGACCCCGCACCTGCAGAAAGGGAAACCATGCGTACCGCCATCGTCGGCGTTGGATTCATGGGATGGATCCACTACCTGGCCTATCAACGCAGTCCCCACGCCGAACTGGTCGGGTTTTGTTCACGCAGCGAAGCCAAGCGGTCCGGGGACTGGACGTCGATCCAGGGAAACTTTGGCCCGCCCGGACGCCAGATCGATGTCAGCGGATTGACGGTCGCCGAGCACTGGCAAGCGTTGCTGGAGGATCCGGGCGTTGATGTGATCGACGTCTGTTTGCCGCCAAGCATGCACGAAGAAGTCGTTGTGGCGGCGCTGGATGCCGGGAAGCATGTTCTGTGTGAAAAACCATTGGCCCTTCAAGCGGACACCGCACGGCGATTGGCCGATCGTGGCGACGGTCGATTGATGGTGGCCCACATCTTGCCGTTCCATCCGGAATTTCAATTGTTGGTCGATGCCGCCGGGGATCAACGTTGGGGCAAACCGATTGCCGGGCGGTTCAAACGGACGATCGGACCGCCGGATTGGATCCCCGATTTTTATGACGCCACCAGCGTCGGCGGGCCTTTGTTGGACTTGCACGTCCATGACGCGCACCTGATCCGGTTGCTGTTCGGAATGCCCGACCGCGTCGACACCGCATCGCGGAAACACCAGGGCGTGCCCAAGCTGTACGAAACCGTGTTCCACTTCAACGATTCGCCTGTCGTCGTTTCGTGCGGCGGGGGAGTCATCGACAGCCCGGCGCGTCCGTTCACCCACGGTTTCGAAGTCAGTTTTGAAAAGGCGACCGTGCGATTCGAATTCGCCGCCTACGCCGACGGCCAAACGTCGGTTGTCCCACTGACCATCATGCACGCCGACGGTACGGTGGAAATGCCGACGCTGGGCGATGGTGATCCGATCACGGCATTCGCCGCGGAAATCAATGCCGCCGCCGAATCGGTTCGCACCGGCAAAATCCATCCGGTCTTGGATGCTAGCATCGCCGCCGACGCGATCGAAATCTGCCAGATGCAGGCGGGATGATCCGCATCGGAAAATTCGGATTTGCCGACGCTGATGGATCTGGCGCATAATCTTTGGCTCGACACGTTCTGCGGGTGGAACGTGTCGATGACGGATCGATCAGGGAGGGAACCGAGTGGACAAGGACGTATTGCTGGGGCATTCGCCGGTCACTGATTTCGGCATCGATCCGCTGAACCCGCACCCGCGACGTCGAATCGAGATCGTCGGCGGTCAGCGGGCCGACGAATTGCGGAGCCAGATTCTGCGGAACTGCCCCCGCGTTCCCGGCGTGTACGGCATGCTTTGCCGACGCGGCGAATTGATTTACGTCGGCAAAAGTAAGTCCCTTCGTTCGCGTCTGCTTAGCTACTTCGCCGACAGCAATTCAGAGAGCAAAGGCGGCCGGATCATTGAATCCACGCGTGCGATCCAGTGGGAAACCCAGCCCAGTGATTTTGCCGCTCTGTTGCGTGAACAGCAATTGATCCGACGCTACAGTCCGCGTTGGAACGTCCAGGGTGTCCCCCAACGTCAGCGTCCGGTCTATCTGTGTTTGGGGCGCCAACCGGCGGCGACGTTTTTTTTGACCGCCGTCCCGCCGAAAGACTGTGTGGCCGTCGAGGGGCCGTTCCACGGTACCAAGCGAATGAACATAGCAGTCGACGCGCTGAACAAAGTCTTTCGTTTGCGCGACTGTAGCCAACAACAAGTGTTCCATTTCGCCGAACAAATGCAGCTGTTCGACCTGGATCATCGCGCCGGATGTCTGCGTTTGGAACTGGATACCTGCATGGGGCCTTGTGCCGCGGCATGCACGCGAGAGGCCTACGACGTTCAAGTCAACGCGGCCCAAAGTTTTCTGGACGGCTTCAATGACGAACCGCTGGTGAAGATCCGCGACCAGATGGAACGAGCCGCCGAAAACCGGCAATACGAACTGGCGTCACGCAGCCGAGACACGTTGAAGTCCTTGGAATACGTCAATCGAAAATTGAACTACCTGGCCAAGGCACGCCGTGATTACTCATTCGTTTACGCGGCATCCAGTTTTGACGGCTGCAGCACGTGGTACCTAATCCGCGGCGGTGAAGTCGCCGATGTGCTGCCCGCGCCACGCAACCCGGTCGAATATGCGGAACTGAAACCGAAGCTGAAGGTTTGGCAAGCAGCACTGGCCAGCGGTTCGGATCGCGGGCACGGCCGCTTCAGCGAAACACTGTCCGTGGTCGCGTCGTGGTTCAAAAAGAATCGCGGTGAATTGAAACGAACGTTTGCACCGGAGCAAAGTGGCCGCAAGTACTTTCGTCGCAGCCTGAGTGCGATCGCGTCCTAGGTAGTCGCGTCGTAGAAACCTGCGACGCGATTCGGCCGGTGCCGGTTCGACTGTCAGCTGGCCGATGCCAATTCGCTGCGTTTCTTGGCGATCAGATCCAGCAGGGCACGTTGAGGTTTGACGAACTTTTCGATCCCCTCGGCCATCAGCACGTCGTGCATGGCGTTCATGTCCACTGCCGAATCGATCTCCGACAGGACGTCGGCATCGGGCATGTCATCGACGGTCCGGTGGAACGTCAGATCGCTTTCGGCCACCGCGGCGTTGGTTTCCGGCGGATTGGTTTGGATGTCGCTGCCGGCGAGAGCTTGGACGTACTTCCAAGGCGGATCGTTGGGATCTTTGGTGCCGGTGCTGGCGAAGATCAATTCTTGTTGCAGCGGCAAATTCTTGTCAGCCCAGAATTGTTGGTTTTCCTGCCAGATGCGATTCGCGTTGACGATTCCCACCATGCCTTGGGCTCGGTCGGAAAGCTGCAGGTGTTTTTGGGTGTAAACATCGATCCGGGAAATGAAGATGCTGTACACCGATTTGATTTTGGCGGGATCGACTTTGCCATCGACGCCACGCCAGATTGCTTCGCGAGCACTGCGGTATTGCTGGTCGGTGAAGATCAGAGTCACGTTCAACGTCACGCCGGCGGCGGCCAGCGGTTCCAACGCCCGCAATCCGGCCTCGGTCGCGGGGACTTTGATCATCCGATTGACGTGGCCATCGGACCAGCGTTTGCCCAGGTCGATGTAGGTTTGGACGCGTTGATCGATGTCCATATTCAGCGACGGATCTTCGATCAGCGGGTCCAGTTCAAAACTGACCCAGCCCGCGTTGCCATTGGTCGACGCATGGATGTCGGCAAACTTGGTTTCCGCGTCGGTGACCAAACGGTCGGTCAACGCCCAGGCGATATCGGAATCGTCTTTGCCGTCGGCCAGCATCTGTTCGATTTGGTCATCCAAGTTCCCGCTGGCCACGATCGACGAGATGATGGCCGGGTTGCTGGTCGCCCCGACAGCGCCGTATCGCAGATTGATGTCGACTTCGGAGGGGTCGACTGAATCCAAATAGAGCTTGGTGCCCGTGTCGATCAGTGATTTCAGTGGTGCAGCCATGTCGGAATCCGTCTGGCGGTGAAGATTGAAAGTGACTTGCGATGGCAACGCGTTGGAGGTTAGCCGGGCGTCCAGTGTTGGCCCGACGTCCACACGAAAGGCCCTTGCCGGCAACCCAAACGCGGTGGGACCGAAACGGCCAGTCCCGCCGCCGCGGCCGCAACGCCCTGCGGTGGGAATCGCACGCGTTTGCAAGCACCTGTGGTGCGTGCACGTCGTCGGCATGGTTGTTTTCGCATCCGTCGCATGCCGTCGGTTTGGCGTGCAGCTGAGATGCCAAAAGCCCCTGCGACCAGCCTTTGCCCGTGTTCGCCCGACGATCGTTTCGGGCCGCCGAAGACGTTCCGAACCGCGCCGCCGCGTTCATGATACCGAATGTGGGGCTCGAAACACGGGCATGCGGCGTCGTCGGTTCCCCAATTCGGGGGCTGGTGGCTGCCCCCGCAAAGATTCGCCCACCCGCAGGACCCGACACCCGAATTGGTGGCGGCCAAGGCCGGGCCGGACAGTGAAGTAGACCGTTTGCCGCTTGGTCGATAGCCTAAGCGCACGGGATTCAGGGAAAGATCCCCCTATTTCGCCCTCGTTTTTGCTCACCCCATGCGTCCATCGTTGCTCGACCGTCGCGGCCCCTTGAACGGATCGTACGCGCTCTGGGTGTTGATGATTTTCTTCTTTCTGTTGCCCTTCGGGTTCCAGGCGGCTCGGCTGAGCCTGCAGAAACGAGAAAACGATGTGAAGGATTGGTTGCCCAGCGACTTTTCCGAAACGACCGAACTGGAATGGTTTGCGAGTCATTTTGCGGGTGAGAGTTTTGTCTTGGCGACTTGGCCGGGGTGTACCGCCGACGACCAGCGGCTGAAGCTGCTGGAACAGAAAATCCGCCACGAATCCTTGCAGGTCGACTGGGCCGCCCAGGAAGCCGGGCATCCGGAATGGTCGGACGAAGAAACTCAGGACCGAATTCGGGCCCGCCAATTGGGCCAGGAAATGGGGTTGCTGTATCCCGGCGAAGGGCTGAACGATTGGGGCGGGCTGGACGAAAAATGGCTGCAGTCGGCCGACGGCGGTTGGTATTACCTGACACCCGACGGCAAGCTTTATCGTTGGGAAGGATCGATGACCGGGCCGGCCGGATTGGTCCGCGCGGTCCAGCGAGCCATCGGAAGGTTCGAACTGAAAGGTCAGTTCATCACCGCGCTTGGTCCGCCCGGTGACCAGGACACGATCAATCCGTTTCATAACGATCCGACGTTGTTGTGCGCACCGTTGTTTGCCGGCGTCCAAACCGGTGCGACGATCGTCGACGATTTGGCCAGCGAAGGTGGTTCGCTGTGGCCGATCGACCTGACCGCCGCCGACCGTCGCGAAACGGTGGCCCGTCGACGTGCGATGGAACGCTTGAGTGGATCGTTGTTCGCGCCGGCGGTGCCGCACGGATTTGACTGGACAGTCGAAGCGTTCGCTCGCGTCGTTCGCGAGGATCCCGAAAACGGGATCGGTCCTGAGGATCCGCTGCCGGAAGACTTTGCCCAAACCATCGGCGACGCCATGCAGCGTTTTGCCGACGAGAATACCGACGGCGACGTCGCCCAGATCGCGGAGGCCCCGACCGAGGTTCAAGCCGATGCCTGGTATGCGGTCTTCGATGCATTGCAGGTCGATGCACCGGAGCGTATGACGGCGATCGTCGTGACGTTGACCGATCTGGCCAAAGACCACTTGGCGTTTGCCCTGGGCCGCGGCGTGCTGGGCGGTCCACGCGGCCGGTTATTGCAACTGGCCGAGGAATGTGGATTGTCCGCCGCCCCGCCACCGTCGATGGCACCACCGCCGTTCAACCGGCCGCGGCCCGAATCGGTCGGCGGTCTGCCGCCGCTGCGGATGGGTGGCCCGCCGGTGGACAACGTGGCGATCGACGAAGAAGGCAGCGTGACCCTGGTCCGCTTGGTCGGCTACAGCGTCTTGGTCGGCGTCGTGTTGTCCTATCTTTGCTTTGCCAGCGTCAAAGTCACACTGATGGTGTTCGTCGTGGGCGGAACCGCGGCGATGCTTAGCATGGCGTTTGTCGGCTGGACCAACGGACGTGTCGACGCGATTTTGATGAGCATGCCGTCATTGGTGTACGTCCTGGGATTGTCCGGGGCGATTCACGTCATCAATTACTATCGCGATGAAGTGCGCAGCGGTGGGCGTACCGGTGCGGCCGGACGTGCGCTGCGTCACGCGATCGGTCCGTGTTCGTTGGCGGCTGCGACGACCGCCATCGGCTTGGCATCTCTGTCGACCAGCAACTTGGTCCCGATCAGCAACTTTGGTTTGTATTCGGCGATCGGTGTGGTCGCGACGTTGGCGATTCTGTTCACCTACTTGCCCGCCGCTCTGAACGTATTCACCCCGGTGATCGGAGCCACCGAACCGAATCAATCCGGCCCGAACGAGAGCAGTTCAAACCAATCCGGCCCGAAGGACGGGGGCACCGAGGTCACGGTGGGAACCAATCCCATGGCGGCTTGGTGGGCAGGCGTGGGACGCTGGATCACGCGATACCACGCGCCGGTCGCCATCGTTTGTGCACTGGTCATGGCGGTCGTCTCGGTCGGCGTTTTCAAGATCAATACGTCCGTCCAATTGCTGAAACTGTTCGACCAAGACGCTCGGATCATCCGCGACTATGCATGGATCGAAAAGGAATTCGGCAAACTGGTGCCGATGGAATTGGTGGTCCGCATGCCGCCGTCGATTCAAAAGGAATCTTCGTTGGCGTTGTCGATCACCGGCGATGGCGATGTATCCGAATCGTTGGATACCAACGACGACGCGTTGGCGTCGAACGAAATCGTCGACGTGACCACACTGCCGCTGTTGGAACGAATCGAAGCGGTGTCGCGGATTCGTCGCGTGGTGCACAAGACGTTGGGTGAAGCCGGCGCGGACGTCGTCGGCCAGGCGATGAGCGTGGATACGTTCTTGCCGCCGTTACCCGGTCCGGCGTCCAGCAATCTGTCGGCCACGGGGATGACTCGGCGTCGGATGCAGAATGAGTTGGCCGAACAGTACCAACAGCTTGCCGACAGCGATTATTTCCGTGTCGAAGAAGACGGTCCATTTGCCGGCAGCGAACTGTGGCGAATCAGTTTACGTGTCGGTGCGTTGACCGACGTCGATTACGGTCAATTCATCTCGTCGTTGCGATTGGCGACCGAACCGGTGTTGCGAGCCTATGACACGCGCGATGCGTTACTGCGTGGTTTGGCCGATGCGGGAATCAAGACAACGGCCAAAGATCGTCCGCTGGTATGGATGGTCGGCAACGAACATCCCGCGACCATCGACGACAGCGTGTTGACCGTTCGATCGACCGACGACGAACAGCTGCCCGGTCAGGTTCGGGTCGATACCGAGGCGATTTTCTTGTCAGTGCTGGGCGAACTGTTGGCTTACGAAAACGTCCGTGCGGGATGGTTCGATCCTGATCAAGACGATCGCTTTGAAGACGTTGATTCGCAGCAGTGGCAACGAACGGTCGAAAAAGCCGATGCGGTGGTCTACTTGGGCGCCGAATCGGTCGGATTGGACAAGCTGGCCGATGCCAAAGTGCTGGTCGATGCCCAACGGATCCGGCTCAGCCAGCCCCAACCGATTTTGACCGATGGCTATCCGGATGTTTCAGGTGACGGTGCCGTACAAGTCGTCTACACCGGCGTCGTGCCGGTCGTTTACAAGGCACAGCGGACGTTGCTTGGCAGCCTTGCCGAATCCATCGGATTGGCGTTCGTCTTGATCGCCGCAGTGATGATGGTGTTGTTGAATCCGGGCCGAGGCATCGCCCAGCGTTGGCATCCCAGTCGACTGTTCTCGGGTGCGGCCGCCGGGTGCGTATCGATGATCCCCAACATGTTCCCCGTGTTGTTGGTTTTCGGCGCGATGGGGCATTTGAACCAATGGATGCCGGGCCAGTTCTTGGTGGACATCGGAACGATGATGACCGCATCGGTGGCGATGGGCGTCGCGGTGGACGACACGATTCACTTTCTGTCGTGGTTCCGCTCGTATTTGGACGAAGGCATGTCACGTCGCGATGCGGTGATCGAGACCTATCGACGCGTGGGCCCCGCGATGACGCAGACGACGATCGTCGGTGGCTTGGGGCTGTTCGTGTTCGCGTTGTCGACGTTCACGCCCACACAGCGGTTTGGTTCGCTGATGCTGATCCTGTTGGGGGCGGCGTTGATCGGTGATTTGGTGTTCTTGCCCGCTTTGTTGGTCGGTCCGTTGGGACGCTGTTTCCGTCCCCGCGACCCGAAACCGGCCACCCCCGATCCGATGCCCACCTATGATGGCACCGACGACGATTCGTCCGGCAGCGACAGCGACACGCCGACGGCACAGCCCGGGCAACCATCCAAGGCTGATGACGCGATGGAGGTCACCGCCCAGGACCAAACCGTTGCCATCATTGACCGTGATGAGTTACCAAGGTTGAAGCTGCATCGGCCGCCTGCGAGCGAACCGTCCGATTCGCTGCCCAAGCGTCGTTGAACGCTCGGCCGTTTCGTTGACATCGTTTTTCGTTTAGGCCCCATCGATGCGCACCTTCATTCGCGGCGGACGCTTGATCGATCCCAGCCAAGGTCTGGATCGCGTTGCCGACCTGGTGATCGTCGATGGGCGAATCGATGCGGTCCAATCGCCCGATGCAACCGGCGCGGCGGCAGTGGATGTTTCGTCGGACCATGCGATCGATGCTAGGGATTGTCTGGTCATGGCCGGTGGCATCGATGTGCACACGCACATCGGCGGCGGTAAAGTGGCTTTGGCGCGTTTGCTGTTGCAAGACCTGACCGATGGACCGGAAAGTGAATTCCTGCCATCGCCCACGGTGGCCGCACAGCGTTACCTGCAGATGGGATACACGTCTTGCTTTGAACCGGCCGTGTTGCCGTGCAACGCGCGAGCCGCGCATGCGGAAATGGCATTGGCCCATGGTTTGGACACCGGCGGATATTGCTTGTTGGGCAATGATGATCTGTTGCTGCAGATGATCGGCGATGATGTCCCCCAAGCGATGGTCAACGATTATGTCGCCGCGATGGTGGCTGCCACGCAGTGCATTGCGGTCAAAGTGGTCAATCCGGGCGGCATCAATGCGTTCAAGTACAACGTTCGCGATTTGGATGTGGATACACCGCATCCACGTTATGGCGTCACCCCGTCAAAGATCATTCGCACCCTTTGTCGTGCCGTTTACGAAATCGGATTGCCGCATCCGCTGCATGTTCATTGCAGCAACCTGGGTGTGCCCGGCAACATCGCTTCGACCATCAAAACGATCGAAGCCGCCGATGGTTTGCCGATCCATCTGACGCACGTTCAATTTCATTGCTACGGCGACGATGGCCCCTACGGCATGTCGTCGGCCGCCCAACAGTTGGTCCGGGCGATGCAAAAGCATCCCAACGTCACCGTTGATGTCGGCCAAATCATGTTCGGCCAAACCGTTACGATCAGTGGGGACACGGCCCATCAGTGTGCCAATCACCGTCATGCCAAGCCCCGGAAATCCGCCTTGGTGGACATCGAATGCGAAGCCGGTTGTGGTGTGGTGCCGTTTCGGTATCGACGCCGGCAGTTTGTGCACAGTTTGCAGTGGGCCATTGGGCTGGAACTGTTCTTGATGATCGACGATCCGGAACGCGTGTTCTTGACGACCGATCATCCCAACGGTGCACCGTTCACCAGTTATCCGCACCTGATTCGGTTGTTGGCCGACCACAGCTTTCGCGAAACCGCATTGGCCGAAATTCACACCGATGCCGCGGCCGCCAGCGACCTGTCCGGTTTGGATCGTCAGTACACGATCAACGAACTGGTGGCGATGACGCGTGTCGGACCGTCGAAGATTTTGGGCCTGGGCGATACCGGGACCCTGCGGCCAGGGGCACCGGCCGACGTCGTCGTGTATCCCCAGCGGTCGACTTGGGACCTGACGTTTGCCCACGCAAAATATGTGCTGAAGTCGGGGCGATGTATCGCCGGCACCGATGCGTCATCAACGGCGAATGGGCGACCGCAGGTTTCCACCGCGGCGGAATCGCTGCACCGCACGCACCGTGTGGATCTGTCTTTGGATACGGCTGCGTGGAAATCGATCGTTCGCCGGTATCCCCAGGCCGGTGCAGCGGCCTTTGATCGACTTGCCATCAGCGATGATGAAATGCGGACTCAATTGGGGTCGGCATTGGTGAACCATGCGCCCCGGCCACGGCAACGCTGACGTCATAGACTGTTTGTAACACACCGAAGGGATCGAACACGGCGATGCAGATCAACGGCGTCACCATCGACGACACGTTTGCCGAAGCTTTCGATATGAAAGCGACACGGCTTGTGGTGACAGGACAAGATCCCTGGTGGGTGTCGCGTGCCTGTGACGCATTGACCGGTTTCGGCACCAGTGTGATCGCTTGTGGTGTTGAAATCGACGTCGAACAAACGCTTGCACCGGATCAAACACCTGATGGTCGTCCCGGTGCGATGGTGTTGGCGTTCGCCGCGTCGGGGACGGAATTGCGGAAACAAATCCCGACCCGTTGCGGCCAGTGCGTCCTGACCTGCCCGACCACTGCGGTGTTTGACGGAACTGGCGACCTGAGCGTTCCCGTGCACCGCGATGATCCGGTTCCGCTGGGCAAATCGTTGCGATTCTTTGGCGACGGTCATCAGATCAGTAAATCGATCGATGCCGTTCGGTACTGGCGAATCCCCGTGATGGATGGTGAATTTGTTTGCCAGCACGACCTTGGGTGGTTTTCGGGCATTGGCGGCGGCAACTTTCTGTTGTGCGGTGATTCGGTTGCGGTGGTGGCCGATGCCTGTCGTGCGGCAACCGAGGCGATCGCATCGCTGCCCGGCGTGATCACGCCATTTCCCGGCGGGGCGACTCGCAGTGGTTCCAAGGTGGGTTCAAAGTACGATGCCTTGTTCGCATCGACCAACGAAGCGTTCTGTCCAACGCTGCGGCATTTGCCCCAATCCCAGATCGATGCCCAGACGCACGCCGTGTTGGAAGTGGTGATCGATGGTGTCAATCACGCCAGCATCGCCAACGCCACCCGGGTCGGCATCTTGGCAGCCGCAAAGAAGTGCGGTTCCCAGGGGTTGCACCGGATCACCGCGGGAAACTATGGCGGAAAGCTGGGTAAACACCACTTTCATTTGCATGCTTTGTTGTCCGAACCCGCCGTAAGTTCCGACTCATCGGCCGAGGACGCATCGTCATGAAGTCATGGAAGCTTTCGCTGCGGCAGAAACCACGTCAACGCATCGACGCTCGCGTGATCGGTTTGCAGGCTTTCGCCACGATGACCATCGACCAAGTCCGTCGCACTCGCCTGTCGGTCGGGCACGAATCGGTCGAATTGGCGGAGTATTTCAAGGTCGAAGATCGGACGTCGGAACGACCATGCATCATTGTCGAAGGTGATTTGAGCCAGTTTGATCACTTGGCATCCGGGCATCATGGCGGGCGGTTTGAAATCCAAGGCAATGTCGGGCATGACTTGGCGTCCGGCATGTCGGGCGGCGAAGTCATCGTGCACGGTGATGCGGGTGATCGTGTCGGTGGCCCGGTCGACCACGGGCGTGTCGGCATGTCGGGCGGCAAAGTCGTGATCGCCGGCGATGCCGGACGTCGCGCCGGAATTCGCATGCGTCGTGGAGATCTGTGGATCAACGGTGATGTGATGCCGGGCGTCGGGGCCTGGATGATCGCGGGCACGATCGTCATCGGTGGTCGAATCGTTGCCTCCGGCGATGACGGCGGCCGGGTCGGTTATGGCATGCGACGCGGGACAATCGTTTGCGGCGAATTGTCGGCCACCGATCGCCAGCGATTCACCCCGCCGGTTCCGATGTGGACCGCCGTGATCGGCCCGATGCTGCGATCGGTCGAGTCTTGGAAGCCGCATTGTCCGAGGGTGGCCGAACGCTTTGCCCGCTTATCCGAATCTCTGGACTGTCTGCGTGGTGATTTGGCTGACGGCGGGATGGGAGAAATCTGGTTGCCGCCAAAGGACTGATCTGGGCGGATGATTCCGGTTTTCTTCCTGCCGGTCGATTGCGTAGACTTGGGGCGACGCGAAAATTGAACCCGCCGTCAACGATGGCCAGACAATTTTCGTGTGACGGTATGAAGCCCCGTTCCTTCCAAAATCCTGCCCCCAATTTCCAACGATTTGGACCCACGATGTATCAACGATTCGTTTGCCTAGGTTTGGCGTTTGCGTCTCTGGTCGGATGTGCATTGGCCCCCAATGCGTCGGCCCAAGACGAAACCGTCAACGTGCTGTTGCAGACTTCCGAAGGCGACATCCTGTTGGAACTGAACAAGACCAAAGCCCCCAAGACGGTCGACAACTTCCTGAAGTACGTCGAAGACGACTTTTACAAAGGCACCGTTTTTCACCGCGTGATCAAGAACTTCATGATCCAAGGTGGTGGATTGGGCCCCGATTTGAAGAAGAAGCTGACTCGCAGCCCGATCCGCAATGAAGCCAGCAACGGTCTGTCCAACAAGACCTACACCGTCGCGATGGCGCGAACCGGCGATCCCCACAGCGCGACCGCGCAGTTCTTTATCAACGTGTCAGACCGTAACCCTAGTTTCCTGGACCGTGCCAATGCGGCCGACGGTTGGGGGTACGCGGTGTTTGGCAAAGTCATCGACGGGTTTGAAACCGTCGACAAGATCAAGTCAGTTCCCACCCAAGTGGCGCGGACCCCCGAAGGATTCCCGATGGAAGACGTGCCGGTCGAACCGGTGACCATTCTGGGCACCAAAGTGGTCAAGCAAGACAAACTGACCAAGTGATCCGCGTCGGATCGCCATGCTTCTGGGGGTGATGTCCGATCGGACTGGGCATCGCCCTTGCTGTGGCGGCACGGATTCTGCGATCATGCCGCCGAAATCAAGACAGTCTTTCCATGCGTACGGAGACGCTTCTCGTGAAGACGATCATTGCTGCTTTGGGTCGAAATCTATTGGTCGCCGCCGTGGCTGCTGGGCTGGGAACGGCCGCTTTGGGAACCACCGGAATGGCGGTTGCCGACGACGATTCCACCACCTATCTGCTGCGGTATGACCTGAACGAAGGCGACGTGTTGCCCTATGAGGTGACGCACGTGGCCAAGACCAAGACGTCGGTTCGCGGCAAGTCGCAGACCAGCCAAGTTCACACGACCAGCCGTCGACACTGGAAAGTCGTTCGCCGGAACGAAGACGGCACGATGGTGTTCGACCACGTCATCGATTCGGTCAGCATGACGCAGCAAAACGGCGATGCCGAAGAATTGCGTTGGGACAGCGAAAGCGGCGAAGAAGCACCGCCGGCGTTCCAGTTGGTCGCCAGCCGTATCGGCCAAACGTTGGCCACGATCACCGTGAACGAGCGTGGCGAAGAAATCAGCCGCGAAAATCACGGCGGGACCGAGGCATCCCTGGGCATGGGATCGCTGACCCTGACCATGCCCGAACAACCGATCGCGGTCGGGGAATCTTGGTCGGTGCCTCGCGAGTTCAAAGCGCGAACCAAGGACGGATTGGTCAAGACGATCAAAATCCGGGAAAAATACACGTTGGACAAAGTTCAAACCGGCGTCGCGACGCTGAAAGTGACCAGTCAGCCGCTGACGCCGATTCGCGAAGAATCGGTTCGCGCCCAAGTCGTCCAACAACTCAGCAACGGCAGCCTGCGTTTCGACGTCGACAATGGCCGAATGCTTCAAAAGCAGCTGGATTGGGATGAAAACGTGGTCGGGTTCCAAGGGCCGACCAGCGCGATGGAATACCGGGCTCGGATGACCGAAAATCTGCTGGATTCCCCCACGCACACCGCCGCCCGCCCCTGATCGGTCTGGCCCTAATCGGCCGGCCCCGCACAGGATACAGCGGGGGGCACGGCTGCTGGGCTGATTCACCGGGCCGGACTGCCCGTGCGTGACACGACTGAATTCCGACAACGCCGCGTGCAATGGATTTGCACGCGGCGTTGTTCGTTGCCCTATCATGAACCATCGTCATGGGGACGCCGCGACCGGGAAAACCGCCGGTCGACCACGGTGCCGGCTATCCACCGCCGCGTCGACGCGGGGGCGTCCACCATTGGGTTCACTCCGGCTCGTTACGGAATCGTCTGTCTGTTGATGTCCGACGCCCACCAGAATCGTTCGCTATCGCCCACCGCTGCGGTGGACCCCGCCGCCGTGATGCGGATCAAGAATCTGCAGCTTCGTGCCAAAGCAGTGGTCGAAGGATTTTACAACGGTCTGCACCGGAGCCCCTACCATGGGTTCTCCGTTGAATTCAGCGAATACCGGCCGTACACCGTCGGCGACGATACCCGCGGGTTGGACTGGAAACTATTCGCCCGGACCGATCGCTATTTCATCAAAAAGTTCGAAGACGAAACGAACCGGCGATGCTATCTGGTGGTCGATCAAAGCCGATCGATGGGATACGGATCGCTGGAATACAGCAAGATGGAGTACGCGCGGACGATCGCGGCGTCCCTGGCGTACTTTTTGACGCTGCAACGTGACAGCGTCGGGCTGCTAACCTTCGATGAAACCATCGGCGAATTCCTCAGTGCTCGTCACCGCCCCGGCCACCTGCATCAGTTGATGCAGTGTCTGTCGCGCGACGTGACCGGCAAGGGAACGGACATCGCCGCCCCGCTGGAACAGATGGCGACGCTGATCCGCAAACGGGGACTGATCGTTCTGTTAAGCGATTTGTTGACGCCGCCGGAAACGATGCGGACGAATTTGGCGTACCTGCGCAGCCGCGGACACGAAGTGATCGTGTTGCGAATCCTGGACCCACGCGAATTGCGTTTCGATTTGGATCAAGCGGGCATGGTCCGGGATCCGGAAACCGACCAAGCGATCTACTTGGACCCCGAAGAAGTCCGCCAGCATTATCAGCAACACTTCGACCAGCATCGGACGCAGCTTCAGGCGGTGTGCGATTCACTGGGCGTCCCACTGCACCAATGGTCCACCGACACGCCACCCGATGAAGCCTTGTTCAGTGTCATCACGGATCAACAGCGGCGTCGTTCGCCGGCTTCCCGAAATAATGCGATTCGATCGGCCGCCCGCGGGGTTGGATTGGGCGGAGGGAATGCTTGATGAGTCTGTTGGCACCGCTGTATTTGATCGGCGCGACCGCGATCGCGTTGCCCATCATCTTGCATTTGATTCGACGTAAACCCAAGTCGCAGATGACTTTCAGTTCGCTGATGTTCTTGCGGCCGTCGCCGCCCAAGCTGACCAAACGCAGCCGACTGGACGACTGGCCGTTGCTGTTGATTCGGGCGTTGGCGTTGCTGTTGATCGCGATCGCATTCGCCAGGCCCTTCTTGCGATCATCCCAGACCACCGGGTTGCGGGATGTCGGCCGAAACGTCGTTTTGATGATCGATACCAGTGCAAGCATGCGTCGAGCGGGAATCCCCGATGCGGTCCGGCGACATGCCCAAACGTTGGCGGATCAGCTGGGGGCCGACGATAGGATCAGCATCATCGCCTTTGATTCACAGCCACGGACCGTGGTCGATTTCCAACAGGCCACGGCGATCGAATTGGCGGCACGTCGTCAATTGATTTTGGATGCCGTGGACCAGTCCCCACCATCGTGGCGCCACACCGATATGGCCGCCGCGTTGATGGAAGCCGCCGATTTGGTCACCGTTGGTTTGGGCGACGACGACCGTCCCGATCAAACGCAAACGCTGGATGAGCTGGACGACGGCATCGCCGTTCCCACGCAAGTGGTGTTGATCAGCGATCTGCAGGCCGGGGCGGACTTGGAAGCATTGCAGGCGTTCGCTTGGCCGGACAACGTTCGGTTGGATGTTCGTTTGGTCAAGCCGTCTGGATCCACCAACGCATCCCCGCGACTTTTGAACCGAACCGACGCGACGTCGGATCTTGTGGCCGCGGCCGACGATGCGTGGCGGATACGCATCACGAATTCGGAAAACGCCGACCACGGAAACTTTCGTTTGGCGTGGGGCGATTCTAACGCATTCCAGCGTTCCGAATCCGAATTGGACATCCAGGTGCCACCGGGACAGACACGTGTCGTGTCGATGACGCCGCCCAAGCCAGGTGACGCCACGCTGATCTTGTCGGGTGACGACGACGATTTTGATAACACGTTCTATTTCGTCACGCCCGAGGTGCAGCGTTTGACACTGTTGCACGTGGGCGATGCTCAGGGACCGCCGCAACAGCGTCCGGGCTTCTACCTATCACAGGTGCCCTTGGCCAACGCCGATCGCGAAGTCGACTTTCGTGATCTGTCTGCCGCCGATTCGGCAGCGATCCGAGAGGTCTTGCGAACCGAAGCTTCAGCGGAAGAAGTGACGCTGCCCTTGGTCGTTCTGACGGCTCCGGTGCAATCGGATGTCGCTGAAGACTTGCAGTCCTATGTTGAAAACGGCGGCCATGTGGTTGCCGCCATTGGTCCATCGGACGACGACGCCCAGTGGCAACAGACGCTGGAATCCATCGGCGATTTGTCCGGTGTCCGGATCAGCGAGGCGACCGTCGACGATTATGCGATGTGGAGCCAAATTGATTTTCGAGACCCTTTGTTCAAGCCGATGGCGGATCCCAAGTTCAATGATTTTTCCAAAATTCGGTTTTGGGCACATCGCGAATTGATCGTGGATCCGCCCGCCGAGAATTCTGTGTGGAAAGTGCCGTGTCGTTTTGATGATGGACAGATCGCGATCGCCAGACGCACGTTGGGCAAGGGGCGATTGACCATCCTGACCTCTGGCTGGGACACCGAGGACAGTCAATTGGCGTTGTCCACCAAATTCATACCGCTGGTGTTCGCTTGGTTTGAAGCCAGCGACACGGTGGCCGCCGATCAAGGAAACGCTCGGGTCGTCGGGATTCCCGACGCCGCGGGGATTGTCTGGGAAGCGCCTGGAATTCAAAAGTCGGACGACGGCGACGCCACGGTCGCCGTGAATTTGCCGGCGTCGGAATCACGGACCGAACCGTTGGACTTGGCTTCATTGGAAAATCTCGGCATCCCGCTGGGCAAAGTGGAATCTGCAACGACGGTCGCCATGAAAGACCGGCAATTGCGGGATGTGGAATTGGAATCGGAACAAGGGTTGTGGCGGATGGCATTGCTGGTCGCACTCGGGCTGATTGCCTGTGAGACGGTTTATAGCGCCATCCGACGTCAGGTCGAATCGACGGAGATGGTGTGATGCAGCGTTCAACGTCGGACGCAATGTCCAAAAATGCGGCCAACCTGAGCCAACATCAGTCGGGCCGAAAGAGCGCCGGCAGTCTGCGTCGCCGTTTGGATACGGTGTCGGCGCGTTATCGATCACGGTTGCGCTGGCGTTTCGTCGCCGGCATCGGGATCGGCGTGGCGTTGTTTGCCATGGCGGTTTGGTATGGCCTGACCCAAGGTGCCGGTGCCGAAGCGACGCCCCAGGATTGGGCGGTCGCGATGGGAGTGGCCACGCTAGTGGCTTTGATCGTGATGTGGTGGATGACCCGTCGCGGTTATCGTGATTTGCACTCGATGGCGGAACGATTGGAATCACGTTATCCGTCGTTGGGCCAGCGACTGATGACCGCCGTCAAGGTGTTGGAGATTCCGCCGGATCGATACGGCTATCTCCAGCAACGTTTGTTGGATGAAGTCAACCATCACGGCAGCGTCTACCGCTGGAACAATGTGGTTAGCGGCAAAGACCTTTGGTTCAGCCGTCTCGCGGGACTTGGTGCGGTGGGGGTGTTGTCGCTGTTGTTGTTCCAATTGGGGAACCTGCCGATGCCTTCGTCGGCCACCGCTTCGTCATCGTCCAATCTGTCTGACACGACTTGGGATGTTCAGCCCGGTGACGTGGAGATCGAACGTGGAACCGGTTTGGTGGTCACCGCCCGTCGCAAAGGTGCAACCGAATCACTGCCGGACGATGCGATCCTGTTGCGGCAAAACGAAGATGAATCGCGCGAAGAATTGCCAATGCGGCGCAACTTGAACGACGACGTTTTGGGGACGCTGATATCAGGCGTCGACCAGCCGATGAAGTACCAAGTCGTCATTCGCGGCGATGCGACACGTCCGCAACGTTCCAGTCCGATCTATGACGTTCAGGTTTTCGACTATCCGGCGTTGGTCCGCAGCGACGCGACGTTGGCCTATCCCGGGTACACAAACTTGCCGGAAAAGAAGATCCAAGACACGCGGCGTGTGGCAGCCGTCGAAGGAACCAAGTTGACCTGGGATTTGACGATCAACAAGGTCGTTCGGCAAGCCATGCTGATCGATGAACAGGGCCAGTCGATTTCGCTGACCGCATTGGCATCCGATGTTCCGGTGCTGCGTTTCGACACCACTTTGGTCAAAAGTGGACGCTATAAGTTGCGGCTGATCGACGACAAAGATCGCGAAAACAAAACGCCCGACGATCTTGTGATCCGAGTGCTGCCCAACAAGCCTCCGGAAATCAAACTGGACAAGCCTCGTGATTTGATCGTGTCCGCTTTGGAAGAAGTCAATCTGTCGGCCAAGGTTCGCGACAGTTTTCGTATCACTCGGGCGGGCCTTTCTTTTCGTCACAACGGCGACGAAACCGAAGTCGTCTTGGCCGAAGACATCGACGGCAACCAGACGAAGCCCATTGAATATTTATTGACGCTCGAAGATCTGTCGGCACAGCCGGACGATCTGATCACTTATCACTTTTGGGCCGAAGACATTGGACCCGATGGCCAGACGCGGCGAACCACCAGTGACCTGTTCTTGGCCGAAGTTCGACCGTTCGAAGAAATCTTTCGCGAAGGCCAATCGCCGCCCGGTGGTCAGCCCAGCCAAAACAACCAGAACCAACAAAACGGCCAGCAAGCCGAGCAAATCGCGGACTTGCAAAAACAAGTTATCAATGCGACATGGGGGCTGATTCGTCGTTCCAAATCCGACCCGACGGTGTCCGTCGACGCGGCGGTCGTTGCCGAATCGCAAACCGAAGCGATGACGCAACTGGACGAAATGGCGAAGCAATTGCAAGACAATCGGTCACAGCAATTCGCCGCCGAAGGCCTGTCGTTGATGGAACGATCGGCAAAGACATTGTCCAACGTTGCCGAATCGATCGACATGCAGGGCGAAGAACGCGTCCAGACGCTACGCGATGCTTTGGACGCCCAGCAAAGCGCTTACCAAAAACTGCTGCAATTGCGTGGCCGCGAATTTCAGGTTTCGCGTTCACAACAAAACCGATCTCAAAGCAGCAGCAGCGGCTCGCAAAGCCAAAACCGACAGCGTCGTCTGCAACAATTGCAATTGGAAAGCGACCCCAGCCGGTACGAGAGTCAACAGCAAGCGGAATCGCCCAGTGAACCAGCCGAGCAACGCGAAACGCGACAAGTGTTGAATCGATTGCGTGAACTGGCACGTCGCCAGCAAGACTTGAATCAACAATTGGCGACGCTGCAGTCGGCTTTGCAAAATGCGGAAGACGATGAAGAACGCCAGCAGTTGCAGCGACAACTGGAACGATTGCGGCAGCAGCAAGAAGAATTGCTGCGAGAAACTGACGAATTGAATCAACGTATGCAATCGCCCGTCAATCAGTCACAGATGTCACAGCAATCGCAGCAACTGGAACAGACCCGCGAAAATGTTCGTCAAGCCAGCGAGGCGTTGCAGCAAAGCGATGTCGGCGGCGCGCTGTCAGCAGGGAAGCGGGCTGAACGCGAATTCGAACAGCTTCGTGACGAAGTACGGCAACAGGCGGCCGGCCAATTCGACGATCAAATGCGGCAACTGCAACAACAGGCTCGTGATCTGGAACAACAGCAACGCGAAATCAATGAAGGCCAACGCGAAGAATCATCACAGCGACAACCCGGACTGCGACGCGAGCAAGGTGATGATTCGCTGCTGCAACAGATTCGCCGCCAACGCGAAGACCTGGACGATTTGATGGACCAGATCCAAGACACCGTCCAACAGGCGGAAACAGCCGAACCCTTGTTGGCGCAGAAGTTGTACGACGGGTACCGCCGCGGCAAGCAATCGCGAATCGATCAGGCACTGTCCAACATGGACCAGTTGGTACAACGCGGATTCGAAGACGAGTCTCGACCGCTGGGCGAACAAGCCCTGCAAGCCATCGAAACGCTTCGGCAAGACGTGGATCAGGCGGCCGAGTCCGTGCTGGGTGATCCGACCGAAGGGTTGCGTCGCGCCGCTGACAAGCTGGAGCGATTGGACGAAAGCCTGAAGACCGAACGCGGCGACCGCCAAGCGTCGGCGGAAGACACGGCATCCGGCGAAGCATCAAGCGAAGAACAGGCATCGTCCGATGGGCGTCGGACAGATGATGAAGGATCACGGCAAAATCCTGATGGTCCCGATACGCCATCCGGCGAAGATTCAGGGACGTCGCCAGGGCAACGCCCGCAAGCACAGCAGCAATCGGATCAGCAACAAGGCCAGCGCTCTCAAAGCCAGCGCTCTCAGGGTCAGCAACAACAACAGCAGCAGCAACAACAGGGCCGATCGGGCCAAGGACAGGCCTCAGACGGCCAGTCGGAACAAAGTCAGCCGCGTGAGAGGCAACCAGGACAAGCGGGGCAACGTCCGCCACAAGCGTCATCCGATGGCCAGCGGGGCGGGACTTCGCAATCGCCGCAGCAAGGCACGCCACGCCAGCGTCCGTCGTTGCGTGGCGGTCCGGCACCGAACGATCGTCGTGGCGCCGAGGGTGGCGGTGGCCAAATCATGCATGGCGGTGAAAGCCCGGACGAAGGCCGACCGATGGCGGGACCGTTCAACGGAAATGCTTACAGCGAATGGACCGATGAACTTCGTGACGTCGAAGAAATGCTAGAAACGCCCGAGTTGCGATCACGGGCCACACAGATCCGCGATCGTGCCCGCGAATTGCGTCGCGAACAAATCCGCCATTCACAACCGCCGCAGTGGGAAGTCGTCGACGAGATGATCGCAACGCCGCTGCGCGAACTGCGTCGCGCCGTTCGTGAAGAATTGATGCGGCGTACGGCGGAAAAGAATTCCAAGGTCCCCATCGACCGGGATCCGGTTCCCGGCCGGTTTGCCGATGCGGTCCAGCGGTACTATGAAAACTTGGGCAGCGGCCAAGTCAGTTCGGGGGACCGCCAGCCTTGACGTTCGATTTGTTGCCGAAAAACATCATCCTGCAGTCGCCCGATTGGGCGCCCGTCGCGTTTTTGCTGTTGGGCATCATCGCGTTGCTGGTCGTTATCAACTACTGGCGGATGCGGGCCGCTTGGTGGGTCAAGTGTCTCGGTGTCTTGTTAAAGCTGACGGCGCTGGTGTTGCTTGCCGCCTGCATCGTTCAACCGATGGTCCAGGCACGGCGTCCGAGACCACAGGCGAATCTGTTGCCCATCTTGGTCGACGACAGTCGCAGCATGCAGTTGAAAGCGGATCGGGGTGACCGGACACGTGGCGAATCGGTTCAACGGTGGTTGGATCGCGAAAGCGGTTGGATGGTACGCGTCGCACAGGACTTTGATGTGCGTCCCTATCGTTTCGCCGCACGACTGGACCAAATGGCGGATCCCGCCGATCTGACGTTCGATGGCGGTGCGTCGACGCTACGCACCAGTCTGGTTCAGCTTCAGCAACGCTTCGCCCGGCGTCCGATGGCCGGAGTCGTCTTGATGACCGACGGCAACGCAACCGACGATGCGGTGGACGGTTTTCAGTGGGACGAATTGGGATTTCCTGTCTATCCGGTCGTCCCCGATTCGGTTCGCACGCCGGATGATTTGCGGATCAACAGCGTCGCCGTCCGGCAGACCGATTTTGAAACGTCGCCCGTGACGGTGACAGTCTCCGCCCAGGCATCTGACGATGATTTGTCAGAGATTCAGATGCGGTTGATCGATTGCGTTTCAGGCACCGTCGTGGCAGAACAATCGGTTGCCGCCGGTGCCGACGGTCGTACGTTCCAGTCGCGTTTCCAATTTCGTCCCCAGCAATCCGGTGTCAACTTTTACGAAGTGTCGGTGTTCGACCAACGCGATCGTGATCGTTTTCCCGCGACGGTCGGCAAACCGGATTCGGATGAAGCGGAAACCGCCAGCCGCTGGGAAGCCACGTTGTTGAACAACCGTCGTCTGGTCGCGGTCGACCGACGGGGCGGACCCTATCGTGTTTTGTACATGGCCGGGCGTCCGAACTGGGATTTCAAATTCATGCGGCGCGCCCTTCAGGAGGATGCCGAGATTGATTTGGTGGGGTTGTTGCGAATCGCCAACAAGGAACCGAAATTCACGTTTCGCGATTCCACAATCAATGAGACCAATCCGCTGTTTGCGGGGCTGGGACAGGACGAAGAAGAGACCGCCGAACAGTACGACGAACCGGTCGTGATCCGACTGGGTATCAAGGATTCCGATGAACTTAGCGATGGGTTTCCCGACACCGCGGAGGAACTGTTCGCCTATCACGCCGTGATTTTGGACGACATCGAACCGACGTTCTTCACCGCAGACCAACTGTTGTTGCTGCGTCGCTTTGTGGCTGCACGCGGCGGCGCGCTGATGTTGATGGGGGGCGCCGAATCGTTCGGCGCGTCGGATTTTGCGAACACGCCTTTGGGCGAAATGTCGCCGGTCTATGCACCCCGACGTGCGATGTTCAGCGATGAACGATCCGTCCCGAAACGCGATCGCAAGTTGGAACTGACCCGCGAAGGCATGCTCAGCCCCTGGGTCCGGTTGCGTGACAACGAATCAGCCGAAAGGCAACGATTGGATCGGATGCCCGCCTTTCGAACCGTCAATCCGGTCGGCGACATCAAGCCGGGGGCCCAGACGATGTTGATGTTGCGGGATGAAGATGGCAATCGGGTCCCGGGCTTGGTCGTCCAGCGTTTTGGAAACGGACGCACCGCTGCATGGACGATCGCAGACGCATGGCGGTGGTCGATGCGGCGCGACCGTTCGGCCAACGACGATCCCGGCCAGGCATGGCGTCAAACCACGCACTGGTTGGTCGGTGAAGTTCCGCGTCGGGTGCAACTTCAGTTGGAAGGCGGACGGTCGCTCGGCAGCCCGGTTCAAATCACCGTCGATTGTCGTGATGCAGAATATTTGCCGTTGGACAACGCATCCATCGATTTGAAAGTCCAACAACAGCGATTCGGCACCACGGATAAGCCCGCCAAGCAGGCCCCCGATAGTCTGGACGTTCAGCTTCAGCCTAGTGAGACAGAGCCTGGCAAGTACGTCGGTCGTTTCTGGCCGCGGGCCGAAGGTGCGTATCGATTCACCGCGGATGTACAGGCGGAAGACGGCAGTCCGGTGGGACGTGCGGAGACCGGTTGGGTCAGCCGAAGTGATGCCAGCGAATTCGAACGCTTGGCTTGGGATCGTGATGGGTTGGCGGAAATCGCCCGACAAACGGGCGGCGAGGTGATCTCCGCAGGCGATTTGAGCTCCTTTTCCAAATCATTGCCCAATCGAAAGGTACCCGTGACTGAGATTTGGCAGTATCCGTTGTGGCACCAACCTTGGGTGCTGTGCATCGCCATGGCATGTTTGTGCGGCGAATGGACGTTGCGTCGCTGGCAAGGAGCACGCTGACGCCCGGTTTATCGATGCGCCGATGGGGACGTCGGCTCTGCCCCAGTCCGATTGACCGGCGATGTCATGCGACGCGGGGAACGGCCCCGGTGCAATTTGTTGTTCGCAAGCGTGTGTTCGTTCGTTTCAGTGATGCCATCAGGCTCCGTCGGCCAATTCCATTCGGTCGCCGTAGCGTCGCAGCACCTGGCGTCGCAAATCCGACAATGCTTCGTCCTTCATTTCTGGATCCCCGTCGATCATGTCCTGCGCCAGTTCCCGAACCACTGCCAAGATTTCGCGGTCGCGGGCTAGATCGGCGACACGCAGCGGTGGCAACCCGCTTTGCTGTTTCCCCAAGACATCGCCGGGGCCACGCATTCGGAAATCCGCTTCGGCCAATTCAAATCCGTCGTCGGTGGATTCGAAAATTTTCAAGCGTTCGACTTCGTCTGGTGGGACGTCCCCGTCGGTGAAAACGGCCACGTGTCCCGGGTGGACGCCACGGTTGATGCGGCCGCGCAGTTGATGCAGTTGTGCCAGGCCGAATCGGTTGGCACCTAAAATGGTCATCACGGTGGCATTGGGCACATCGACACCGACTTCGATGACTGTGGTGCTGACCAAAACCTGAATCGCCCCATCGGCGAACGCTTCCATCGTCGCGTTCTTCTCGTCCGGTTTCATCCGTCCGTGCAACAGCCCGACGCGATAATCCGCCAACACGTCGTCACGCAACTGGGCATAGATGGTTTCGACCGACGCAATGTCCTCGGACCCATCCGCATCGTCATCGGATTCGTTTCCGGGGACGGACGCCGTTGCGGGACCAACACGTGGTGCGACCACGTAGACTTGGCGTCCTTCGTCCAAGCGTTGCCGAACAAATTGCCACCAACGCTGGGTCCATTCGTCTTGTGCCAAATAGGTGTGAACTTCCGTACGACCCGGCGGCTTTTGACGAATCGTGCTCATGTCGACGTCGCCGAACAATGTCATCCCGATCGAACGAGGGATCGGTGTGGCTGACATCACCAAGCAATGAGGGTCCATGTCGTCGCCCCGCAGCGCGGTTCGTTGTCGGACACCGAACTTGTGTTGTTCATCGATGATGCAAACCCCAAGCGATTGAAACTTTACGTCGTACAACAACGCTTGCGTGCCCACCAACATCGTGACACGCCCGTCGGCGACTCGTTGTAAAATGTCGCGTCGCTGTGCGGTGCCCAGAGATCCCGACAAAAGACCGATGTGGTCGCTGTTGTCCGCATGGATGTGCCGCAGATTTTCATAGTGCTGGCGTGCTAAGACTTCCGTCGGTGCCATCAAGACGCTTTGGTGCGACGATGCGTGTGCCAGCATCATGGCGTAAAACGCAACGGCGGTTTTGCCGCTGCCGACGTCTCCCTGCAGCAGACGGTTCATTGGGAACTGACGTCGCAAATCGTGACGGATTTCTTGAACGACCCGGCGTTGGTCGTCGGTCAGGGTGAATCCGAACCGATCCAAAATCGCCGCATGTGTTTCCGGGCTGGCATCGATGACCGGTGCGTTCAGGTCCGTGGTCAGACTGCGTCGGCGGATGGCCAGGGCCAATTGCATGACCAGCAATTCTTGGGAAACGAATCGCGTTCGCGCGGCGATCAGTGACCGATCATCCGTCGGAAAGTGGATTTGCCACAACGCTCGGTCGATCGGCGGCAGGGGGCCGTCATGGTCAACCCCGCCGGGGTCAATGTTCGCCTCACGCAATCGACGCACCACTTCGCGGCGCAGATCTTCTGGCATGACTTCCGTGGTTTCGCGTGCCAATTGTTCCAAGACTTCGCGTGTGTATCGACGCATGTCGTATTGCTTGAACCCGTCGGTCAACGGATAGACGGGCAAGATTTCACCGGCCCCGGCGGATTCGTCTTCACGCAAAACTTTGACTTTGGGATGGACGAATTCCATCCGCAGACCTTTTTGCGTCGGCACGCCACTGATCATCACTCGCCGCTCGAAAGTCAACGTATCGGCGCGAAACGGCTGGTTAAAGAAAACGATCCGAACCGAACCGGTTTCGTTGGTCACGACCGCGCCGAAGATGGATTTGCCCGGACTGCGCGCGGATAGTTCCGCGTCGGTGATCACGCCGGTGACCGATGCGGCCTGGCCGTCTTTCAGGCGATCAATTGCGACTTCGGCGGCGGGGTGCTCGTAGTCGCGTGGAAAGAAGAACAGCAAATCACGCAGCGTGTTGATGCCCAACTTCGCCAGACGCTCGGCACGTTGTGGCCCGACGCCGGCCAGAAACTGAATCTTGGTCGTCGGTGTCAGGGAAGAAGCGTCACTCATGCGCAGATTTTAAACGCATCGACGAAAACACGCATCGGTGCGGATCGACCAGTGTTGTGCCGAACCAACCGATGACCCAAAAAAGGGCGGCGTGAAAAATCACGCCGCCCAAAACGTTGTTCCATTCGGATCGTGGCCAATCAGTTGCCTTCGTCAGCCGTCGCTTTGGCTGCGGCTTTCGCACGAGCGAAGATGATGATTTCTTCGATGTCCAAGGCATCGTTGTTATCGATGTCGACCTTGTCCAGCTGTGACTTCATGTCTTCGGTCAACTCGTCGCCGGCAAGCAGGCCGTCGCCGTCGGTGTCGTATTTGGCAATTAATGCTTCGAAGCGGACCCATTCTGCGGATCCGGGAATGATGGCCCCTTCTTCCTCTTCATCGCCTGATGCGGCGGGTTCCGGGCGGGCTTCGGCGACGGCCGGTTCTTCATCGGCAGTTGATTCGTCGGCGGGTTGATCGCCTTGGTCGGCGGCCGGTTCCATGTCTTGGTAATCGCTATCGTCACCGCCTGCTGCGGGCGGCTGTCCGCCACCGCCACTGCCGCCGTCCATCTCCTCCGGGGCACCGGGGACGGCGCCGCCGGGAGTGCTGGAAATGACTTCGCCGGAATACTCGTCAATGACCGTCAACGTTCCATCATCGCCGGCGACCATGTTGCCTTGGATGTCTTGTTCTTCGTAAACGTACTTTTGGTGACTCAGGTACATGTCGCGACCTTCAAACGGTTTGTAGGTCACGTACATCTTGTGTTTGCGAAGCGGCAGTCCGGACTGAAAACCGTAGACTTCGACTTTGCGGCTGCCTTCCATGAACGTGTCCATGGGCGCAAAACCCACCGTGCTCTGGACAATGTCATTGCTCAGGAACTGATCCGGTTTGCGGCCGAATTCGATTGCCTTGGATTCCACCTTTGCAAAGGCCTCGTCCACTTGCGGGCGAGCGACTTTGTAGTCGTACCCCAGTGCGGCCAACAACAGAGCCAACACGCCCAGAAGAACGTACTGGCGAACGTTGGATTTCGGCTTTTCGGCGGCCGGTTCCGGCGTCGCCGCTTCGGTGGTGGCAACGGGTTCGCCGGCCTGCACATCGGTGAATTCGACATCACCGGCGGGGGCGGCGGCGGGATCTTGTTGGACGTCGTCGGTGGGGTGATCAGCGTTGGGGTCAGACATGAGGAAACCAGCCTAAAAACCGGGCCCAAAGATGGACACTTGGGGAAAAGAACGTGGCCCTATCATGACTGACCCGCACCGCAAAAATCAACCATTGACCGCCGCAGAAGGAAAAATGAGCAGTCCTTTCACGCCTCGGCCGAGCCGATGTGTCCTGCCCGACGGGACTTCAGCGGGATTGCCCCGCCAGAAAGATTGACTTCATTGCGACGACATCGCGCGGGCCGATCCGTTGGCAGATCCGAGTTTCCGGGACCACACCGGTCCGCCGCAGAACATTGGTGGGCAACCCTGCCAGGCCACGAAAGCGTCGGTGGCGTGGATGGTGCCCCGATTGTCGCAGGCTTTCCAGTTGATCGGCCAAATCCATTTCATCCAGGGCATAGCGGACGTCGTTCGTGTCCCCGGCAGTGATTTCAAACAGCGGCACGCGGGCCACAACGACCCGTCCGGATTCGACCAAGCCGGGCATCCAGCGGTCAAAGAACAGCGTCACCAGGACGCCACAGTGAATGCCATCGGCATCGGGATCGAACAGCAACACGATTCGCTGGAAACGGACCCGTTCGACTTGAAAATCGTTTCCCCAGCCGGCACCAATCGCCTCAGCCAAACTGCAATACAGTGGATTGGAACGCACCGCCTTGGCCGATGCCTTGGCGGCGTTCAGCGGCTTGCCCTGCATCGGCAACACCGCTTGGAAGGTGGCATCGCGAAGGGCCAGGACTGACTTGGACGCGCTCTGACCTTCCACGATCAGTAATTCGTTCGGCGGCCCGTCCGGACGACCCGCCGTCGGTCCAGCCACGCACGGGTGCAGACGCGTTTGCTGGGTGGGAAACGTCATGCGGATGCCGTTTCCCCGGCCGATGCCATTCCCGCGGCGGCGTGATGGTCGCGCGCCGTGGCGTTAGCCAGTCTCTGATCAGTTTTTGCCAGGCCAACCTTTGCCAAGCCAACCTTTGCCCGTTCAGCTCGTGCCGCGACGAATTTCGCTGGCTTGGAACTGAACCGTGAATCGGTAAATCCGTTTCGTCTCACAAACAATCTCACCGGTCTGCAAGTTCACCGTCCTGGGGACTTCGGTGCGATTCACGTTGGCGACCGCGCGGTAACCACGTTCGGCAAAGATGTCGATCACCATGGCCAGTGCCAACGGGTCTTCGAAAATCGGGTCTTCCGAATTGATCTGGGCCATGCCGGGAATCGCGTGACGCATGATGATTGGCATGAACCGATCGTTGATCAAGCGAATCACCGAATGAAACATGCCCGCGTGTTCCAGTTGATACCCGTCCATCCGGCGAACCAATTCTTGGCGTGCGTGGATCGACAGGTCTTGCGCCAACGGCAGGTGACGAACCGCATCATAGGTTTCCGGATCCAGTTCCAGTGACGACTGGTACTTCAGTTCCTTTAGGATGTTGCGTTCGACTTCGGCGATGTCACCTTGGGCATCGATGAAGTGATAGTGATAGATTTCCTTCAGCGACTGCAGCGCGTCCCACGTCTGTTCCTTGAACACACGGTAACGGTGTTTGGCGGCCGCGGGATCGATGTCCGTCGGACGCTGTTCCAACAGCATGTCTTCGGTGCCACCCTCGGACAGAATCTTTTCATTCTCCGCGGCAATCTTGCGACCACGTTCCAATTGGCGATCGATACTGGTTCGTTCGTCGACGAACAGCACGACGGCGTGAATGGTCGGCTTACGAAAATTGATGGCCAGCGGTGTTTGGTGGTACTCGCGATACAGCAAGTTCATCTTCTGGACCAACAGCTTCAAACACTCCACCTGGACACGCGTCCGCGGAAAGCCGTCGATGATGCAACCGTCACGGAATTCCTCGTGCAGCATCTTGCGAAATAGCAAGTTGATCACGTCGGTATCACCGACCATGCCGCCGGATTCCTTGATCGCTCTGGCCTCCGGACTGTCCAGCAAATCGCTGACCACGATCGGCGGGCAGGTCAATCCACGGGCTTTGGCAATGAACGCGGTGTTGGTTCCCTTGCCCGCACCAGGCGCCCCGCCCAGCAGGATCAGCTCCTTGCCGAAACGCAGGTTTTCGTGGCCCAGTTCTTCTTCCAGCTCCGTCCACACGTTGGTGAAGATGACCTGGGCGTCTTTGACTTCCAAGTCTTCGTTGTCGTTTTGCTGGGTCTGCGGCAATTCGTCTAAGTTGGACGACATGGCTTTCTTGTCCAAACAAATGAAGGAGGGGAGGGACGCACGCGAAGTGACCGGTGCATCGTGTCGCCGCGGACCAATTCTTTCAACCACCATCGGTCCAAGTGTGACGCCTTGTCGCGAATGGTGCGGTTGGCGGCCGCCGTCGGGGGCCGATTTGACCCGTGTTTTTGTGGCTATTGTTCGCCCGATGCTCGGTCTGCGGCATGCTGACGCGTGACACCATGGCGTTGGTCAATCCGGCCGGCTCAGCTGGCCGCTGTTTCCGACCCGCCCGCGGTCGGCGGCATTGCGGGCAAAGTCATCCCAGGCGGAAACGATCGGATGTGCAAATCCCGCTGCGGAAAAGCGATCTCGATGCCTTCGGCGTTGAAGCGGTCGTTGATGGCGGTGTGCAACTCATGGATCGTCGTCAATCGCACATCCAGCGTCGACAAATAACACCGCAACACCAGGTTCAGCGTCGAATCGCCGAAGCCTTCGAACGTCACGATCGGTCCCGGATCTTCGCTGATGTTTTCGTGCTGATCGCAAATCTCTTTCAACAACTCGCACGCTCGCCGCGTGTCGCTGCCGTACGCAATGCCGATGTTCATTACGACACGGTTGGTGCTGTCGGTCAACGTCCAGTTGATCAGGCGTCCGGTCACCAAGTCCTTGTTCGGAACGACCAATTCCTGACGATCCCAGTTGGTGATCGTCGTGGCCCGAATCCGAATCCGTGACACCACGCCCGTCGTATCACCCAGCGTCACGATGTCGCCGACACGGATGGGTTGTTCGAACAATAGGATGATCCCGCTGATAAAGTTCGCAAAGATCTCTTGCAGCCCGAATCCCAAGCCCACGCCCAACGCGGCAACCAGCCACTGGATGCTGTCCCATCGCAAACCCAGCGTTTGGCAGGACATGAAAATCCCAAAAGCGGCCAATGCATAAGTGCCGACCGATGTGATCGCGTAACGCGCCGCTTTATCGATCGGCAAACGCTCCAGCAATAATCCTTCGACCAGACCGGGCAGGTTGCGAACGATCACCCACGTCAGCACGACCACGGGAATGGCCAACACCACATTGGCCAGGGTGATCCAGCGGACTTCCACCGTGCCATCGGGGTTGTTGACCGAGACGCTCCACAACTCAAACCGATTCAGAAACTCGACCGCGGGCAACACCGGTGCCCAGACCAGGACCAAGCCGACGATCACGGACAACCAGATGATCGCTTGCATCATCCGCGTCGTCTGTGCACTGATTTCTGCGGCCGGCAAATTGTCTTCTTGTTCAATGTCAAAGCCCTCGACATTGACGCGGTCCGTCTCGTCACGCTTTTCCTTGTACAACGCGTACGCGACCCGCCGACGCTGCAGAAGCAACCAACGCCACAGGAAACCGCTGACGACAAACGCGATGACGATCAACCAAATCGTCCCGTACCCGCATTCGGCCAGCGATAAAGCCGCGTACTGGTACCCCAGCAACGAAATCGTGCACAGAATGAACGGTGTGGCCACGATCAATGGAAACCAGAACATCCGCAAACGACTCAGCCAGCTGTCCGGATAATGTTGCATCCGCGTCGTGAAGATGCCGTGCTTGGGATGAAAACAATCCCAGAAGAACACCGACGCCAAAAACATGCCGGCGATGAACAGGCCACGCCCCAAGGATCCTTCGACTTGAGGGTTTCCGATTTGCTGGCACACGGTCCACAGCAACAGGATCGGCAAGCCGACGTCGATCAAAATCCTTAATCCCTTGCGCAGTTGTTCAACGGACGGTTCGTCGCTGTTGAAGTGCGCGATCGCCAAGCCTTGCGGACGCAAGACCTGACGCATCAATTCCAATGGCAGGATGAAGTACGCCGCGACCTTGAAACCTTGCGCATACGCTTGGATCAATCGGTCAGACGATTCGGATTTCTCAATCGCCTCGCCGATGAAATACAGCAAGATAAAGACGGGCAGCGCCAACGCGACCGTGATCAAAATGGCCGACAACGTGGGAACCAGCGACGTCGTGTTCCAAGCCCTTGCTTTCTTTGCCAGTGCCGTCATCCGCCGCCGCAATCGCGTGCCGGCAAAGATCATTGAAAGCAACGCCAAAATCAGTAGGGCGGGCAAATGCGGTTGCTTTTTCATGCCCACCCAGAATGCCGTCAAGACTTGGCCCAGCGTGTACGGATGCATGATCCGAATCAGGCTGTTCCATGCCGTCGGAAAGTCTCGCATTGACAGCGGGCTGCGGTTGCGGATCCACAGCACGTGACGATTGATCAGGTGACGCAGTTCATCCAGGTTGTTTTGCTGCGTTTCCAATTGACGCTGCGTGCGAAGATGAAGGTCGATGTCGGTGTCGATGTCCGCGATAAAGCGATCAAGCAAACGTTGTTCGGTTTCGCTGATCTGGCTTTTCGGAATGGATCCCGACCAAAGGCTGGAACCGGAGGAACTGTTCCACTGGGTTTGAATCTGCAGTTCCGCTTTTTCGGCACGCAGTTGATCGATGCGTGTGCGCACACGGCGTATTTCCGATGCCAGCGATCCAGGATCAGGCAATCTGCCCTGCAACAGTTGCAGTTCGACACCCAAGCTGGGGCGAATGCGGCCTTCGGATTCCAAATCCCGTTCGATCGTTTCGATTTTTTCGTTCAACAGCCGAGTGATCTCTTCGGCCTTCGCCTCCTCTTCGGTCAATCGTCGGCGGACGCGTTCGGTCTCCGACAAGATCTCGATCCAAGAATCTTCGGACTTCAGGATCGCCGATTCTTCCGCCTCTGTTTCACTCAACGAATCGCGGTATTGCCTGAGATCGGACCGGGTTCGCGCTTCCTTGCTTTGCCGGACCGCTTCAGCCCAGTACTGTTGCAATTGGGTCGCACGTGCCAGCTCACGCTCGGCCAACGTCCGATTCAGCGGCAATAAATCGGCTTCGGCCTCGATCGCCTTCAGTTCGTTTTCCAGCGTTTTGATCCGCTGTTCGGTTGCCGCAATTTGGGCTTCCCGTTGGGCTTGCAAGGCTTCGGCCACGTCGCCGTTTTCATCGTCCACCGGTTTGGCATCACCTTTGGATTGCAAGTCCGCCAGTTGTTGTTTCGCTTCGGCGATCAGTTGCGGCAGGGCGGCGCGGCGTGGTTGACGTTGGCTGATCTCTTGATTGATCGCTTGCAACTTTTGTCGGGCCGCCTCGACAACGGCGTCTTGGTTGGCCAGTTCTTGCCGCAGTTGTTCCAGGCTCAAAAAGCGGCTATCAGGACGTTCGACCGGCGATGGTTCCTTGGCTTCGACCTGGCGTCTCGCATCGGCGGTGTCAAAGCCGATCGTCGATAGCGTTTTTTCATAGGAGGATTGCTTTTCGCTATCGGATCGACGGTCTTTGTATGCCGATTGAGCCGTCGCCAGGATTTTCAGTATCCGTTCACGCAAGTCGTCATCGATGTCGGATTCTTTGACGTTGGCAATCGCGGTTGTGATCGCCTCTTCGTTGGTCAATTCTTCGGCGTCCAGCAGCGGTGCCGCATCTTCCGCCGGATCGGATGTCGCCGTCTCGGTGGCCTGCATTCGGGCGGCGGCCAGTCGGACCTGGGGGGCTGACGCGGTCGGCGATGTCGCAGCACCCGCCCCGGGCTGACGCACCACTCCGGATGAGGCTTGCCGGACGGCGCCCTGTGCCAGCGACCCGGGCGTGGCGGTCGCGGTGTGTCGGGGCTGTGGGCCGGTGGGGATCACAAAATTCTGTGCGGTCACCTGTGCCGGGACCGACGCACACAGAACCGCCATCAACGATGCGGCCAAGGCCAAGACGACCCGCCGACGAAGGGCGAACGATCGCGGATTCGGTCGGAATTTGGGCATCAACGCTAGCGACAAAATTTCAGGGAAGGAGCCAAGCGAGCATTCGACGGGCATACATGAGGGATGCCCCAAAATGGACGAATCCCCGGCGCGGATTGTCGTGAAAGTGATCGCGTCGGCGAAAGACCAATGCGAGCGGTGTCGGAGGCGTCCGCGTGGGCGGTGGACGCCGGGACGTTGCCGCCACCTGCGGGCAATTTCTATGCCGCCATCGCAAACCGGCATTGACGCGACGCCCTCCAGTCGCCAACATTGGCGACTTCCCTCGGGGCGTGGCTCAGCCTGGTAGAGCGCTACGTTCGGGACGTAGAGGTCGCTAGTTCGAATCTAGTCGCCCCGACTTGCAAAGATCTTCTTTTTACCCGCAAATCGCGGTCGAAACGCCCACGCTGGGCGTTACCGGCATCCCGCCGTGCGACTCGCTGTTCAGGGGTTTTTGACAATTTAGGTCGAAAACCCCGCAAGACAGACAGGAGACGCACCGATGGGACGCCCTCGCAATAATCTGCCCACGTACAGCTATCATGTGTCAGGGCAGGCCACTGTTTGGATGGACTACAAGCGGTACTTCTTGGGCGAATTTGATTCACCCGAAAGTCGTGCCAGATACCTGGAGTTGGTCCAGATCTACAACGACAACGGGCAAACCATGCCCGATCACGTTCCGACCCATCAGAAGCAGTCACCGATCACAGTGAAGCAGGTGCTGGAAGCGTGGAAAGAAAACGTTGCTGAACAGCCGCAGCTTGCCCGGTACGACTCAATGGTGTCGCTCCTTGAGATCGAGTACGGCGCGTTCGCTGCGGACGAATTCGGCCCCAAGCGGCTAAAGGAATTTCGTGAACTGCTGATTGTCGGCCGGATGACGCGTCAAACCGTCAATGAACAGATCCGTACCGTTTGTCGAATCTTTAGGCACGCTGCGTCTGAGGAGTTGGTGGAATACCAGGTCTACGACAGGCTGACGACCGTCGAACCCTTGAAATACGGGCGGACTGACGCACCTGAACAGCAGCGACGCCAGCCTGCAAACCTGCATCATGTGGCCGCGACTGTAAGGGAACTGACGCCGATCGTAGCAGACATGGTGCGAGTGCAACTTGCAACTGGAATGCGTCCAAGCGAAGTTTGCCGGATCCGCCCGTGTGACATCGATCGAAGTGGATCGGAGTGGATCTATCGACCCGATAAGCATAAGACGGCCCACCGACAGATCCGCAAGGCGGTACCTATCGTCGCCGAAGCACGAAGAGCGATCGAAAACTACATGAACCGCGACCCGCAGGCTTTTTGCTTTTCACCTACAGAAGCTGAAGCCTGGCGACTTGCAGAACGACGTGCCAATCGAAAGACCCCGCTAAACCAAGGGAATCGTCCCGGGAAATCAAGCAGGCAGAAGAAGGCAAAGGCACAGCGACGCGGTGACTGCTACACCAAGGACAGCTACCGCCGAGCGATCCAACGTGCGGCCGAGCGCGCGGCTGTACCGAAGTGGCTTCCGAGCCAGCTACGCCACAACACGGCGACTGAGGTTCGAAACGCTATCGGACTGGAAGCAGCACAGGCACTGTTGGGGCATACGAACGCGGCAATGACTGAGCATTACGCCCGCGAAAGCGAACAGGTCGCGATCGAGGCGGCGAAGAAGGCGCCGCGACTTCCCAGCGAAGTGTGACCGCTCGTTGCACCGGGAACCCGAAGCCAAGAAAAAACTTCTATCCCCCCCTTTGCGCAGAAAGCGAAGGTTGCGATAAGGGTAAGTGCACACTTACGTGCGAAGTTGCTACGTCATATGGGAGTGCCACATGAACACCAGCGAGAACCCCAATCCGATGGATCTGCTGACCGAAGACCTATTGACCTTCGCTCAGGCAGCCCAAGAAATCCCCTCTCGGCCGTCTGTTAGTCAGATCTACCGATGGGCGGATCGAGGCGTTGTCGGTGTCAAACTGGAATCAATTCGGTTGGGGTACGGCCGACGCACAAGCCGCCAGGCCATCACAAGGTTCATAAAGAAAACCCAACGATCGAGCCCGTTGTAAGCTCGAAGTTAGTCCTGCTTTTGGGCGATCTAGTTCATGCAGGATAGGGAAACCACGCGGCTTAGGTCTGAGTCGATATTGAAACGATGAACCGCCGCAAGACGAATCGGGTCATAACGACCCGGGAGACTGATGCGCACGCCCCACCGAACCATAACCGAGTTCAAACACCCTGTGACTAAGCACAACCCAACGTTGGGGGATGACGTTAATAGAGTCAGTTGGTCACACCGGGGATGCGCATATAGGCCCCAATCAATCTCGTTCGATTGACGCCTGGAAAAGAGCGGAAGCAAATCAATAGCCGCAACGAAATGCCATGTTTTTAACTCACCCGTTTACGGTGGACACTGCTCCATCTGACTGCCGCCTAGAAACAATGCATGGCGAATCACAAGAAACAAATCTGGGCGTAAACGGCCAGCCCATGACGAACTGGCAGGGCAACGACTGGTATGTGTGCCTTGGAACGAGCTTCCGCAGAGGGCACGCTGCGGCCTGGCGTGATGCTAACTGACCTTCATTGGAGCACACGTCTGGGCGAAAGTACGTGCTGCGGACACTCAACAAAAAGGGCAACCAGCGCACTCAAATGATCAACTATTTCTTCGGGTTAGGCAAGGGCAGCCGTCCCCAGAACTTTCTGCGGCCAAAAGCAGACGCCGATCAACAGTGGTCTACCACTTCTACTAACCCGCATACACTTATACCACTACTACTTAGTCGGTTCCTTAGTCTGCTTAGTCTGCTGTCTAGTTTGTGGCTGTGGCCCACCTTTCCCTCTACCAAACCTTCCCTTTCGACAGCAGTTTCTGTTTTCAAAACAACCACTGCACCCCAAACACAGACCAACACCGGCGCTGCCCCAACCAACCATGACACCACTCCCGGCACGGGAGCCACGTCATGACCAAAATGACCAAGCGCCGACCAGGAACCATCAAAGGCCACCAGAGCTTCTCTGACGCCCGTATAGCCTGCGGCTACTATCACACGACAATCGACGCCTACATCCAAGCCCTGGCCTCCAGAGCCGACCTGTACAGCCTCAGAGCAACCACAGACTACGACCCAAAGGTCATCCGCTCAGCCAAACGCGCCATGACCTGCTGTCGCCTGTTCTCGCTCCACCAAATGCCCGCAAGCGAACCCGCCTACAAACCCATCCAGTACTGCAGAGACATCCACCAGTGCGTCGTGTGCCAGGCACTCGATGCACGTAACAAAATCGAAACCCGATGTAAAACAATCAACTACGTCGGAACCCGGTGTTTCGAAATCGTCGTGCACTTCGACCACTACGACGACTTAAAAACAGAAGTTAAATATTTGCGGGCCGCTAAAGTCGTTACCGGATCAATGTCCCGAATTAAACGCCATTGGAAATGCCGGCAGTTTAAACCACCACAACCCGCAATCGTCGACTACCTCGCAGGAATCCACGTCAGCTACAACAACCGACAAAACTACGCCAACCCACACGTACACCTCGCCGTTAATGTCCTTAAAGACGAAAACGTCCCCTACTGCCACCAAGTGCTCGAAGCATGGGAAAACGCCCTAACCCGAGATTTGACCCGTAAAGGACTCCCGACACCTGCCGCGATTAAAATCTCGCACAAAGGACTCGTCGTGAACTCTGCGCGTAGCCAGGCCACCCAAACACGACGTGGCTACCGATGCATCACCCAAGCACACTACCTGAACTTCGCCGCCTACGTGCTGCGAACCAGCGAAAAGCACGACAAGCCCGGCGACCCGCCGCGACGACACCAGTCCTTCTGCGATGCCAAAATCACTGTCACCACCGCAGCAGCACGATGCGGCGTTAAACGACCAACAAGAACCAATCGCTTCCAACCAAAACCAGGCAAACTTCTACTTTTCCCCTTTCGCGGAACGCCCGTCGAAATCGATCCCCAAAAACTCGAACAAGCAATCGAGTTCCTGGAAGCCGACGCAAGCCTCATTGTCGATTCCCAAATCGATCCCGACCAAAATGACTACTTCGGTACCGACTTAAGTAAACACCAATCCATTGAACCGCCAGCGATAACCCGGTTTCCGGACGCCAGGAGAAAAGTAAGGGAAATACAACACCAGAAAAGATTGAATCACCGGCCGGTGAGCAATCCCGGCGCTGTTTGCTAAATTGCGATGATGATCTCGACCAGCCGGTGTGCTTGCATTTTGCAGTGACGCTCTGGCGCGTTTTTTCGAAGTTTGTTGATACGGGGTTCCGCCAAGCGAATTTTCACCCGAAAATAGCTTGTGGGAATACAGGGAAGCATCGGGATGCAAGCTTAGCGAACGATTGGAATGAAAGGTCGCTCACTCGGTTGGCATTCACCAATAAGAATATGCAAGGTTTGGCAGCAGCCTTCGTCTTTATGGGGCAAGCAGTAAGCTTTCGGTCGTTAAAAAGAACGTGGGCTAACTGGGGCATGTCGAGCAATGATTTCTGTAGTTGATCGAATTTTTGCCGATTAAAACTTATAATCTAGCATCCGTGCACGATTGTCACATAACCAGAATGTATTTTTCTTGTTAATGGTCTATGGCTAAAGTGAGGTTGAAATGATCACAAGAACGCATCATCTCCGCGACGACTTTGTGTTGCCGGAAGATGATCCGCTGATCCCCGAAGCTATTCGTGGCGTCTCGTATGCCAGTCTATCCCGTGTTCAGAAGAGTGCTCTTCGGAGAAGGGTGGGATTGCGTGACTTCGACAAAAATGCGTCGACTCGCAAGAAGGTTCAAGGGGAGATACGAGAAGCCTTGTTAATTGTTGACAGTCCGGATCAAGAAAACAGGGTTCGGCGAGAAGAGTTCGCAGGGGTGACTAAAGTGGCTTCCGGGCTTAGCGACACTGAACGCCGTCGACTGGGCGTATTGAATATTTCCGACTTTGCGTCACTGTGTGGCATTGAACGCAGTACGTTTTCAAAGTTTTTGGACAACATCGCTAAGAATCCGTCACAGGATCTGATTGACTGCTTTGATGCTATTGCAGGAATTAGCCCGGCGGTCGTTTATGACGACGCGACTAAAGCCCCTGTCTCGGGCAACGATCGGCGATTAAGCGCGATTTCGGTTGCCCGTAAGATTCCGGACGTTTTGACTGAGTGGGGGCCATCTGATGTGTGTTTAGCCATTCTTCAAGGCAAGGCCGAAATTCTTGTATGACCCGTTTTGCATTCTGATGGTATGGGGCTGCTTGTCACGGTCCAATTTAAAAATTTGGGTTCGCATCCGTGCAAGCTTTTCACGGATGCAAAAGTCTATCAGTGGAACGTTAATTCGACCTAGATGTCCTGTGGTTTGCAGACCTGGGGTTCAGTTCAAAGATGGTGATTTCCATTGGGGGTGGCGTCTTAAGAGAGCATCGCGTTTGAATTCAAATGGTTTGCCTTTATGTGTTGCCGGGGCACACCCCGAAAGGGTTCGCCGTTTTGGCAATTCGGTTCGAAAACTTGTGTTGATCGATGACGGTGGACTGCTAGATTTCATGCCATGCAAGAGGCGACTCACCGATTGACTCCCTGGTGGCGAACGTTCGTGCTGGCGCTGAAGTGCAGGTCCTGCCGTCTGTCAGAAAGATTGAGCATAGCCTTTGGCTTCACCCGCATCTTTTGTTCGATTCCAAGTTTTTTGCGATGATCTTCTTGTTGCCATTTGTGTGATTGATCTTTTTCGCTGTGGTGGTCCGATTTTGGCTTCATCGTTGACGCGGTCGGCGGCACCGGGCCACTGCAGTTTCTACTTCTATGGACGACGTTCAATGCCTGATACACCCTCTGGCTCTGTCAAACAAGAGTCGGATTCGCCCCTCAGTAGTAGTCGCAAGCCCAGAAGCAGCGAAGGAAAGCCACTGGCAAAGAAAAAGCGTTCAAAGGGCTCGCTGGATAAGAGCAACCCAAAGAAGGGCGTTTGTAGCGCTAGCAATAGGAAGACAGTCGATGTCGAAGTTCGACGTCCGAAGTCCAAACAGCTTCCGGATCACTATGAAGAGATCAAGGGGGTTCATCCGGCATGCGAGAGCGTGCGGGAATTGAGTGATGAAGAATGGAATCGCTTGTGTGTTTCGATAGCTAGCGGTGCTGCAATTGATCCAGCGACGATCACGGAATCTGGTCTCTTGGTCGATGGTCGGCATCGATGCCTTGCTGCGATTGCGTCAGGCCGTCAGGACGATGTCAACTTCACCACGGTAGCGGAAGCTGACGCCTATGCTGTGGTGGCGCGCCGATTGATCGGCCGAAAGGCTAGTCTCATCGATCTTTGTCGCGCAGCATTGAATTTTGAAAAAAAGCAGGCGCGGTCACAAAAGATGTCGGTGGCGAAGATTGCTGCTATGTTTGGGATTTCAAAACGGTCGTTCGATCGTTACCGAAAAGTCGCATCAAGCGCGAAATTGGTCGCGGCTGTCCATGAAGGTAAGATCGATCTTACGAAAGCAGCAAGGGTTGTTTCAAAGGTCGATGGCGACGACAAAAAGATCGATGCTCTGGTCGAGTCTCTTGTAGAAAGGAAGCCCGATTCTGCCCGCAGGGCCAGAGCGGACGCTGACACTGAAGCCGGGGCTGAGCTGAAATCGCACGTGAGAGCTACTGTCACGCCGGAAGTGAGCGAAATAGCGGCGGACGATGGCGACGAGCGAGCGTACCAGCCAGTTTCGTCTAAGCGGTCCTCGGGAGAGCGACGCTCAGGCACCAAGGCGTCTGAATTGGTCGGAGTGGCCGCTTCAACCGACTGTCCATCGCCTGCGGCGACCCGCGCAGAACCCAGTTCTGGCAAATCAGATGTGGCAGCGGACCGTCGGCCTCAGATCGTCTTCGACGGTGGGCCGGTTGTGGTGAGGTATCGCGACGTCTTCGTGGTGGTCATGCAATTCGAGGGTGCGTGGGAAGCGTCGGTCCACGGCGGGGCTTCGGACCAAGTCTACTCAGCCAACAATCGGGACGATGCGATCGCCCAAGCCAATTCGATGCTGAAACGCTTGGTCGACGAACCCGGTTTTGATCCTGATAGCCAGTAGCTTCTAAAGTTGATTAGTGTCCCCACACTGGTTTCGAAATACGGTTGCCGCTCAGACACGACGGAACTGCTTTTTTAATTGTGCCTTGCGGCACAGTTTTTTTGTCGACGCGATGCATGGTGAAACCGATGCCCAGCACCGAAATGATGCCGTGGCTCGTTGGCACGACGAGACGCAAATGCTGACCTGCTTAGCGATTGGGAATCGCCTGTGAAATTGTATCTGGATCCGCTTCGGTGCACCCACTCGAAGATGTTGTTATTCCAGAAGTCGTGGGCTGCCTGCAGGGGCATGACTGCAACGGGCGCGGATCCAGAAAACGTCGGTCGGACATGCCCAAGCTGCAGGCGATCCATCAAAACGACTTTCTACGGTGGTCGATCGAAGCCCGATTGCTTTCCCGTCAAACAGCAATTGAACTCTCGGCCAAATTGGATGTGCCGGCGGATCGTATCCGCGACTACCACGACGTCTACTTTAGTGTTTCTGCCTTAATTGATGCACCCCGATGGGGCGTCACTCACGCAAATGATGGGGGATCGGGAAACGCACCACCGCAACAGAAGGCCTTGTATCGATTTAGCTATTTCGGCGGGCGACACGTTTAAGAACATTGGTTTCGCTACTGGGGGCTACTGCAGGGACCCATGGACCTTTCGACAGATGAAGGGAGGGAGGTCGAGCAGTTGCGTAAGTTGATCCTGTGCGAGACTCTGGACGGCGAGTCCGAAACGAAATGGTTCCAAACGCCTTTGCAATTTGGAGGTCTTGGCTTCAAGGGAACCGTCCATGTCGAAACCGTCACGGAGCTTTTGACGCAACATGTGCATCGCCATTTGGTTTCGCTCGCCGAAGGTCCCGTTCCCACCGTTGCAAAGTACATGGAACAGGTGTCGGGCGATTGGCACCGAAGTCGGGCAAGCTTTGCTCCGACCGCCTGACCTCGACGTACTGGGACCGTGCGGCCGAGAGGGCGCATAAGCGTTGGCGTCAAGTCAGCGAGGCCTTTCGCAAGGTCCGCCCAAAAGGCCATTGATAGACCAGAGAAGGCAGAGGCGCGCCTGGCGTTGTCGCCATAGGCCGAAGTCCGGGTTCTGGGAAGTTGCAGCCGTCCGGTGACACCGGTAGTTCACAAGCGAGATGACTGGCCCTGCAAGACAGTTTGGCCGATGTTCTCATAGGGAGTGCAGCATCCACGTTTGGGGCCATGGCCGGCGGTTGGACTGCTTTGCGCCAATGGGGCAATTCTGTCCGGACGCGATTGGACTGACGGCAAACCCTGGGGCGAGCCGTCCTGCTTACCAGACAGGCGGCATTGGCATCTTTAGTGAAACGTCAAACGGGGAAAAACGAGTGTGCCAATGAGTGGCTAGGCATGCGTCGTAGGGCTCTAAGTCATTCGTGGTCAAGCTCCCCTCTTAATTACTGCCGCCCAGGTTAACCGACGGTAACTACGACTGGGGATGCGTGATAGTTTTTCACGTACCCAACGGATTAAATTTCAGATCAGCATGTCATCGGACGTCCCGATGCTTCATCGATCCGGATCCCCGTCTGTCTGCAGGCTTCCCCGTTCACTCTGGCGAACGAAAAACTGGTAGATTAGCCAGTCTTCCCGGATAGTAAGTCGCCGCCGACCCCGTGATTACTGAAGACTTGTTGGAGATCGTCATGAACAATGCGACTGGATGCCGCTTGGTGTTCGCTTTGGTGGCAACCGTACTGGTGAACGTAACGGTGCGTGCGGCTGAACCGCTGACGGTCGCATCGTTGGGACGGTTACCGTCCGGCTTGACTGAGCAGGATGAAGAATCGGGAACGGAAGCAAAGTGGCAAATGGTTCGGTCACTGCTGGGGCGCTCGGCCGATCATGTCGTCGTCAAGCAGGTCGGATGCAATTTGGGCGGCAACACCTCGGTGCGTAACTCTTCGCCTCTGACCTGGAAAGACAAAGGCTACTTTCGTCGCTCCCGCGACTTGGGTCAGGTCTTCACCGCGCCGCGCGATTTTACCCTTGATGCGATCGTGCTGCGTACCGGCAATGGGCATCTGGCGTTTCTACCGGGGGCCGCCAGAGCCCGCGTGTTCATTCAGCTGTTCGAAGTGGTTGGCGAGCCGGTCATTAACGATAACGGTACGCCATCTAGCACGGATGCGACGCACGGATTTTCGACCAACCATCGTTGTGACGACACGGTGGACGGAGTCGAGTACCAGCCGATCCAGGTCGTCGCGGGCGGTTCAATGCCCGACTTGTTGGACTCGGGTGATGGCAAACTGGCCTACTTGAAATGGAGTTTCAGTCAACCCGCAAAGCTGGACATGAAACGCGGTAAACAATACGCGTTCATGGTCGGATTCACCGCCCCCGGCCCGGAGCGGAATTTCACTCTGGCCAATCGCAATCTTGCGTCGCTGCCGAATCCCCCGACCATTGCAGGTGACGCCGACAACTATCCCGGCGGTTGGGGACTTCGACGCGAAGGGAATGGGGTGACGCCGCCCCGCAAGATTTCAGGGGCCAAGCCTCCAAAGGACCACGTGTTATTGGGTCTGCTGACATCGCAGTCGTCGTTTCCGCGAGGTGAAGCAAGGTTTGCGATTCGCCCGACATGCGAGGGCTATCCCGATGTCGATACGTATCGTGACCTTGAGTTCTATGTCATCGCTGACTACTAGAAAGACGCGTTCCGATTGGCTCGCCCGGCAGGTTGTCTAAAGCTGTTGTTTCAGGCTGGGCCCTGTCAAGCCATGCCGGAACATGCGTGGACATCGATTCGGGGCTTGGCTGAGTAGCATCGAATCATTGTCATCCCACAACGAAGGAACGGCCAGTGCTCGTCGAACCGAGTTGTGTCTGGGGGCATCGGCAGGGGGTTCGAGCAGATTTGCCCATTACCAGCCCCTGTTTCCGCCGATAGCATTTGTGCCGCGCGGCACAATTTCAAATCCGGGTGGGGCCGGATCGCGGCGGAGCCGACTTGCTGTCGACCAATCCATGGTGGTGAATCTTCCACCGGATGCCTTCTCGGTGAATCGGCCAATTCGGCGAGATTGACGCAGTGGCGTGACGACCGTGTAAAAGTTCCGAAAGACATAACCTACGCCCCCCCCCCGGTCTGCTACATTGGGGGGCGTTGATGGCACGTTCCCGATTCTCGGGGACGTCGCATTCGAACTGGCGCACGTCGCGCGCGAAGGGGCTGGCGTGAACCGTTGGCGATTCATCGATCAGGTCAACGACGTAAGGGGGCAAGCGAAAACCAAGCGTGCTACCCAAGGGGCCGAAGGCCAGGCCAACCCCCCTTTTTCACCGTCGCACGCCCCGCGTTTGGCGACCATCATGGGGCAGCAACCGATGATGGCCGATCCCATGGCGGGCGGTTCACTCGGCTTCTTCGTTGTCGCGGTTCAACCGGTCCAGGGGGCTGCGAACACTCAGCCCTGGACGATTCATGACGTGCAAATAGATCATGGTCGTCTTCACATCGGCGTGCCCCATCAATTCTTGGACCGTTCTGATATCCGCGCCGTCTTCAAGCAAGTGGGTGGCGAATGAATGACGCAATGAATGGGGAACCGCGTTTTTGACGCAACCGCTTTCCTGCAACGCACGAGTGAACGGCTTGGCCAAGTAGTCTTCACTGACATGATGCCGCCAATGCCGACCGGACCGCGGGTCGGTGCGTGTCTTGGGCGAGGCAAATAGCCACTGCCAACCGAATCGTCGAGATTCCGATGGGTACTTCCTGGCCAATGCATCGGGCATGTGAACTTCGCCCTCTCCTCTTTCCAAGTCTCGCTGGTGCCGCGTGCGGCATTCTTCGATCTTTTTAATCACGTCCGCGACGGCCGATTGCGGTAACACGGTGATTCGGTCTTTTTCACCCTTCCCGTCTCGGACCAGAATCGTGCCTTCTTCGATTTGCAGATCCTTGATCCGCAACCGCCGGCATTCCTTGTGACGCAGGCCCCCGCCATACATAAGGTCCAGCATCAGACGCTTATTCTTTGGCAAACCTTGTCGGATAGAGGCGATTTCGCCGCGTGTCAGCACGACGGGGAGCTTCTTGGGCTTGGTCGCTTCGCTGTGTTCGAGGAAACCAAGTTCACGTCCCAGGACCTGCTGGAACAAAAACAACAAAGCCGACTTGGCTTGTCTTAGTGTGCTTGCGGAAACGCCTCCTGACTCGTTGGTCACTAGCGACGACAAGAAGTTGCGGATCTCGGATTCGGTGATCGCTGCGGGCGTTGTGTTTGGACAGAAATGAAGCAAGCGGATCACCCAGCCAACGTAAGCCTTTTCAGTGTCGTATTTGTAACGCCGCCGGCGCAGCGTTTTCCTCATTTCAGATACAACCTCCGGCTCATTGTCAGGAAAGTGGTTTTCTTTCTCTGCTGCCGCTTGGTCACCGTTTCTTTGGGCGGCGGCCAGATCAGCAAGCGTCCGCACGACCTCCTGAATCGCGGGATCGATTTCACCACTGATCATGGTTTGATATCGACCGGCGGTGACAGCAGCCTGTTGCCTTTGCCACGGCGGTACGCCCTTGGACTTCAAGTGTCGAAGAAATGACACCAAGCGTTCACGATCAATCGCCAAGGTTTCATCGACAGGATGTTTCCAGAACTCGTACATACGCCGCATCCAGATGCAGGACCACTGCGAGTCTGGCCAGTTGGGTTGGAGCTTATGGACGTATAAATGGAATTGATCGAAACTCACTGAAATGACTCCGCGCTGGCGACTCGGACCCCATTTAGAGACGTTTGGACAGCATGGACAATGGTCCAGTGCTCAAGCCTCTGGCGGGATTCTGGTCGTTATTACCGGGGTTGTCAAATGATGGGGTTGAGATCCGCCTGCGAGTTCGCTAGCGTGGGTAACACCCAAGGGAATGACCCGAAGCCGGCGATCTTTCCGGGGATAACTACAGGTGTTATGCCCGGAACCAAGGCCGGATAATTTAATTGTTATGCGTCTTACACGAACGCGAAAATGAATGCATGAAATTCATCCCAAGCTACTCTGGATCGGACACGCATTGGACGTTCGAGAACCACAGGGCTTATTCGATGCCGGAATCACGACTGTGATTGACGTCGCCTACGAAGAACCGCCTGCCCAAATCCCTCGTCAATTAACTTACTGTCGATTTCCAATCAATGATGGCGGTGGGAACGACCCCAAAATACTGCTGCAAACTTTGCGGACGATTACGGATTTTCTCGCTTCCGGAACTCGAACAATTGTTGCCTGCTCTGCCGGAATGTCACGTTCACCTACGATTGCTGCATTCGCGTTGGCACATCACATGTCCGAAACTCCGGATCGAGTGATTTCTAGAATTGCCGAAATCAAATCGTTAGAATTGAAATCTGAACTCTGGGCTGACACGCTCATTGCATTCAACAAATTGAAACCGAACACAAACACCGAAATCGACGCATAACAATACGATGCACGCGAAGCCGGACTTGCGCGTGCGATTTGTACATCAAAGGATCACACTTCCGGCTCGGTGATCTTTGTCGTTCGTCGTACATAGAGACTCGATTGGGCGACGATTCATTGAGCTGCCATTTTGAAAACCGGCTGGCCCATTTAATTTCATCGGACTTCCGTTTCCTGTGATTCGCATTTGATGTCACGATTTGATTCGTGCGCGGTCGAGTGTTCGGGACTGAACTGCGACTTTAATACCTGACGAGTGTTGTTTTGCATTCGCACAGATTTTCTTCACACGCAATGCCTGAATGCAACGCGAGTGACTCGGCATGTCGGCCCACCTGATCTCATCTGACCTCCGTTTCCTATGAATCGCCCTTGGTGTACTCGTTTGACTGGTGCGTGGTCGACTCGGCTATGATTAACCGACGCCTGTCGACTTTCAGTGCACGTTTCCCGCGGTGCATCAAACAGAGTACGATGGTGACCGGTCGATGGGCTTCAACCTGTCGTTGCACGTAAGACCGACGAACCATGCGTTGCACTCGGAGTCGCGGAGTTGGGCTGGTTTGGGTTTTAGTTTTAGCTCCATCGCCGCGACCCGGTGAACGCTGACGTTCGTCGGAAAGCAACAACCAGTAAGGTGCGTGCGTTCAAAATTAGAAATCTTCTGACGCTGCTTGTTCTTTGCGCTCTGACCTTCTGGATTGCATTGCCAAGCTTCGATAGTACGCCCGCATTTCAAACATCTCTAACGTTCACGACAGCAAAGGCGGATTGCACTGTGCTTTCCAACGGATACGTTAGGCTAGCGATAACAGCGACCATATCAAATGCGGGCGAGACCACACAGCGAGTCTCTGGATCCGAGAATCGCCTCGGTTTGCTCTACGTCGTCTATGATGACACTTTCAACTTTCCACTGCACGCTCGGGAGCATCGTGCTGGTGATTGGATGGACGTTCCCAGCAGCGCTGCATTCTCAATTACCGAAACGATTTTGCTGCGAGAGCAAGCATGGCGCCAGGTTAATTCTCCGATACGATTGGTCGCGCTCGCTAGAGATCCTGACACAAACATGACTGACTACTTTCAGGCTGTTCTGGATGGGACTGCTTCACCGGCAGTGTCCAGCGGGAGCGTCGTGGAAGACATCGACGAACCATGAATTGCACCGAAGCACGGGAGTCGGGTTTGATTGAAGTAGCAGGATCTATCGCCCGTGCTCGGTGAATTCTGACGTTACACGGGGTCGGCTCTGATCGGCATCAGGCTCTGGTTTTCGTGTGCGCGGTCGGCCGGCTTTGATGGTGAATCGAGATCGATTGCGGTGTCATGTTTGACCGTGTCGCTGAACACATTGGTCGTGCTCGGACAATAGCCGCTTCGCAATGTTGACTGAATGCGGAGACGATCACCACGTACCGACGCCTTGAATCGATTGATGCTTCAAGCTGTGAGTCTGTTTGCGTCGGAACGTCGCGATCTTCAAGCCGGATCCGGCGTTGTTCGCGCGGTCAATTTGGTGAATGTGCTACGTTGCCTGACTCGACCTGAATTCCACCGCGGTCTCGGGGCTCCCTACGCCGGCGGCCGCTGGATGTCTTCTTTTCGTGTCTGGCCGTCGGCTCCGGCAACCCCGATCCCGCCACGCTTTGGCCGACATCACAGTGAAGAAACTCGATGCTTCAGGCCGTGCGACGTTGCCGGCTTGATTCGATGTGTAACAATGCGTTCAACCGAAGCGGGGTTGAGCCGTCTTGGACGCTTCGCTGACCACGTTTCCACGCCCCCGCTCGGTTAACGCGACCGTTCCCCGACACACATTCATTGACATTGAGTACATCGGATCCGTATCGGACGTCATCCGTCGCCGTACAGGATTTGCAAACCAGCTGCTCGACCGAACGTCGACGCCGACGCGTTGGCAGGATATGCGGGATACTATCCGCTGCCGCTCTCGCATCATCTATTGGCGTTGGATTCGCATTGCTGACGTCAACGAACCAAAAGGGATTTGCCGCTCTGGGAATCGCGGCGATCGTAACCTTGATTCTTCACGCGGGACTGTATCTATCGATGTTGTTGGCGATACCCGCTGCGATCTCGAATCCCCGTTGGCTTCTCCTTGGCCTTCTTCACGTACCGATGTTCTATCTTCTGTGGTATTGTTAGGTGTAGATTGGTCGGGTTTGACCGCGATTTCAAAACTGCGACCGTTGTCCGTTTGCCCTGCCACGCACCTGACAAATGCGGGGAACCATGCCGTGCACCGGAGCGGCGTCCGCGCGTTTCCTGATGGTTAGTTTTACTTTCGCCGCCCGGTGACGGCGGTCGTTACCCGATTCGATTTCGATTATTGGAATTCCACTATTCGCATTTGTTTCATGCTGCTTGCGGACACTTTTATTGCTGACCCGGATGGGAATATGGCGGCCTTGCCCGATCCTTGGCACTTCCCGGACCTAATGATTGAGTGGATGATTCCAATAACGGTATTCCTGCTATTCGCTTCGTCTTTCGTCGCATACCGTCGGTCGAATCTGCTGCATCACTTGCTGTTACTCACTGGCGCCGTCATGGTTTGCCTCGGCTTTGTCGGTTTCTTCGTCGCTGACTTCCCCTTGCGAGGTGCCACGATTGCGGAGATGCGGTCCGGTAGTGCCGCCCCAATTGTTTGGCTTCAAAATGCTTCGAGTGTATTGCTGCTTGCTGGCCTTTTGTTCTCGTCGTCTGGTGCCGCGGTTTCGATCTTCACTGGACGTGCCGTTAGAAACCAATCTAAGCATGGGTGACGTCACCTCAATTTGCTTGCCGCGCCTCTGTATGTGCGAATCAAGTGGTGATTTCGGGTAACCATGGCGTGCACACGGAGCGGGGCTTGCGGCCCGATTTAGAATGGACAACGTTACTCTCCCCGCCCGGTGACGCCGGTCGTTATCCGACTGAACCGCTTCGGACTCTGCTCCTGAATTTATGCAACAACCTGCTGTGCTTCGCTTTCCGATCTCCGCGTGTGCCAAACACGGCATGGCGTTCTCGATCGCAACGGGGTGGGCATTGCTCTGGGTTTGGTTCGCGATTACTGGCTTCACAGATAGCCACTGGATCGAATTCGGAAACATCACGATCGCCACACTGCTTTCAGTTTTCTACGGTGCCCTCCTGGTGGATGCCATGTTTCGGACTGTGACACTGTCCGAGGCTGCAATCTGCACTGGTTCGCTCATTGGTCCACAGCGTTGTATCGCGTGTGATGATATTGCGATCGTAAACGGCGGTGCTCACGACATTCGCGTTCACGCTCGCGATGGGACGCATATTTCATGCCCTTACAATCTGACTCCCATTCACGCCGTAGCGCAATGGTTGCTTGAACTGCCGGGCGACCGGCTTGAGTGGTACATTGGGGACTGGGCGCACGACCTCATAAACGGCGGATAACCACGGCATTCACACGGAGCGGGGCTTGCGGCCAAATTTGAAATGGACAACTTTTCTCTCCCCGCCCGGTGATGCCGGACGTTACCCCGCAAAACGGCACGGCGTCCGCTTTTCCATTTTGATACGTTTCCCAGCGTCTATCCATGGACACCAATCCGTATCGCCCAACCAGAGTCCACGACGGCGATAAAGCCCGCGGTGATCGCAACTTTGCATCCAACTTGTTGGGAATTCTTCTCGTAGTCGGTGTCTGGCAATTCTGGTTGCGAACGTTCCATGATGGCGAATTTCTAGGCTGGCTTGTTCTTGGTGCGTCGGTCGGCGTGTTCGTCGATGGGATCATTGGGACACGCCGTGTTTTTACTCCGATCGTGCTGTGTATAACGCCGTTCTTGATCGCGTTCACCCTTGCAAATCATTCCATGTTTCCATTGCTGGCCAACGCAGAGCCAATCATGCTTCTGATCGCGTCTGGTATATTCTGGGTTGAAACCATGATTCCGGTTGGCGTGATGCTGTTGGCATCTTCGCTTGCCCGACGAATAATGGGGTAACCATGTGGTGCACCGGAGGACTCAAAAACACGTTTCCTGATGGTGGCCTTTCCGTTCGTCCCCGGTGACCACCGACGTTATCCGACTTACTCGTAGTCATCCTTGTAAGCCGCAGTCATCGCCGGGTTCACGTCGGGGTTGTCACGCCAAACCTGCTTCCATCTTCGCTCATTTCGTTCGCGATGATCTCGCTCTAGGATCGATTCGTCGTTGTCGAAAATCCCATTAATGATCCCCTCGGCGATAAACGCTGTCGCGCCTACCGCAACTTCACCCGTCTTTTGCACTGCGGCACATCCGCCGACTCCAAGAATGAGTATGATCACAACGATCGTTGAATACTTCATGTTTGCGTCTCCTTTTGGCTTCGTGCCAAAGCTGGTTGCTCGATGTCAATACCGATTCTCGTGATTGATGTTGGTGGGTGCGTGGACAATCGTTCCTCGGTCCTCGATGGTTGGGTATGATCGTGGCTCCGGGATGGTCTCGGTCGCAGTCCTTTCCCCTGCTTCATCCAGTGCGGTTGGATAACCATGGCATGCACCGGAGTCGGGCTTGCGAGCGTTTTGGCAATGGAGAATTCACCTTCCCGACCCGGTGATGCCGTACGTTACCCGATGAGACTCGACTAGACAGCTCTCTTCGCCATTGTTCCACGTGCCGTGACTAATCCATACGCTTCACCAGAAACTGCACAATCACTAGCGACCAAACGACATCCCCGATGGCTGCGTCGCGCGATCATCCTCAACGCCACACTGCTGAGCGTTCCCCTGGTCGGCCTCGCCGTAATCTACATTTCCATTCGTCTATCGACTGCTTGGGAAACCGCAACTCAGACAGGAGATCCTGTCGTTTACCAGCATTTTTTTTGGGTCACCGTAGACCCTTGGTTTGCTATCGCGTACTTCACGGTTCCTAATGGTATACTTGCTGGACTATTCGCCCGATGGAAATCCAGCGCCTCCAAAGAAAGCTCGCATGACGAGGCAGCCCGTTAGCCCAAACGCTATCCGACGCGGATCCCAAGATCCAAAACTCGGGTAACCAGACGATGCACGTGAGTCGCCGAGCTGAGTTTTCTGAAGTGGTGAGTCGTTCGCGGCGACCACGTGATCGTTACCGTTCACGCTGCTGAATCATGCTCGTGCTCAGTGAAACGGTGCTCGTGCTCGTAATCGATTTGCCGAGAACAACGCCACTGCCAAAAAGTCAAGCAGCGATCGGTGCGTCTGAAGGGTGCCCTCTTGAATTCATCAAGCCTCTGTTTCCTTTGATTCGCTTCTGATGTCACGGTTTGATTGGTGCGCGGTCGACTCGGCTGACGAAGAGAAGCCGACGCCGGTCGATCGATTACGAGCACGAGTACTGCGATGCTGAGCACGAGCACGAACAAAAACAATCCGACGCCTGAAACGCCGACCGCAGATTAGGGCACTCGATTTCCCACGGCGATTCCAATGCGGTACATTGGCCACAAGAAACGATGGCTCGTGCTGTCGTCGTGGCCGGACGCGTGAACCATGTGGTGCACCGCAGTCGGCGAATTCAATTTGTTTTTGAGTTCAGGTCTATCGCGCCGACGCGGTGACCACTGACGTTCCCCGACTGAATTGTTTGCTGTTTTCCGATGGACGATCCAACAGCGCAAATCGACCGCCTTACCGAGTGCATCCCTGACGATCTGTACGAACTCTGGCGCATGGGGCCGCTACGGTTCGTGAGCAGAGACAACCTTCCTGTCGTCGAACTGACTGGACGAAAATTGACCCTTATTTGGGGTTCACCCTTGATCGTCGCTGATGCGGCCGATTGCAACTTCCGGGTCGGGCGACCGTGGAAAATGAAACGCAATGCCCGCTCGGCTCGACCGTTCCTCCCATTTGGTAACCACGACCTGATACTGATCGATTTTCCACCGCTGCAAACCGGTTTTTGGGGTGGCATTTGGTCGTACAACACTGCCCCGGTTGGCTACACTAAAGACTCGCTGAACGACTGGGCGAATGCTTTGGCTGCTATCGTAGAGGGCTTTGACGCACAACGATTCTTGCGTTCCTGAATCACACACCTTGAAGCGGGGAACCATCACATGCACCGAAGGACGCGAGCCGAGCGGTTTGGCGATGGTGAGTCGTTCGCGCGTCCTCGGTGATGTGTGCCGTTCGCCCACTGAACTTTATGCCAATACCTGATGCCAAACGAGCCGTAGTGGAGGATGCGAAGGTTCGCGACTATCTGCTCAATCTCGCACATCCCGACGGTGGCTCCAAGGCGATCTGGTTTCACTCGCTTGGCTACGACCGCGACGAATGGCACAATCTGGCCGCCGATCTACTCGCAATTGCTCGAAACTGCACAACCTTCGATACTGAAACCACTGCGTTTGGTGTAAAATACAAGGCTTTGGGTATTGTTGGACGCCCAGAATCCCGACCAGGCGTCGTCGTGACGGTATGGATCGTCGAGGACGATGATCCGCCGCGATTAGTAACTGCATATCCCGGGTGACTGACATGATTGCCGAACACTCTCTCGTTGTTCTTGATGCTGATCCGCCTCACGCGAGTCTCACTCGTGGAGACGTGGGTACCGTCGTGCACGTCTACAAAGGCGGCAAGGGATACGAGGTCGAATTTGTTGATGGCGGTGGTCAAACGGTTGCGCTTGTAACCGTCAGTGCTGACGACATTCGGCCCATCAAGGCGGGTGAGCTACTTCACACCAGAAAGACAGCGTAGGGGCGAACCAAGCCGTGCACCTGAGGACGGCCTGCGCGGTTTTACATATGGAGAATCAATCGTCCGTCCCAGGTGACGGCAACCGTTCTGGCACAACAGGAGAAACACCATGATGAAACTATTTCGTGCTTTTCTTGCCGCAGTCCTTTTTCCGATGCTAATCACATCAGCATCGTCTGCCGAAATTGTTACCTTCACAGGTGATGGCACCGGCCCATTTGTCGGTGCGTTTCGTGGCGGTCAGATCACAGTCACTGCAACAGGAGCAAATATCATCGGCTCGGAAAACGCAAACGCTCCGCAGCCCAACAGCGAGCTATTTCCATTTCAAGCCCAAAACCGCATCAGCATCATCGATATCGGTCAGACCGGTGCGGCTGTCGCGTTCACGTTTGACAGCGCAACTTTTGGACCTCAAGACTATCTTTTCATAACGAACGTCGGCGGCGAGCGTGACGTACTGCTTCGATCGCAAATTTCTGACACGGACGTTGATGCCAACTGGAATATCATCGAGTCCGTTGGCGAGTCACTCTTGTTCAACGACGACGGGAATGGCATCAACGCGACCATCGTCGGCACAGTTGATTCTGGCGACGGAAGCAATAATGGTGGTTTGCTACTGCAGCCTTCAATCGCTGGGGTTGACGAACTCGTTGTGTCATGGACCGGGCAAGGCACCGCGAACTATGGACTACAATTTGGAGTTGTTGCTATTCCCGAACCCTCCACGACAGCGTTACTTGCGGTTGGATTTCTTCTCGTTGCTGCAGGACGTTTTCGTCGGCACGACCGTTAGAATCGTGACTTTGATGCAAATGAGTTGCAGTGACAGAACCATGGGTTGCAACGGAGGCCGCGAGTTGACGTTTTTGAAGTGGAGTGTCGTTCGCGCGGCCCCGCTGAACCCTGCCGTTCCCCGACTAATGGTTGCGCGTGATGACGCGGTCTCAAAACGCCACATTTTACGGAGCGGAATCTGATACCGTTGGCGAGCATATTCGCGGCGGATCTATTGTCCGATTTCTCGCGACTGGACTGGAAACCGAAGGCTGGACCATCGGCGCTTCAGACTGCTGGCGAGACGCTGGCTATATGCTGACGATTCGCCGTGATTCGACGAACGTGCAGATCACTGCCGCGCCGTATCATGGCACTGACGATCGTTGGATACTGCAGATTGCTCCTTCATACGTACCCGGTGTTCTCGGGCGTATGCTCGGACGCACAAGTTCCAGCTCTCCTTATGGTCTACACGAAGTCGCCACTCAATCGAAACGCGTATTGGCTGATGCTGGGTTCTGCGACTTTCGATGGTGCTGGGACGATCTCGCGGATTCGGCGGACTGCCCTTGTGATCCACCTGAACCACCGCGACAATTTGAATGACACAAAGACAAACGCGGGGAACCATGCGATGATACGGAGCGGCGGAGTCGGGGTTTTTGAAGTGGTTGATCACTCGCCGCCGCCCGCATATCGCTACCGTTATCCGATTAGGCGCAAGCAAATGAAACGCCAGCACTTTATCACCGTCATCGGTGTGGCCTGTTTGATCGCATGCCATGGCGTCGCGATCGCAGACGATACACCATTGCCGGTAAAACCGAACGCTAAGCCGCTCTACCTGCACTTGTTCGCTACAAATCGCGCCATACATCATGACCCGTGGGACTCCCGACCGGAATCCAAGGACAAATGGGCACCAATCTGGACGTGCGTCACTACAATCCGGGTGTACGATAACCGTGCGTTTTATCTGCGCGTGCCCTCGAACCGCGACCCTTACGTCATGCTCGATGGGCTAGTTACCAAACTTAGCCCTAACGCATTCCAACTCAAGCTGAAATACGAACTTGACGATTCGAACATGACATATATCGAGGATGAAAAATACTCAACAAAACCCGATACTTTCGTTCCCGTTGCGGATGGTCTGTACTGGCGTTTGATACTCTCTAGCTTCGACGACGCCTATGACGCGTTCGACACAGCTGAAAAGAACGACACGGAAACCAAGGACAAAGACGGATAACCATCGCATGCAACGGAGCGGCGGTGGAGAGGTTTTACGAATGGTAGCCGAACTCCCGCCGCCCGCTGATGCGTGACGTTCTGGCGATGAGCCAGCCTCGTGCTCGTGCTCAGTCGCGCAGCGACGGTGCTCGTGCTCGTAATCGAAAGCAATCCTGATGACCACGCAATCCTTCGACCACCAACGCCTCGACGTCTACCGGTTGTCTATCGAATACGTTGCCACATCATTCGACGCTTCGGAGTCTCTCACCGGTCGGCATCGCCACGCCCGCGACCAATGGCTTCGTGCGGCCCAGTCCATTCCACTGAACATCGCCGAAGGCAACGGTAAACGAAGCCGCAAAGACCGGGCACGGTTTCTCGACATCGCACGTGGTTCGGCGCTCGAGTGTGCTGCGATCCAAGACGTGCTTCTCGCAACCAAAGGGATCAAAGTCCAAGACGATGCTGCGATGAAAGCGATGCTGCATCGGATCGTCGCGATGTTGACTCGAATGGCCATGAAGTTCGATGGTGTCGCGGAAACCAGTGCGGGGTACCAGGCTGGAGTCGATTACGATTACGAGCACCGCTTCGCTGAGCACGAGCACGAGATGGGAGCCGAAGAGACGCCAGAACCATGCCGTGCACCGGAGCCGGGCTTGCGGCCCCTCCCCAATGGACAATCAACCTTCCCGGCCCGGTGACGGCTCCCGTTCGCCGACCATAGATCGAGACTGACCACTCGTCATTGGCGAGCGTTCTTTGCTCAATCTGACCCATGCAGCCGTACGACCCAACTCCTGAATCGCATCCGTCACGAACTCGCCGCAAGCGGACCGTGGTGTATGCGCTCAATGTTGTTACCCTTGGAGCGATCGCTTACCTGCTTCCCGACTCGTTTTGGGCTGTCGTGATCCCAAATGTCAACGTTTACAACATCGAATAGGCGCACGCTGACTCATTGCACATGAACCGCAATGCCCAACCCGATAGCAACGACTTCGTTGCGGATGGCTACGAACGCGCACTCGAAGGGATTGAAGCTGAAGTTCGTCCCGAAGTCGAGAGCAAGTACGCCGACGAATGGAACGCGTCGGGACTTGTCAAACGTTGGTTCATGCTGCGACGAATCGAGCGTGAAATTGCCGAACGCGTCGCTGAACGATCCCAACACGTCTCACCGACCTCCCTGTTTTGAACATGAATGTCGACTTACCGGACATGATACAATGGGGTTGTTTTCCACCGGAGGCATCATTTTACCCGCTGCTATGCGGCGAACCATGTGGTGCACCGGAGGACTCAAAAACGTCCTTTTTGATGGTGGCTTTTCCGTTCGTCCCCGGTGACCACCGCCGTTATCCGATCGAAGTAGCATTTTGCAGCCATGCAATCGAAGCCTGCGACTACCTTCCGATTTGCGATTGCGACTCTGCTGGTGCTGACCGCTGGCGTTGCGTTCGTGGCTTCGAGTGTTCTCGAATCAATGCACACCGAACTCTCCGATCCGCCCGTGATTGCTCAGACGCTTCCGTATCGCGCGAGGCCACGTTTCGCAGATCCACAGGGCACCGCTTTATCACGCAGACATCGAAGGACTTATCGAAGAGCGTATGTCCTCGTTTTACCAATCGTTAGCCGAAACGATCGCGAAAGCTCTCGGAGACGACACGGGTGTCGTTACAATCACTCGCATCAACCCGGATGGCCCCAACGGTGCTTTCACCGTTGACGTGCGTTGGAGAGATTCATCCATCCGTAAGACCCTCATCTTGCATCCCATCGAATCGCATCTTTACAGTATTTCTATCCCGTTTTCGGATGGCTCGCCAAGCCGCACGGTAACGATAGACTTGACGGACATTGCCAACCCAAACGACGGATAACCAAGCCATTCACGCGGAGCACGGCTTGCGCGTTTTCACAAATGGGAAGTCGTCTCTCCGTGCCCGGTGATGGCAACCGTTCCCCGACTGAATCGTGCATGACATCGTCCTACGCTTCGTCGCCTCTGACCCAGATCGCGAGGTTGATCGTCCTGAAGGCGTTTTCGCGGCAGCGTACGATATTCTTCACCGAGACCAAGCTCCCAAATACATCCAAGACGAAATCCGCAAAACACTTGACTGGTTCGTCTCGGAGCTCCCCATTCCTGATCGTTTCGTCCGCGGCCGGCGTCCACACCGAGCGGATACCGGGTTATGCTGGTTCAAAGCTGGATCTGAGGACTGCATCCGGAACGTGCGATACCTTGTGCACCTTGTTTCGGAATGTGGGATTCCGGTCCGCGAGATTCGCACTGACAAACCCGGCTATGTCATCTACGAGGATGACCACCAACTCGTTGCCCAGCCTGTCTCGGAGACGCCTAGATGATGCGGGGAACCATGCCGTGCACCGGAGCGGCGGCAGCGTGTTTCTTGATGGTTAGTTCTACTCTCGCCGCCCGGTGACGGCGGACGTTATCCCGCTTTACGTGAGGAATAGTTGATACAACGTTTTGGCGAACGAAACACATTTGCACTAGAACTAGGTGCAGCAGATGAAGCATCGGCAGACCTCAGGGTTGTTGACGTATATGCTGGTGGCCGGTGGCTGACCTGTGACGACAATGTCGTATTCCTTTCTCAGTTCATCGGTTCACTGAATGACGACCTCAACTGGCTCGTCACTCCAGCAGCACAAAAACGCGACAAATTGCCGTTCAGTGCGCTTACACCATTAGAAAATCACAAAGAGCTGCTTGAATTAGCGAATGATGACAACGAACTTCACTTGTTCCATCGGTTCATGGACTGGGGACCGACTGCAGATAATGTCTCGATGCATCTTTTTCGCGTGAACGGTATCGCATACCTTCCGTTTTCGTTTTGGCGAGAAACACATCATGATGCCGATGAACTTGGAACGGCCTTCTGTGCTGAATTGCCAATTCATGAATTACTCGATACCATACATCGTGCTGCTTGGAAACTTACGTGGGATTGGATCGGCGAACATAAACGGCGCGGGATAACAATGTGATGCACGCGAAGCCGGTCTTGCGCGTCTTTTGAAATGGATGATCACTCGTCCCGGCTCGGTGATCACTGCCGTTACCCCACTTGGCATCATTATTAGTTAATCGCGATGCGACCATGTAACCAGTGCGGAACTCCAGTCGACAACGCTGATGCTTTCTGCACTGCGTGCGCGTCTAAGCCTATCCCGTTGCACCAAACACCGCGTGCCCACCCAACGCACGAATTGGCAGGCCCCGACTACAGTGATGCCTCAGATTCGTCACACTGGTCCTTAGTGCTGGTTGGGGCTGCATTGAGCGGCATACCCACAGCAGTCGTGATGATGATCGCGTCGCAGATCGTATTTTGGTTCCGCCTTCCATTGCTGACCACCTGCTACATTGGGGCTGGCGTAGTTGCTGCTTTTACACTGTTTGGTGGCTTGGCCGACCTGCTCTCAGCGAGTAGCGGAGAATCGGGGTAACCATCCCGTGCACCGGAGCCGGGCTTGCGGCTTTGGTTAAAAATGGACAATCAACTTTCCCGGCCCGGTGACGGGCACCGTTATCCGTTTGAAATACCGCATTCCTGACACCGGGTGTGCAGCAACACAAAGTCGATGCCGAAGATTGCGATTCGAGACCTGATTGTTTTCACCGGACTCGTGTCGCTCGCGTTTGCGTTTGTGCGAATTAACAGCGAGCTGTCTGACGCCGCCGTAGCATCCTTGGTGTGGAGTCTTCTGGTTTATAAGTCACTGTGCCATTCGCTGCGTTTCGCCGTCTTTCATGCCATCGCAATAGTTACTGCGTTCGTTTTCCGGTATAGCGGTGACTGGCAGTTCCTGACGCCTTCACACTGGATGTTTTACTGGATCTTGGCGGATTTCTGCTTTCTCGGCATGCTCATTAGCAGCTTGATTGTCTGGGGCCAAACCATAGCCGCGTTAAGGCAGTTGCTTTTGCGTCATGGTTTCTGGCTGATTTGCGTAGTGCCCACGGTCATATTCCTGTTCTTGGCGGAGTCGAATTCGAGTGCTGTGTATGCTGCGATGGCTATTTTGGCTGCTGGGCTTACGCTGACGTTTACGATACCCTTCGCGTCTTCATCAAATGCTCGTTTAGCAACCCAACCGTCGTAAGCGGATAACCATGGCATTCACACGGAGCGGGGCTTGCGGCCAAATTTGAAATGGACAACTTTACTCTCCCCGCCCGGTGATGCCGGTCGTTCCCCGACGAAGCAGATATGTCAGACAATGTCTCTACCTTTGACCGAGACGCAAATCATCGCGAAGTTGCGTTCACGGGTCGACGCTGGTGAGGACATCGATTCCGCAATCAAGCGATTGCACAATGACGAACGCTTGGGCATCCTTCTCCTTTTTCGTCCGTACATGATCGTGTCAGGCATCTCCGCCGCCGAGGCCAAACGTCGGCTTGTCCGAGTTATTCCATACGAGGGCTGTGACGACTAGTTCGCTCGCCAAACACCACACCTATACGAAATACTCGTTTGTGATTGCACCATTAGCTCCACCGCCGAATCGACTTCAATGGATGGTGATGCTCGCAATTCCCATCGTGTTCCTCGGAATCACTGTTTCGCCTTTCGGAAGGATCGGTCACTGGTTGGCATTTTCCCTGTTTATCATCGCGAACCTGCTACTATGGTCGGCGATGGTTGCCGGATTTTTCATCAACGTCTACAGACCGTGGCGGGATCGTGGGACCAGAGATCCGGACGACGCTGTCACTCCCCACGATGGCGATGTGAGCGGGGAACCATCGGATGCACCCGAGTCGGCGAGTCGGGCGTTTTGACAATGGAGAATCACTTGCGCCGACCGGGTGATCCGCACCGTTCGCCGACGAAGTGAATCACAAACTCATCACTAATCCAATCCGCAAATGGATACCGAACCACTTGAGGTCTTCTCTCGCGATAGCAACTACGCCGTTATCAAGCCACCCGGACGGCAGTATCCAGGAGCGGTGATTCAGGGCGATTCGCTAGGCATTCTTTGTCGCAATGCTCTTCGCATTGTTGCTCGCATAGACGATGGTGATACGTCGTCCGACGACTTTCTTGGCGACGTTGAGGACCTAACCAACTCGCTGATCGATCGAATACTTCACTATCAATCCGTTCTGCAAGAACACGACATTGATTTTCCTCATGTTCGCGTCTTCACCGACGATGATCGTGTTCAACTTGTCGAAAACAATGAAGCGTAGACGCGATTACAAAGTCCTCGCTTCGCTTTGCCGCTCATTGCTGCGCTTGGTATGATGTCCTGAACGTCAACCGTGGTGGTTAGCAATAATCCGATACAATTGCGGCGAACCATGTGGTGCACCGGAGGACTCAAAAACGTCTTTCCTGATGGTGACCTTTCCGTTCGTCCCCGGTGACCACCAACGTTCGTCGTGCTTGTTCACGTTCGTTGGCTCTTCGATCTTTAAATTCGACTCAACGCACAAGCCGGATATGGTGACTGCAGTCGGCCCACCTCATGATGACGCGACCTCTGTTTCCTGGTGATCGCTCTTGAAGTCGCGGTTTGGTAAACGTTTCCAACAACCAACAATCGCCAACAATGGTTCGTGATCCTATACGCCCATTGCGTCGTTGCGGTGGAGTCTTCGATTGGCCTCAACACTCGATAACGGTCTGACGATCGGTCAACCGCCGACTTCGGTACTTCGGTTCGCACACACCATGCTGTTCCCGCCTCAGACTGATGGATTGCCCCACGGCATTCAACGATCGCTACAATGAAGCACGACCGTCCAACACCTCGCTGGCGGCAACCGTAAATCGACGAACAATTCGATGCACGACGAGCCGCCGAGTCGTGGTATTTGAAGTGGATGATCACTCGCGGCGGCCGCGTGATCGCCAACGTTCGCCGACTAAAGCAATGGCCGACTAAAGCAATGAACGCCTATGATCGTTTGCGACCGACAACCGCTATCGAGTCCTGCAACTGCGATCGCCTTTCGGAACTCGTACTGGTCGATCTGCTTACCGACAACCCGATCCATTGTGCATCATGCCGCCGCGAAGTTGATCCGGAACGCATCGGACTGACGGAACGGGAAGCCGAAGCCGTTGCCGATTGGCATGGCGTTGTAAGCTCTCTTTTCCGCCTATGGCTAGATTCCGGAGAGTACGAAGACGATGCCAAACGATGGCTTACCGATCCCCAAGGCCAAGTGAACCAACGCGGACGCGAAATTGCCATCTTCCTGTCGATTCACCATCCAACTCGCCTCTGGTATTTCCACGATGCTGATGATCCCGAACCTGTAGAATGTCCGGTGTGTGGTGATGCGCTCGACACCGATGTAAATTGGGGCGTGGGTATTTGTCGCCCATGCCACGTCCACATTTAACGGTCAGCGCGGCGAACCATCCGATGCACCCGAGTCGCCGAGTCGGGCGTTTTTGACAATGGGAGATCTCTCGCGGCGACCGGGTGATCGGTAACGTTCCCCGACTGAGAAACGCCGCGTTTGCCAAATAAGCAAACCCAACTAACGCTTCGACGAACCGCCGTAGCATTCGGTGTTCTTGCGATAGCGTTTGCTTACTACCAAAACCTTCCATTTGCCGGAATGACAATTGGGTTTCTGGTTGGTGTCCCGTCGTTCTTTATCGTCCTACTCGTCCGCAATGATCAACTTCGTGGCGTTGTTCGATGCTATGTCTACGCTGCCCTTTGTGCATTTCTTGCCGCAGGGACATCACCACCAGACATTGCACCTACCGTGTGGGGCGGGGTGGTTGGCTGGACATTGGCCGTAATTCAGAATCAGTTCATTCGTGCCCGCAATGCTGACGCATCGGGACCGCCGACACATGTTGATACGTCAGACTATGGACGTTAGCCCTCGTTATACTTGGGAGCGGAAACCGGCGGGGAACCATCGCGTGCACCCGAGCACGCGAGCCGAGCAGTTTTGAAATTGAGAATCTCTCGCGCGTGCCGGGTGACGCGTACCGTTATCCGAATTAATCGCATCTGACCTTAACTTGAGCCTACAACGGCCATCTGATGATTACCGTACGCCTATGGGAGCATGCTGGCACTGGATTGATCGTTCCGCGACCAACCGGCGTTAGGTACTGCAATCAAGTCGGCGGTCACGATTGCCACCAAGTATCAATCGAAGGTTTTTTCGTTCCCATTGCAAACGCCGCCGGGGCACCACCGAAACACGAATTCTGCAGCCCCGAAAATTTTCTATTCAAACACTTTGCCGAACACTCGGCTATGGATGGGCTTACCGAAAGGGATGCTGATGTCATCGAACTGGCGTTTCGCGATGTGCCGCTCTGGAACACATTGCAGGTAGACCGATCTCGATTGGTTGATTGTTTCGAGGCGTGGGTTCATGTCACAATCAGCTACGACAGCGATTCCTGTGGTATCATCGAAGGGTTAAATCGCAACTTCGGTGCGATCTTGACGTGGACCAACACCGACTGATGCTAGCGGATAACCATCGCATGCACCGGAGTGGCGGTGGTGGCGGTTTTGACAATAGAGAATCGCTCGCCGCCACCCGGTGATGCGTAACGTTATCCGCTCCTGAAACTTTACTTCAATCGACACATGGAATGCCTATGAACGAAACGTCCTCCCGAACTCCAGAGGGCGAGCATCACCAGTGCAACGTCTGCGGACACCACTTCCGCCTGAGCATCTCAATGGCAGGCGACACTTGCTGCCCTCGCTGCAACGCATTGGCTTGGCCCACCGAAGGTGTGTCTGGGGAACTCACTACTATTCCTGGACACCGATCTGTACAACGCATCCGGGAGATTCGGCTGCGTGATCGGGACACCGAAGACGAGCTCCGCGACAAGGTGGCCGAGGTCATGCGTCATTTGAAAGCAAACGACCAGGTTTGCGTGTCGTCGTTGTACGCTGGTCGCCAAGATCGACACCGTGCTGCTGCTCATGACAGGCTGCGGGGCTTCGTCGAGAAGATCGCTCTTGAAGAAGTAACAAATGGGGACTTCGTCGAAGCTTCCCGTTGTGTCCGATCGATACTGACCACGGCAACGCACGGGCGGGACGGATAACAATGCGTTGCACCGGAGCAGTGTGGCTCCACTCTGCCCCACTGCCCGGTGAACGCTGGCGTTATCCGACTATCTGACTCGTGTTTACCCACCAGCCTCCTAAGCGTGCTTCCCGGTGCATCGCAATCGCGTCCGTTCTGGCGCTGGTGCCACAAACTGCATGGTTGTTTCTCATGATGCAACCAAATGCACGCAAAACGTTTCTTGACGCACCTGAAAAACTCGGGCTGGGAACGGTAAGCTATTGGTGCGCACTTGCTGTATCCGTCGCGATATCGATTTCCTTGCTTTGTTCGCTTGCGTACTCGTCCCTCGCTACCCTTCGAGGTTGGGTTCGCGACGATCGCCCGCTGTTCTTCACGCTGAACGCGATCTGGATCTACACTGGCACCTTCGCCATACTTTCCAAACTGCCTGTCCTTACAACAGTGATTCGATCAACATTCACAGCTACAAGTTTTGGATGGTTTGTCGTGATTGCCACCGGACTTCCGATCTGGGGACCCTTAATTCTGTGGTGGCTGGGCACTGCCCGATCTCCATCCGTCCGCTGGACAAGTGCCGGCGGATAACAATGGCATGCACCGGAGTCGGGCTTGCGCGCGTTTTGGCAATGGACAGTCAACTTTCCCGACCCGGTGATGCCGGTCGTTATCCAGCCTAAGCGATATGGGTATGCCTTATGCGAAAATTCCTAGCCCGCTGGTTTTCACAGCCTTCTGGTTTCATTCTGTTTGACGATTTGACAGAGGGGCACTTTAACGACCACAAAATCTGGCTTGACATCCATCTCAACGATTTCGGGAACGAACAATACGCTGACGTCGATGACGAGGCATTTCGACCGTGGGATTCGAGTTATCCAGCGCGTCGTGAGTTTTCGGGGTTGGTTGCCGCAGATTTCACGACCCAGAATGGCATTTCGCTTTTCGGTTATGTGTCAAATATCGACGGACAGGATGACGAAACACGAAACCCGATCGTTAACCATCAGCCAACAATTTTTACTTCTGGTGGAACAATCTCATTCTGGCACGGCGCAGTGTATCAATTTGGCCGGGAATTCCTTGATGCCGACATCCATGAATTGCGTAAAATCACCGATTCAAATCTTGATCAGATTTTTCCAATACGATATCAAACGGTCACTAATGCTTTGGTCACACCGATCGCCGCAACAATCGACGGATTTGGATACTTCTCCGGTGAGAACGTTGTCGCTTTTGAGGCGGAATCGGCTGGATAACAATATGTTGAACGGAAGCCGCATTGGGGTGTATGATTTCGTCTTCGCGGATTTGGCCTGCCGGCCAATTGTAAATCCGCTTCGACTACTTGCGAGCTGAAACGGTCGACTCCGTTAACATGTCCGTTATCCTGCTTCAAATGACACCAACCAATAAACAATTCTCTGTTCGCTCGATATTCGGACTTGTGTTTGCGACCGCTGTCGCGTTATTCGCTTTTTTGAATTTTCCGGGCTGGTCTGTTTTTGTTTTATGCGCTGCGCCTGTTTTCGTCGGTTTGTTCTTGCTGTTTAACCGGAAGTCGCGATTTGCAACAAGGCTCTTAGCAGTTCCAATTTTGATATTTTCGGTCTTGTTGCTAGCTATCGCGAGCATAGGGCCAGTTAGCTGGCTTTTTGCCAATTCGGATTCTGGAGCTGCGATGGTCGAACGGACATATTCTCCCCTTTTTCCTATCGCGGGATCTTCAATTTGCCGGCCTGCGTTCCAGGGCTATATGAAATTGTGGGCAGGAGAACCAGAACCCCTTCCATCTGAATATTTTCAACAATAATGAACGATTTTCGACGTGGCGATTAGAACTCGCAGGATAACAATATGATGCACACGAAGCGGCGAAGCAGTGTGTTTTCGAAATGGATGATCACTTGTCGCCGCTCGGTGATCATTGCCGTTCTGTCCGGCAATGATGACACACCGATTGGCCGACAATCCAAATGAACAGACAGCTCACGGAATTGCGGCACGCATTGCTTTCGTGACGCTCGTCGCGGCGTCATCGGCGTTATTTATCATCCTGGCTGCAACATGGATCGAAGCCTGGCGATCTAGCGCGCTCCCCACTGCTGAAGCGTGGAAACACTACGAAGAAACCGGAAACGGACCATGGGATCACAATCGGACGATGCTGTCATACGTTGACTTTGTCTTCTTTGCCGCGCTAATGACATTGGCATCGGGGATCGCAACGCTCGTACTCATTCGGACTCCTGCACATCGAGTGTTTGGCGGACTCGCTTCCGCTGGAGCCGTCGTGACAATGTGGTATCATTTCCTCTTGATCGACTGATCCGAATCGCACAATGGCGATCGCAGGCGATAACAAAAACGGACAGAACCATGGGATGCAACGGAGCGGCGGTGGCCCGGTTTCTCGTGAGATCAAAGTCGACTCCCGCCGCCCGCTGATCCCCGACGTTCCCCGACTGAAAGATGGTCAATCCAAATCCATTCGAGCCACCCTCCGAAACCATTCGGCTAAAAGAGCCTCGCTCCAGCGCACCGATTGGTCGCATCACATTGTCGCCATTGGCTTCGATCGTCGCATCGATACCATCTCTGGGGTATTACGTTCACGCAAGCGGAACTGAACAGATGGTCGCGGTTTGGCTAGCCTTAGCATGGATCTTTGGACTGATCCTTGCCGTGATTCTGATCGTTGCGGTGCTGGCATACCCAACTAAGCAAAAAGGTGGGCGTTTCATTGAATCGTTTCTGCTAGTCTATACTTTGGTCGCGTCGCTGATCGGATTCGGAGGCGTTGGTAACGCTGTCGGGGAATTGCTCGCGGGATGAAACCGGACATTGGCGGGGAACAATCGCGTGAACCGGAGCACGCGACTTGTCGTTGTTTGAAGTTGAGAATCTTCCGCGCGTGCCCGGTTACGCGTGCCGTTACCCGACTGAAACCGACATGAAGCACATCGTTGCCGAAACACGATTCGACTGCCGTGATCGCGATGGCAACGACTTCACTGCGCATCTTATGATCGGCGACCTTGAACCGTGTGTCGTTCGTGATGGTGTTGCCGAATCCAAGCTGCTGATCTCGCTTGATCCGCTGTTCCCGGAACGTGGTTTTCGCGGGACTGACTCTTTTCACGCGATTTGCCTCGCGATCGAATTGGTTCGCAAAGCTCTTCGCGCATTTGTTGTTCACGGCGGAACGGTATACTATCACGGGACAAAGACGCCGATCGACATCGATGACTACGCGTTCACCCCCATCAACGAACCCATCGATGAACGGTTTCTCGCCGGTCTTGCTAGTACGTACGCACGCGTTGACGACGAACCCGAACATCGAAACGGCGGGTAACAATCGCGTGCACCGGAGTACGCGAGCCGGCCGGTTCTGCAATGGAAAAACTTTCGCGCGTACCCGGTGACGCGTGACGTTCGTCGGACTGAGACAATCACTTGCGAGACTGGCTGATTCGTTACATCGAACATGCATTCGCTGGTGTCACGCTGGGTGATGGCACAACGCTGTATGAGGCAGCGTTCCAAGCTGACTACGGCTTCGACCAACGCGAACTTGCACTCTCCGAAAACGCGGAAAGAATCGATTGGCGACGGATTCCGTTTGACGATCTATACTCTCGGAACGACGCCATATTCTTCATGAATTCATGCGGCAAGAGATTTTACTCCCCCGCGATCATGCGCGCGGTACTGACCGAAGGGATGCGTGATGGCTTGATGTACGATGCGTTCATCTTCGACTTGGCTGGCTTCGTTCACGCAAAGAAACCTGAAGACATTCCGTTCACGACGCTATACAATACAAAACAACGTGCTGCGTTCGTTCGTTTCTGCAAATTCGCCGCGTTCAACGCCCCTCGGGAGTTCGGACACGACGACCCGCTGAAGATCCTCGATCGTATTCGGAAGCTCGAACCCGCACCAAAAAGCCGACGAACCAGGCGATGAACCGAAGTCGCGGAGTCGTCGTTTTTGACAATGGAAAATCAACTCCCGCGACTCGGTTATCGCGGCCGTTAGGCGGACTTGGCCGCATCGGGTTTGGGGTACGGCAACACTGGCAGCAGCAGCCGACGCTTCGCCCATTTCTTCATTGGCTTGACGTAGCGAAACTGCCGGAACTCATGACGTGTGCACTCTTCGCGGCGGCCCTGAATCAACGCGGCTGATCGGCTCAGTTCAGGGCTTCGCGTCATCAGGCTGTTGTGATACCAAACACCATCAAGCTACCAGAACGTCGACAAATGCTCCCCGCAATAAAGAAACGACGACGCCTGGTACACGACGCCCAGTCGTCCGCACCGTTCATCCGCGAACGACTGAATCCACCCGACCTTAGGATACTTGCGGCGAATGAACTTTGTCGCATAACTGATCGCTTTCGATTCACTGTTTCGCGGCATCGCATCATCAACCCACATCCGGTTCAACTCTAGGTATTCGTCGATTTTCGTGCCTTCGACCACGCCCGCCATGCTTTGCGGGTTCATCGCGTACCCGAACTGCAGAACCCCGTAAATGTAGTCATCGACGTAAAGCCCAAGGTGAATATATGACGCTGAATAAAACTTTCCGCTGTAATGGTTGTCGACAATGATTCGGTTCGCGTCATCGCGGTTCATTTCCTTGACATAAAACGACGGTTCGCCAAAACCCTCAACCGTTGGCTGGCCAAACAGCATCCCCTGAACCGACCAAAGGTAGTCCGGTGTTTTCCCATTCGCTTCCATACAATGCCGCCTAACAATGCGATGAACACGGAGCCACTACAGCCCCGTTGGTTTCGACTGGGTTCGTGTTGTCAACGCCGTTTGCCATTCAATCCCTTTCCTGTTGGCCCGTGCCCCGGTTATCGCTGGCGTTACCCGACAGATGATTTCCTGTGACCGACGACGAGTTGGATATCGATGATTGCCAGACCGAGTTTGGAATTCCACACTCCATACTGGCCCACGCAGGCGACTACCGCATCGTCGAGCTGCACTACAAGTGCGCAAGTTCGGAACAGGAAGCCCACCTGGATCTGCATTTGTCACGTGGCAGTGAAGTGCGACGACTTCGATTCTTGCGTCCACAGCAGTTGGTGATCGAAGAAGGGTTTCCGGAACCTACACATGGTATGATGATCATCGACGCTTCGGGTGACGGGCTTGACGGATTGGGTGTTCGCGTGATCGACATCGAGGCCTCACACGGCGCAATTACGTTCTGGGCCAAGGACGTAATCGATCTTGATGTGTCCGACAGCGGGTAACAATCGCGTGCACCCGAGTACGCGAACCGGCCGGTTTTGAAATGGAAAATCTTTCTCGCGTACCGGGTGACGCGTGCCGTTACCCGACAGACTTTGGGATATGATCGCCACTGCTAATGTCATTTTTGATCGCAGCTATTTTGAGCTTCAATACGACGAATGGTTACGCCACCGTTCGAAGTTTAAACGGTACGAGATCTGGTTCGCCATTGCGCTGACATTATTCGGCGTGACATTGGCAGTCGCATTCCAGAACCAATGGCTTGTCGGTGCCCTTTTTGCAGCGGCGGGCGTTTACGAGTTTGTGATGGCTGCCACTCACAAGCGACGATGGGTGGACGCACGAGTTGCGACCGTCCGTGATGACAAATCAGTCGATATTCAATTCGACACGGATTCGCTCACTTCGATGTCGGCCAACGGTACCGCAACAATGCGTCTGTCGGGATTCACAGGTTTCACAAAAGCCTCGAAGGGGTTCTTCCTTATTCCGGACACAGGAGTGTTAATCTACGTTCCGCGTGCTACCATTGATCCAAGCGATTCGTATTCTTCCCTGGTCGAATTGCTTGGCTCCAGAATCGCTTCGCCCATAGATCCAAAATGCGGGTAACCATCGCGTGCACCGGAGTACGCGAGTCGGTCGGTTTTGAAATTGAGAATCTTTCGCGCGTACCCGGTGACGCGTGACGTTCGTCGATAAGGAGTTGATCCTGGACTTTGAGCGTGCTCTCGCTTCCGAATCACCAAAGGCACAATGTGCTGCCGCACTGTTCCTGCGATCAGAAGGTCCTCGCGGTGCTATCCACATGCGAGGGTTACTGGACTGCTGCCAAAAGGTTTCGATCGATGATCAATCGTTGACCACCACCCAGGAACGACTCGTTGCTTACGGGGCGCGTTCGCTCGGCACAATTGTCCATGCCTTCGGTTTTGATTCCGCAGACGACCTCCACAAGCGTACTGCGGATTGGCTGATCCGTCTGACCAGCAACCGTCATTTGCAAATCGCTGGGTTTGCAATTCACGCCCTCGGCGACTTGGGCATTCCACCGCACGCCGTACAACAGAGACTCGAAGATTTGATCGTTGGTCCGAAACGCAAAGACGACCTGCCAGTAATCACGTGTCGCGGGACTGCGTTTCGCATTCTGGCGACACTCGATCGTTCACTTGCAACACGGTACACTGACACGCCGGCGGCTCGTGAGTATCTTGCCGCAATCGACCATTGGCTTGCCGCTGGCTCCGAAGATCCGAAGTTGCACGACGACCTCAAATGGCTTCGAGCAGAGTAGCGACGAACCATGGGTTGCAACGGAGGCCGCGACCTGACGTTTTTGAAGTGGTGAGTCGCTCGCGCGGCCCCGCTGAACCCTACCGTTACCCGACAGAATGAGAGCGTGTCATTGGAGTCAAACATTTGCGTTCACGCCGGCTGAAAATTGCTCTGGTGCTCTCCGCATCGGCTGCTGGAATGCTGATTGCCGTCTGCTTCGCATGGTTTGGCATTGAAACTGGTCCAGGCGGGGAAACGTGGCATGCTGTCGCGGTCGACGACGGTTTTTGCTCGGCATTGCTTCCACGGAGGATCGAATACAGGGAAATCCCAAGCGGGGATTCGCGCCCTCCCGTCCGCGAATGGAGCGGGTGGTTAGAAGAGAGTAGCTACTCGATCGCCATCATTCCTGTCGAATCGCGGCCCAAGCAGCAACAATTGGATCTGATCGAGAATTCGGCTGTCGAATTAGCAGCCGAATACGATGGCCATGTCATCCGAAGCGTTCCCGCCTTTGTCGATGGATATGAGGGAAGGCGTCAACTCATTGACACAGGGTCAATCATTTTCGATCAATACATGTTTGTGGTTGGCCAAAAGGCGATCACGGCGAAAGCAGACTATCGAACAGGGATGCGGCCGACTCGCTTGGTCGAATACTTTTTGGCAAATTTCCGTATCAACAACTGTTCAGTGAATGATGAGCAAGTTGGCATTCAGATCGGCGGGTAACCATGGCATTCACACGGAGCGGGGCTTGCGGCCGAATTTGAAATGGACAACTTTACTCTCCCCGCCCGGTGATGCCGGTCGTTCGTCGGCTATAGACGACGCCATACACCCTCAAAGTTTTTGTGTGTCGCGAATGCTTATTGAGAAAGATCCCGATTTGCAGCGTTTGCAGGACGCACTCTTGCGGTTCATCCGAAACGATGAGAATTCGGGCATTTCTGACTTCAATGAGCTCTTCAACAAGATCAATGGTGACGTGATTCGGCGTTCACCCAAGCGAAACGATGTCGCGTATCTTGTGTGGCGAGACCGGTTGGTCTTAACCGCTGCGTATTACTACGGGATCGAAAACGGCTTCGGCCCCCGCGATTTGTCTACAATTATTGGGAGACTCGATGACATCGGATTTCGCACTCCAGGTGATTGGATCTCATTTCGTGGAGAATTGCTTGCGGCACTGAGAGCGGAAGGGCGTGACCATGAGGCTGATGCCGTAAAGGCGGATTTCTGTGCGCGATACGACGACGTGCGAATGCAACTCGAAGACGCAATTCAACGATTTCGGTCGGAATAGTTGACCGAAGCGACGAACCATGGGTTGCAACGGAGGCCGCGAGTCGACGTTTTTGAAGTGGAGAGTCGCTCGCGCGGCCCCGCTGAACCCTACCGTTCGCCGACTGACTGAATGCTTGCACCACTTGTCCTTCCATTCCAGATTACGGTAGCCGTGTTCGCGGTTCTGTGGTGCTTGGGTGCGATGACACTTCGGTCACCAAGGCGCATTACGTGGCTTTCTCTCGCCGCCATGATTCTCTTCATTCCGTCTTGCACTGGCATCATGGCAATCGTCGATTCACAACGCTACGGTCGCTTCGACTACGCCGAGGCGTCGGATGTCCCCGATGATGGTTACATCGAACTACCCGCGGACGCCACGGACATTACCCTTTACCGAAATGGCGCGGGTCACTGGGCCAAATTCACTATCGACACACCATCTTTGCGATCTTGGATCGGCGACCGGCGCTCATTGCGCCCAGACTTGAATCAACATCACGACGATGATGAATGGCTGACAAAGACCGGCAACAAACAACGGCAGGATATGATTGAGCTCAATCAGCAGGTGTTCGGCCATCGTTTTCCCGATACCGGTTGGGTGTACGATCCAACCATGGTTCAGGTCCATGTGACCCGCTCGGCGCGTGGTGGCGGATACACTGTGTGGCATGTACCATCCACTGGTGACACTTACCTCAGTGCGGGCTACTGGTAATGCGGCGAACCATGCGATGCAACGGAGCCGGGCTTGCAAGGTTTCACAAATGGAAAGTCTACTCTCCCGGCCCGCTGATCGCGGTCGTTATCCCAATTACTTCTACACACTGGCCAAGCCGATGACTTGTACGATCTCGCGATTGCTCTTTGTGCTAACCCTGCCCTTAGTCGTTCGCACCACGCTCGCCGAGTCGCCCGAAGTCACCGTGACTGATTCCCTGTCTGACGCTGAATACAAGAACGAACTCAACAAGTTGCTGACAAAGTTCAAGGCTGACATCGCAGAATTGCAATCCAGGAGAACTGCCCCCTTGCCAGCCGAAGGTTCATCCGATTCCGCACGTGTCGTCAAACACGAGTTCAGGCCTAAGGGCATACGCCGACCTGCAAACGGCTTCCACTCAACGCAGCCCGCGGTTGTAATAGCCCAACAACGCCCAAACGCTGACCGCAAATGGGCGTTACATATTCTGATCGCAGATGGTCGATCTATTGTTCTGCCTTACGGCAGCCAGTTCGATCAGCAGCACGGAACGTGGAAATTCAGCACCGACGGTCTTTCATACACTTGGCGTGAAGGCCGCATCGGCGACGTATTGCAAACAGGTGCAATTGACGTTGTCGGCGACAATCCGCACCGCTATCGCTACAGCAGCGAGAACGACGGGATGTCCAACGCGATTGGTCAACCGGTTGCTGGCGATCTGTTTGATGTGATTAAGACATGGCTGAGCTACGACCCTGAATCAACCGAATGATGGTGGGATAACCATGGCATTCACACGGAGCGGGGCTTGCGACCGAATTTGAGATGGACAACTTTACTCTCCCCGCCCGGTGATGCCGGTCGTTCCCCGTAAGAGATAGTGAAAATGCGATTCGCGATTCTGCTCATTGCGACAAGTATCCTCGCTTCGTACGGCAATGCCACCGATCGTTCTTTCGATGACATCAGTGCACAATCACCAAATGGTGTATGGCGACTGGATGCCAAATCGCCCGACAACCGCATCGATGGATACCACCCGTGGCAAGATGATTTCGTGTACACAATGCACAAGGGTGGCAGGCGAGTCTGGTCACGCGAACAGAACAAACAAGAGCCCGAGGAGTATTCACCGACTAGGATCGTTGTTGCCGACGATGGTTGGACTGCAATACATACCGGTTGGGATCAACTTGTTTTCGTTGACGCCAATGGACGCAACTGTGGTCGCATCGATGATCTCAAAGAGCTTCTGTCAAAGAAGGACCGAAGCGAATTTACCACCTGGTCTACCGCAGGCGTAATCTGGACGCCTTATTCGCTTTGGCATTTCGCAATTATTGACGGGAAGCGCATCTTCGTAATTCGGCTTTGGTGGGGGCACCAATTGATCTTCGATCCCGAAAACGGCCACCGCCTTAAAATGACTCCGAGCTACGCAAAGCCAATTCGCGATTTGCAGGTTGATCACTGCCGCAAAGTACTGGCCAACGCCGTAGCTGATGGCATCAACGACGATTCGGCCGACAATCTGTTGACGCCTGCTCTGCTAGCTGGACAGCTTGACATTCGCGATGCGATACCTCACCTGCGAGAGCTAGAAAAATCAGAATTCGTTGGCCTTTACGGCGGTTCAATGGCTACGGACATTGAACCGGGGGCTATCAATCCGTTTTTCATCCAACAATTCACTCTTCGTCAGGTTTCACAGCTTTCACTTCGTCGTCTTGGTGAATCGCCCAAAACACTGCCTGTTTTCGAGTTTCCGAAACATAGAGCGTCTGGCAATCTTCGCCCCGAACGTCAAAACGATCGCGCGAAACAAATCGTTTCAGTCAAGAATGGGATGTCCGCGGAAGATGTGCTGAAGATTCTCGGCTCACCAGACTTCATCGACTATTCCGAATGGTCATACGATCTTGACGGTGATGATCCGAAAACAGCTACAATTACTTGGGACTCGTACGAGGTGAAGAGCATAAACGTGACGAAACCTTTGTGGAGAGATGGTCTGTCACGCGATCGGCTGGTCGTTGGATACTAGGGCACGGGGAACCATGCGATGCAACGGAGCCGGGCTTGTACGATTTCACAAATGGAAAATCAACCGTCCCGGCCCGGTGACGGTGTAGGCGAATGGTCCCGGTTTGATTCGCCAGTCCATACGGTGCAATCAACTTGGAGCTGTCATCGGATTCCAATGAATTTCATTAATGGAATATTCGCGGTGTCAGCGTTTCGGTCCTCAGAGACCGGCGTGTTTCCGTTAGCGTCGCTTTCTCGGTCATACATACTCGTTTCAAGCGACTTGTATGGGCATAATTGGTATGAGGGCTGTTGCGGACCTTTCAATGTGATGGGCAGCCAGCGGTCTTCTCTCAGCATCGCACATTCTTTAACGAGATAAATTAACGGTGGGGGTACTTTGGAGTGTGACTATGGATTTAGCATCCGATTTGTACCGACGAATCCCGGTCGAAAACTGTGCCGCGCGGCACACTAGGCACTGTTTAACAAACTGCTCTGGCGAAACTTGAACGCATCGGACAGCCTCCCGGAGTACCTACCAAAGTGCTCCAAGGAGGAAGCCCAATGCCCCGACATCGTCTCACGGATCGAGAGTTCAATGCAATCCGTTACTTGCTGCCAAGACAGCGAACGGGCAAAAAAGGTCGGCCTTGGGTCGATCACGGTTCGGTGATCGACGGCATCTTTTGGATTCTAAAAACCGGCAGTCCGTGGAGGGATCTGCCCGAGGTGTTTGGAAAGTGGCAAACCGTTTACGCGAGATTTCGACGCTGGAACCTGGAGGGCCTTTGGGACCGGGTCTACAACGCAATGCTCAAGCGACTGGACAAGCTCGACAAAATTGATCGAACGCTCTGGTGTGTCGATGGAAGCGTCATCCGCGCACATCGGTGTGCCGCAGGAATGATTCCTCAAAGCGAAGAAAACGACGAACTGGTCGCTTTGGGACATTCTCGCGGAGGCTACTCGACCAAAATCCATATCCTCTGCGACGGCCAAGGAACGCTGCTGGGAATCACTGCGACCGGTGGGCAACGTCATGAATCCACCGAACTGGAGAATCTAATCGACCACTGCGAACTGAGCCTGCATCGCTATGATTCCCGCCCCGACGCAATCGCTGGCGACAAAGGATACAGCAGCCACGCGATTCGAGATCGACTTCGTGAGTTAGGGATCGAGCCAGTGATCGGATCAAAGTCCAACGAATCGCGTGAAGAGGAATTTGATCGCGAAGCCTATCGTCGTCGCAAAATCGTCGAACGCTTGATTGGATGGTTAAAAGAATCACGACGGGTTGGAACGCGATACGATAAGCTTGCTTGCTCGTACCTTGCATTCGTGCAACTCGCCGCCCTGCGACGAGCCCTTAAGCTGATTTAGTAAACAGTGCCTAGTTGTTGAAACTGGTTTTGTGATGTGACGGATGAATTTCAGAAATGAATATTTTGCATCAGTGAGAGATATTCCCAGGTGCAACGGATCAATTTGCTTCATTGATTCTGGTGAATTCTGGCAGCTAAAAAAACGATCACCCGTTGCGGATGATCGTACGGTCGGCGGCTAGGCCGCCGTTGTTTTCAGCGCGTCGATTAGCTGACTGGCCTGACGCAGGGTCAGTTGTCCGGCCGAGTCCAATCCGAACCTCGCATTCACTTCCTCTGCCAAGCGAAGGCCGCGACTGGCGGCGATCGCGTGCAGGGCGCGGATTTGGGCATCAGATGCTGGCCGCATGCGGCCAGCATCCGTGCTGGTCGACGCTGTCGTAGTCGCGTCCGTCTCCGCTGCATCGGTTTTCCCAATCTGGGATTCGATGTGATGACGGCAATCGTCAAAGGCTTGGCTGATCTGACGTTTAAGCGTTTGAGCATCGGTCGGATGATCGTGATCGATCGACCATTCGATTTGGCAAATGGCTCCGATGCTTCCGTAATTGGGACGGCTGACCTTCTGTTGCAGTCCTACGGTGATCTTACGGGGCATTATGGTCTCCTGGGTTTGATGGTGAGTGAAATGGTTTCGGCAGCAGCCAATGACGGCTTAGCCATTCGGTTTCCGCAGCCAAGGCTTCGCTGCGTCGCTGAAAGGGCCCAAGTATGGGGCCTTTAACGGGCGATAGATCGACCCGCCAAGTTCCACCGTCCTCGGGTTCGACGTGGGACGCCCGGCGGATGGCCAAGCGTCCGATCGCACGGAGATCGATCGTTTCGTCATAGATCGCGTGGGCTGTCCCACGCGAGTCGATGCGGAGGTGCATGACGGATGGCCCCATTGCGTGTCACCGTGCCGGCCGAAGGATCCGACGCCGCGGACGGTCGGTCAGGTAACCGTCTAACGACGCTTCGACACGCGCCAGTTCTCGCGATAGATTCTGACGCAGCCCCGCCTGGTCTCGTAGTTCTTGAGGGCCGACGCCCGAGAGCACACGCCGAGCGTCTTCGACCAATCGGTCCAGCTGGTCATCTGATCGGATGTTGAGCCGTTCGAAGCGGTCAAAGAACTCGCGTAGGTTGGTTACCGCCGAATCGCGAAAGACTTTGGGGGAACCATCGCCTTGCCCCGAAAGTCGTTCGGCCAGATGACCGACCAGTTGTCCCAATTCCTCGGCGAAAGCTTGCTCGGTCAAACGGACCGCTTCGTCGAAACGGTCTTTGATCCGATCGCATTCGGCCTGATAGAGCCCCGGGCTGATCTGCAGTAGATAGTCGGGAGCAGCGGTGGAGGGAAAATCCCAGTCGATGGCGAAGGACTCACGCAAATCGTCCACGTAGTCGGATCGGTCAAAAAGATCGCCAAGCATTTGTCGCGCACCTTCGATCAGATCGCTGTAGTGTCGATTCAGCTCGCCCACCGCCGCGGCCAGCTCATCACGATAGGCCGACATGCGGGTGTCGAAGTCGGTCAGGTCACGGCGGCGTAGCAGGCGGGTTCCGGGTTCGACGTAGGGCAGCGTCGTGCGTTTCCAATACTCGACGACTTGCGTCCGAATGGCCGTGGTCGCTCGGAACGTCGGATGCCCCGTGTCGATCAGCTTTTTGGACACACTGACCGAGTCACCTTGGGCGGCGAAGGTGTCGGCCGCACGCTGGCGGTGGTGCCGGCTGAGGGTCTTGCGGGTTCCCGGCCAGCGGATACGAAGTCGTACCGCGGTGGTCTCCGCCTGCAATCGATCGGCGGGCGTCCGAGTCGATTGCGGGGACTCCGTCGGGGTGACCGGTGTCAAAGTGGTCGTGGTGGTCATGTTTCGATTTCCAGTGGAAGCATCAAGGCAATAAGAAACGCCCGGCTCGCTTTGGAAAACAAGGCAAACCGGGCGTCGCAACAAGGTGGGAGAAAGAACACTCCGCACACGCGGAGTCATTCCAGTCGTCGGGTCCGTTTCGGATCGACCAAGAGTTGGGGCGAATCGTTGGACAGGTCATCAATCAGTGCGTCACAGATCGCACCCTCGGCCGGTTCGCGTGGTTTAGGCCAGAGCAGAACACCGATCAAAATCAGCGGAAGGCAGCAGGCCAACAACGCGACGGATCCGCCGATCGCCTGAGCGATGATCGGATCGCTGCGTTCGCGTTCATCCCATCGCCGCCGGTCGGCCTCCAGTTCGTCACGCCGTGCGTTCAGGTCGTCGGTCTGTCGAAGCAGGGTTTGTCGTTCGTCGACCACGGACGCCTGGACGTCCAACACAGAGTCGACTTGGGACTGGGTCAGCCCAGACGGTTCGTCCAGGCACCCGATTGAACCCATCGCTAACAGACTAAGCGTGAGCAGGATCGTCGCTCGCATCATCGTCCTCAACTTGAAAAGGGGGCTGGGAGTCGGTCGAGATCACACGATGAAGTAGATTCATCAACGTCAATCGTCTCCGACGTTCGGTCATCGCGACCCACAGGGCGACTGCTAACGCGAAGGCCAGCAGCAGCACCAGGATCAGGGAAAGTTGCAAGGTTTGGACTCCTTCAAAAGGGCTTATCATCGAGGTCGAACGGAACCAATCCGCAGACCGTTAATTCAGCGAAGGCTTGGAAGAAACACCCCGACGGCGTTTCGGCTGGGCCGACGCCGGGTGGCGATAGACGCCACCGACATCGGCGGATAAACAACGTCCGCTGGCCCATTGACGTAGCGACTCGATCGCTTCGCCTGAGGTGGCGGCAATCGGAACGATGTGCCGGGCGGCTTCGACCAACGTCAGTTGCAACAACGCCGCCAAGCGACAACAAGCCAAGATCTCCGCACCGGTCCAATCCCGGTCTTCGGGACAGGGCTGTGCGTCGTCGATGGCAAATCGCTGTCGATACAGTGTCCAGATGGCGTCCTTCTGCTCCCGGCCGGGAAGGTCAAGAAAGAACACGCCGTCGAACCGCTCGGCACGGCTGAATTCCGGCGGCAAGCGGCGAACATCGTTGGCCGTGCACACGACGAATGCATCGGATGTGTGGTCGTTCAGCCAAGTCAGAAAGGTGCCGAACATCCGTGAAGCCACGCCACCATCGTTGACACCGCCTTGGATGCCGGCGAAGGCTTTCTCGACCTCATCGATCATCACCACACAAGGTGCCATCGCGTCGATGGTCGCCAGGGCCTGTCGGGTACGTTCTTCGGATTGTCCGACAAGGGACCCCAACAGACTGCCGACGTCCAAGATCAACACGGGGCGACCGGTCTCGGCACCCAGTGTTTTACAAAAAGCGGACTTGCCACATCCCGGTGGCGAAAGCAGCAAGACGCCCTTGGCCGGCACTTGCCTCGGTCCCCCATTGCCGATCGCTCGACGGGTGAACGACTTCAATGCATCCAGGCCACCGAGTTGGTCGAAGCGTTCTTGTCCACGGTGCAGCGACAGAAGTCCGCCGTCCCGCAGTGTTTGGGTCTTCAGCTCCCACAACGTATCGGGCTGCAGTCGACCGTGACGGACCAGCGAGAGTGCGAACGCGTTCTCCGCTTCCAATCGGGTCAATCCGGCGGCTGCATCGATGACGCGTTGCAAGTCATTGCCAGCGGGCATTTCACCCGACTCGGTGGCCGTTCCGGCGGCGATCGCTTGCAACTGTTCCCGATCGGGCAATTCGTGATCGATGACAACGAACAATCGCTGCAGTTCGATCGGCAATTGAACCAATGGGGCAAGGATCACCAGGATCGTCCGTCGCGTCCTACCTTCGGCGACCGCGCGGGCGACCGCTTGGATGATCTCGGGCGACTGAAGAAAACGATGAAAGTTCTTCAAGATCAGCAGCGAAGCGGAATGCTCATCGGCCAACGCTGAAAGAACGTGGACGGCTGAAAGTGGGTCAGCCGCCTCGGCTTGCAGCGGTGAGTCCGAAGCCGAGCGTAGGCCTCGGTCGATGTCCCAAATCGCCAACGTCCATTGCTGGTCGCGGCACAGCGTGGACATCTCGGCAATGGCGTCGTCGTGTTCGTGACTTCGGATCCAGATGCCGGAAAAGCACGCCTGGACCCTTTCACGAACGGGGTCGGTAAGTGTCATCTATCGTGATTCCTTTTGTAGCAAGGTGGATAAATTCAAAAGAAAAGCCCGGCAAGCAAATCAATGTTGCCGGGCTTGCTGTGACTGGGTCGCGTTCGTTTGGAAAAACTCGGCAGTCTTGGTTTCGTCGACGGCTTTGCCGAGAGTCTGCCGAAGGAACCGACTCGCTTCTTGGCAATCCCGGCCGACAAAGCCGTGGGCCTGCAGTCGAACCGAACCGTCCGGCGCGACCGTGATCTCGATCGTCTTCATGTGGAACCGCCTTCAGACGCGGTACCGACGCCGATCGTCAGCCGGATGGAACCGTCTGCCAGCGTTTGTTCCTGCACGGCGTGTCCGCTGCGTCTGGCTTCCAATGTGGCTTTTTCGACGGCATAGGCTTGCAGGAATTCGTCCAACCGCTGAGGCGCCCCCCATTTGCCGTTGTAGTTGTCGAAGCGGCCTTGGCCGGTCTTCAGGTCGAACACGGCGGGGTACCGCCAGTCTTGCAAACGCACGGCCAGGCCGTGCACTGTTTCGCTAAACAACTTGACATCACCGACGAACGGCTGTGGTAAACGCAAACGGCGGCAGCCGGCCTTTGCCGCGACGACGTCGCGGACTTGAGTCTCAATTGTCACCACGTGTGACATGCGTGAGTCTCCCCAATTAATAAAAGAAAGTGTGGCAAGATGAGCCACCACGCAGGAGCTACATCGCTCCCGTCTCCTCTATGTAGCGCTTTTGGGGCGAAAATTAAGGCTTGTCGTCACAGAGCTTCGGACACCTTGCAGATCATTCAAGGTGGGGAAATGAAAAGGCAGCGCTGCACGAATATCCGACACGTGTTTCGTTCCAATTGGGGAACGAGACAAAAGCTCGTCAAGAGCCGTGTGTTGTCCTAGGCAAACAAATCCATTGGCCCTAGGGCACGTTTCCAATCTTAGGATGGGCGTTCGCCAGACACGATGCGTTGCATCTTCTTAATTCGGTCGTAAGCGTCGTCGATCAGCGGGCGCAGTACCCGTAAGTCGTTCTCAACGGATTCCAAAGAGGCAGCGAATTCGTCCATATTGACGACATGTTGAAGTCGCTCCATAAACTTTGGATCGGCAATGATTTCAAGCTGCTCTTTGCTTTCCGCCAAAGCACGATGAGCGACTTTAATTACGTTCCCTGGGATCGGTGGCCGCTTCAATTTCGGTTTGCGGGATTTAACCAGGTCCAGCAACTTGGCGTGCGATAGTTTTCCAGCGACGATTCGACGTAACAGTTCCAGCCGCTCCTTTCGTGCGGAAATCTTGGCGAGTGTCGCCATAATCTGCCAGCCGATCGAGCGTTTGCTGTCACACGCCATGTCTATTTCAAACTGATCAAAGACGGCAAGTCGACGTATTCCCGCGTTGTATGCCCGAAACAGGTCGCCCGAATCAGACGGGATTTCCCACGATCGCTTCTTCGTCACGGCCATTGCAATTGTATTGTTAACCGCCAAGCGGACCGCTGGATCATGGCCAGTTGCCGCCAGTAGCGCAGCTGCTTCGCAAGCGATCTGGTAAACATCGGCAAGCGTGCCTGCCTCGTAAAGCCGTATCCACTTGGAAAGATGTTGGGTTGCGTGGACGTACTTGTACTCTCGCGACTTGCCGATAAGTTCGCCGAGGTACAGATCATCATTCAGGGCCATGGAGATTAGCCGTTTGGCAAGAATGTCGGCAATGAAAGTAAGTTCGTACTAAGTGCCTCCGTATCTTAGCGTCCGCAGACGCCTCGGGGCACCCGGAGAGGCAATGGCCAAGAAGGAGTCGGCAGAGAGGCCGGGATTGATGTCGAACTTCAGGCCGACTTGCTGGCATTTGCGCTAGCGAGTCGCAGTCGTTGCGTTGTGTACGTGCGAGATCTCGGTGTGTCGAAAACTGGCAAAATTGGGGTGGCGAAAGATCAAAAAAACGACATTAGGTGCAGCAGATGCCAAGCGAATTTGGTAGGTTCGGCTGCGTGAACAGCGGGTTTTCAGCAGAAAAACCGGGGTTTGCTAAGGGAAAAGATGGTCCGTTCGGGACGTAGAGGTCGCTAGTTCGAATCTAGTCGCCCCGACTTTCTAAGTCGTTTAGCTTCAACGACTTACGGGCCTTCCGAGACAGGCCCGAATTGGCCGGTTTGGTCCAGGCCTTTCTCTAGGCCCTCGCGGGCCTTCGGTACGGCGGGCCTAAATTTGTTTAGGGCTGGGCACCTCCGGCACGTGCCACTCCTCGGTATCCAAGCCGAATCGTCGTGCCGCTTCCGTCTCCTCCGACCAACCGGCCCGGATCTCCGCCGCCGCCCTCGCAATCTCCTCGGGGGGCGGGCAATAGGTCACCGAGTCAATTTCGGCTTGCGTAGGCCCCCCAGCAGCGTGCCTCGCATCGTTTCGGGGTGGACACAACGGCGGAGCCATGGGCCGTGCCGAGCGACGGGGAAACCGCCGCCCAGAGGTGACGGGTTTCGCCCGGATCATCACTTCCACTCCGGGATCTCGGGCAACCGGCGGTTGATCTCAACCCGTTCTTCGGCGGCACGTTGTTGGGCTTCAAGTTGAAGGCGCTCCCGGTGGCGGGCTTGTTGCCACTCGGGCAATCGCTCCTGCTTGATTATGATCATCCGGTCCAGTCGTTCAATATTCTTGGACCAAGCCTTGAGCTTCTCATAAGCCTCGTCAGGCGTCCGGTAGTACGCAGGCGAATCCGCATAGATAGCCTCAAGACCTTGCAGCCCCCGCCGGACCTTGCGCGAATACAGCTTGTACTCTTCGATCTTACGCAAAGCGTACTCAATGAATGCCCGACTTCGCTCGTGGGGATCATTCGGGGCCTCTTGCATTAGGCCATGTTCATGGTGGAAGACAGCCCCGTTGGCGAACAGCGTTCGGGAGGTGGTGTCGTCGTACAGTCTCGCGCCGTTGCGGGCAAAGAACTCTTCTTGTGTTTCGACTACTCGTGGCATAACAGCATTCTCCTAAAACATAGAAACAGTGGGGCGAGCCTTTCGACCCGCGATATCAAATCCGACGTACAGCGCATTAACGAACGCAGACGCCAAGTCACCGTGCCCCGTTTCGTCGCGGGGACTCACGAGGCGAAATCCAAACGAACGTTCCTCGATTCGAAGATGAACCAGCTCATGCCTTAGCACCCGGTCTTCGTAGAGCGTCACGCGACGATCGGTAAAGGCTTCGATTAACCGCGAAGCCATGTCACGGAGATTCGCACCGCTGGGCACGACTGGTAACAAGTCAACTCGCCGGAGATCGTAGGAAAGACGCTGGGCGAGTAGTTCGGCCTGCCAAGGATCGTAGGCGATGGTGTCGAGACCATAGACTTGGCAACACCGCCTTAACTCTTGCTCTACGTCCATCAGATCGACGGTCTTTCCCGGTCGCGGTTTCCATCGCTTGGTGTGAAGCAACCGGAACCGTTTCGCATTCGGCGTATCGTTTTCACCGATGCCCAGCACAGCGACAGCACTCGCGTCACGCTTCACCCCAAGGTCAACACCGGCAACGCACGTATAGCCCCTCAGCCGATTCCCGATCGGGAAGGCTGCGCCGTCAAACGCGGCCTCGATATCCTCGCTCGTCAGGGCATCGCCGCCGCCGGTCGACCATTCGTTCAACCACAGCCGAGCGAAAGACACACCCGGCAACAGTCGTCGCTGTTCGTCAAGTCGATCCTCCGTCATCCAAGAGGCTTCCGGGCCGTTAAGACGGCGGAAGATCCAAGAAGAATCGGAGCGAATTGATTCCCTCAACTTCCATTGCCACGTTTCTTGCCACCCGGCATTTGCGATCCCGAACATCAGGCAATTCCGACGCTTCGCAGCCGAGGAAATGAGCGACGCCCACAACGCTTCGGATGAATCTCCCCAGTGCGTTATCTCGTCGAACACGATCGCATCGGGCAGAATCCCGTAAGAAGACCCAACGTCCGAAGTCTCAATGGCCAGGTAAGAATCGTAGCCAGGCGAATCCGAAACGTTCGTTACTCGGGCGCGATCAACTTGCAACCACGCTCCCAACCAAGGATTCAACCGGGTCAACGTCAGTATCGCATCCCGGAGCAACATCGCTTGATCTTTGTCGGCGGCATAGGCATAAAGCCTCAATGGCCGAGTCGCGAACGCCAGCATGTACGTCACCACTACGGCGATGTCGGTTGTTTTGCTGTGGCCGCGGGGTCTTTCGAAGAACGCCCGCATTGTTTCAGGACGCTTGCCGCGACCTAGGCACGCCATCACGAGAGGATCAAGCAACTTGTAGTCGTCACGCTGCCACGGGTCGGCGACATCTCCGAGGCGTCGAGGCGTACCGTCAACGTCAACAACAAGTTCATCACGAAACGCAGCGGGATTCGAGGCATATAGCCTCAGCTTGTCAACGTTCATCGCTTCGGTCCTCCGGCGTATCAGCGGGTTCATACTCGACGTCAGCGGGAAGCTTCGCATACCAATTGAGGTCTGCGGGGGCACGGTCAAGACCGATGGTCTTGGCTAGTCCTGAGAGGGAATTCATAGCCTGGACCCAACGGCCAATCACTTCATCTGTTTCAAGTTCGCCGGAGATGACCTTTTGTTCTAGGTCTTGCAGAAGGGCCTCAAGAAAAACAAATCGCTCGATGACTGCGTTGCGAACATGGGAAATCGCTCCCTCGCCCCCCAGGTCTCGAACAATCGACTCATAGTTAGATCGCAACTGTTTGGCGACGGCGTAACGAGCGTCAAGAGTCTCAAGAAAGCCGGTTGTGAATTTAGCTGGTAGCTTGTTTGGCTTATGGCTCTTGTTCTTTCGCGTGCCTTTAGATACTCGGGGCATCGTCGGTCGGGCCTCCTCGATAGGCGTTGGGAATACACCTAGGGAATCTAAGACCGATCGGCCTCATGCGCTACTCGCATTTACTGGCTATCTTATGGGTATTTCGGGGGTACTTTGCTAGAGGCCCTAGGCCGTGCGGTAAGGCTTTCGGGCGATCCCCCAACGCCTCGTGCTTTACGCCCGGAAAGTCGTGCGAGACGGTGCGATAGGTGCCTTATCTCATGGATTCCCGGCGGGTTCAAGAATCCCGGCCTCCCGGAGCACCGAATACACGGTCGGGCGACTCACCCGGACGGCCCGAGCGACGGCGGTTATGGTTTGGCCCGATTTGTAAAACTCAACAATGGCCTTGTGTGTGTCGGCGTTGACTGTGCGGCGGACGCCCTTTTTGGAGCCGCCCCACCGCTTACCATTTGCCCTAGCTACTGCCTGCCCAGCTTTGACACGCTCGCCCCTAACTTCGGTCTCGTACTGGGCGACGGATGCTAACACGTTCGCCATGAGCCGACCTGCTGGTGTTGATAGGTCAAGGCCGTCCCTTACCGAGACAAGATTGATCTTTCTGGCATTCAAATCTTCAAAAAGTGCCGTTAATCCCGAGGCCGTTCGCCCTAGTCGATCTAATCGCCATACGACAATCCGTGAGACTTTCCCTGCCCTGGCATCACGTTCTAAACGTTCCCATTCCGGTCGGCTCATTGACTTCCCAGACGCCTTATCCTCAAACCATTTCACATCACCATCCAGGCTCTTGATATAGGACTCTAGGTCCGGCTTTTGGGAAGCAGTGTCCTGGTTATTAGAAGAAACACGACAGTAGACCGCAGTAAACTTGCTCATCTCAGTTATCATAGTAAGAGTCGAAACCTCATAACACGAACCGTTTCCTTATAGCGTAAAACCTATGCGCCGTAAACTACGGTTTATAGGTCGGGCTTTACGGATCAAGGCCGTCTCGGAATCTCTCTACGGCGCACTCTCCGCCTGAGGCAATGCCGTATAGCGTATATCGCACCCTTATGGGTTCGGCTCGAATCGAGGGTTGATAACTACGGCCTAGGAAGCCCGGTCTCAGTCTTATAGCCCTCAGTTTATTTACTGGCCGAAAGAGTAGCGCAGGTATGGGGCTTGCAGTTATAAGGAAAATGTAGGGTCCCGCTTACCCTCTTTGAGTGCGTTCCACCTCTTCGTCGCGAGAGACAGACATGTTCCCGTTTCAATCATCCTTCGACCACCAATTCGACCGATTCACCGACGCTGCCGAAAGCCTAGTCGCGAACTCCCGACCCACGCAAATCGCCGCCAATCTTGCCGCCTCCGTCACGTTGGCAGACCTAGATGGCCGCGAGTACCTAGTTGCGCCTGTCACGATGGTCCGCGAACAAGTCCTTCATGGCTCGACTGGCCCCATGTTTTATCCCTCGTCAGTGCTTCAGAGCCGAGTTGAACGTTGGAATGGCGTGCCCCTCGTACTCAACCACCCCAAAGCCAGTCACGGCTACGTCTCCGCCCGCTCTCCCGACGTTCTCGAAGAACACAGCCTAGGGCACGTCTTCAATGCCCGTTTCGTTGGCAATGCGATCAAGGCCGAGGCGTGGTTTGATGTTCGTCGCACCCAGCGTCTAGCCCCCGATGTCTACCAGCGAGTCGCCTCCGGCCAGCCCGTCGAATTATCTACCGGCCTATTCACAAGGGCCGTTAACCGTCCTGGCAAGTTCAAAGGCCGTCCGTTTTCCCACCGACTTGTCGACTACGACGCAGACCACTTTGCAATTCTCCCCCAAGCCAAAGGAGCTTGTTCCGTGAAAGATGGATGTGGTGTTTCCGTGAATTCGTTCGTCCCCAGCGAACAACCGCTAGTCGCCCCGACGTTGAATTTCAGCGCATCGGACCGCGACCCCCAGTTGACCAGCAACGACTCATCGGGGCCGCTCGTAGCACCCGTGTTGGACTTTTCCGACTGTCGTGTCGAGGGTCGTCCCACGATCAACCACCGAGCCGTTGAGGCGCCCTTGGTCGCACCCAAGTTGGATTTTTAGACGCTTTAGCGTGGAGGCTTAACCAAGTGTCCCGTAGGCGGATGCGATCCCCACCTGTAGTCAGTTTTTTAGCGGCGGTCATAGTAACCGTAAAAGCGGTTAATGGCTGCGTGGAGTCCAGAGTGTCGTTAGGGGGTGTTGAGTGCGCCGTTTCGTTGACATGAAAGCATTTTTCCGTACAGTTATTGCATGTCGCCTGCCAGGACGTTAGGCGGGCTCGTTTAAGAAGTGCCTGTAAAGGAATTTTTCATGGCATCCCCAATTCAGGTCACACTAGTGACCGCCCTCGAAGACCTCGGATTTCAGCGTAAAGAACCTGACGCTGGTGCGCCGCTTGGTGGCCCAGCCGAGGTAGAGGTCACGGAAAAGACGCTTGAGGGCCTGAAGGGCCTGATTGGCAAGACGGTCGAAGTGGATTCCGGCGGCAAGGTATCCGTCGTCTAGCTGGTATCTTCTGGTATCGACCTGCGTTGCCGACCGCTTTCGAGCGGTCGGTTTTTCTTTGGGCTACATTTCACTCGATCTTAGGTGGTTGCTAGCCTCGTTCGACGCTTAGTGGGATCGACAGGCCTTTGTGCCCAATCCAAAACGGAAGGGCACCGGGGATCTTTACTATTGCCCGGTTTCTTCCCGCTTCGCCGGTCAGTCGTTCAATTCCGCGAGTCGTTCAAGGATCGCCCCCTCAACCTCCCGCAGTTTGAACAGATACACTCGGACTTCCTCGATGTCCTTCAATGGCCCCCCCGCGTCCATACGGTCCATCTCGTCCGTCACGTAGATTTGGCACTTGCCGATGGCGTCACGAGTGAAGTCAAGCCACATCTGCAACCAGGCCCGGCGAATACTATTCTCCGGTGTCATGATCCGTCTCCACAAACGTGTCAGCGATACCTAGTTCTTCGAGCAGCCCCATTTTGAAGGCGGCTTCGCGTTGACACTGGCGGCGGAAGTGGGCACCGATTTCCGGCGGCACTAGACCGACCACTGCAAGGTTTTCGAAAAGCTCCATTGCATCCGTAACTTTCCGAACTTGGGCATCCGTTGATGCGTGGTCGCCCACGTCCCGCCACCATCGCTTCCAGACCTCGTTCGGTGAGAGGTCCGGGTATGACCCCGCCCCGCTTTGTCCTGAAGGAAGAGATCCAGAGGTGGTTGCGTCAAAGTCCTTGCGAAATTCGGCGATCAACTGCTTTCGTTCGTCCGGGTTCAAGTCCGGTCGGAGTTTCGTAGCGAGATCCATCGCGTCACCCCACTTGTCGCAGTTCCAGCACTTAAACTTGATTGCGTAATCGCGTTTTGGTGGACGCACTTTGAGTTGCGCCTCGTTGCACCAGGGACAAACCCATTGTTTTCGGGCTGTCGGTCTTCCTATCAGCTTGGTTGCTACGTATTCGAGAAATATCATTTAATTGATCCATATAGGATGTGTTATCTAAAGAGGTCGGCTAGGCCGGCCGGGCCGGCCCGGCCGGGTTACGGAGAAGGGGTACGGGGGGCGTACCGTTCCCATGTCGAATCAAAATCGTGAGCCCAGTAGCCCCGTTTTCTGCGAGTCCGATCCCGGCTGGATCGAATTCCGTAGGGTCGGAGCAATCGTGCGATCGCGTCTGCCGAAATTGGCCGTCCGCTTGAAAAACGCTGCCACTCTTCTTCTTCCCGAGCGACGAGTTTTCGAATTAGGTTTTTGGTAAGCAAAAACTTCCCGCCGTTCTCATCAGGCTTGACGCGGTCGAAGATTTCGCGTGCCGCAATCAGCAACTTGACGCCCGGTGTAGAGAGTTCGGCTTGCCGGTCCTGCTCTTCCAACTCGAACACAAATCGCCGAAGTGCTGGCAACGATTCTTCGTCGTCGACCATCACCACGGATTGGAGTGGCAACATCAACTCGGCCATTCGGTCGTTCGCGATATCGAACTCATCGGTGGTGTCATAGGCTTCCGCGACCCGCCCGGCGTGATCCGTACACCACGCTACGATGCTCTCTCGCACCTTTTCCGCGTCCGGTTCGACCACTCGTGACCGAAACCTCGTGACCGAATCGTCGGCCGTCTTACGGGCCAAGCGAACCTCCACGCATCGGTCGGCAAGAACGCCGTCCAAGTTGCCGATGAGGGCGACGACTTTGGGCGAGTACACGCGGAACTGGACGATCTCATCATTCCGGTCGCCACCGACCCGATGGACGGCAGCGTTCCGGTCGATCGCGGCGCAAAAGATCTCTTGAATCGCGATAGAGTTTTCGGAACCCTGACGACTTAACGATTGCGCTTCGTCCATGATCAGTGTCGGCTTTTTCTCTTCGATCAGCCGATAGACTACGGCGGGCGACATGTTCGATGTCATCACCGCTTCCCGACTCAGCAACTCGATGAGTTGCAAGCACCGAGTCTTTCCGCATCGCTTTTCCGGACTCGTGATCGCCAGATGGGGAAAACGATCAAACGAATCAATGATGTGCGAAGCTAGTATCCAGCTCGCCATCACGATCCGAGCGTCATCCGGCATGACGATATAGGTGCCGATGAAATCAGCCACCGTCCGGACAATCGAGGCCGTCCCCCCTCGGGCAACCCGGCCGACCCGGCCTACCCGGCCTTTGGCGGTTCGCTTGGGCTTTCGTTTCCGAGTTTTCCTTTCAGGACCAGGCGGGGCGGGGTTTACCTCCGGCTGCTTCTTGGTTTTCCGTTTAACCATCGCGGCGGTCCTCCGTGCGTCGAAGTTCACGTTCGGTCGCATCGCGACAGATAAAGACAATCCGAATGCCGAACCGCTCGGCTAATCGACGATTGCAGGATCGTTCAAGTTTTTTGTCACCGTTCAAATGGGCGACTCGGGCCAAAGCGACAAGCCTTGACGCATCAACGGGTAATTTGGCTTTCATGAAATACACCTCCGAATTGGCGAGTACAAAGCCTTCGTAAATCCGGCGGTAAGTAAGCGTCCACGCACGAAAAAAGCCGCGAAACGGCGTGTCTCGCGGCCTACGGGCGTGTTTCGGCGGTAAGTGGATCGGAACCGGCGGTAAGTTACCGGCGGTCGGCTTGGTAGAGTTTCCGAGCGGCCATGATGGTTTCCGTCCAACACGGGGTCTGCTTCACGGCGGCATCCGTTACGCCAAACTTCTCACCCCACATCTTCGCGGTCCAGTGGATCCGATCGGGATGTTTTTGGATGGCTTCCGCTAGTCGTTGGTTGGTTTTGCCCTTTCCCCGTGTCGACGACTTGCCTTGCCTTCGAGCGACCGTCTCGGCTTTCGATTTCGCCAAGGCCCGCAAAACGTCAAGAGCATCGTCGACCGATTCAATCTTGCTGTCGGCACCCTCGGGCATAGTGCTGCGCAAGTCACGGCGGATAGCACCAACCATCAGCTCGATTCTCGGCCCGATGGCATCCTTCATGACCTTCCATGGGATACAATCGCTCCAATCGCGGACCCACACGAAGAGAGCTTCAGGCCCTTCTGGTATGTCGAAGACTTGTACCACGAAGATTTTTCGGAGATAACTCAACGTGTCCTCGTCAACGTGGTAGTACTCGCCAACCCGGTAACCTATACCAAGGCTTCCGATCCGGACGGTATGGCCATGCTCGTCTACGATCTTTCTTAATTTCCGCTTGCAGACCTTACAAAGGATCAACATCCTTCGTTCTCCAGTAAACGTTCCAGGGTAAAAGCGGCGGAGGGCAACCGGCCTGGATATCCGGCGTTTGGGAGCGACCCTAGCCCTCGCCGTAGCTATCCCAATTTTACCCGAAGGGTGCGTGGACTACCGATCTCCGCCCAGTAAATAGCGTTTAGAGAGTCTATAGACTATCCGTCGATCGCCGCCGCCAACTCAAGACCCAACCACTCAACGGCGGCATCGAATTGGTCTTGAGGATAGTTGGCGTAGTGCTTCGACTTCATCGAGGCAGCGGCGTGTCCCAGGAAGAGATCACCGAATTGCGGATACTTCGTTTCCAGCCGAGTTGAAGACGTTTTACGCAACAACTTCATCGGTTTGTCAATCGGCGTTCCGTCTTCGGCCAACTTAGTCCGAAGGCGTTTCCATACCGAGTCAATGCTGTTTACGTCGGATCGATCGTCCCACAAGGGGTTGCCATTCTCATTCGTCAAGGCCAGCGAATCGTGGCCTGAGCGAAACTTCTTCAAAAGCCGAAACGTTTCTTTCCACAGCGGGTAGTTCACGGTCGGTATAGCATCGCCGTGCTTTGCCGTTTTAGATCGTTTGCGAGCGATGCGTCCCTTTTTCCAGTCCACCTCATCGTGGCGAAGCTTGCCGATATCAACTTGCGTCATACCGCAATTCAAACAGAGCAACATAAACAACCTGGTCCGATCGTTTGCTCCTTTGTACAGCGTCTGTAGTTCGAGTTCGTCGAATACTTGGATCCTTCCGGCTGATGCCGTAATCGACAGCCTATTGGGGGAATCAAGGATGGCAGGCCGTTCTATCAAGCTTTCCGAAACGGCCCATCGGACGAATTGAACCGCAACGGCCAACTTGTCCTTTGCCGTCTTGGCACTCAACGTGTCGCTGGCAACTTGGTCAAGCAGTTCGATGCGATAGTTGGTCAATGCTCCATTCGTCAACTCGGACGGCTTCTTGTTGGCACCGACGAACGAGACGAACTGATCAACCTTGATCTTTAGTTGCTTGTAGCGGCCGAATGACAACTGGCCCGCATCTGCCTCGGCTTTCTTCTCTTTCAAAAACGTCCGGGCAATCGCCCCGAGCGTACCAGAGGCCGTAGGTTGGGGCTTGGTGGCCCATGGCGGGTCGCTTCGATCGAGGACCGCTTTTTCTGGAAAGTAGCACTCTAGCAAACCACGCGGATCAGCTTCGATTTCCTGAAGGCTCAACGGGCACTTAACGCCACGGTCGCGGAGAAGTTTTGCGGCGATCTGGTTGGCCCGGACGTACTTCCAATCACGCCGGTTATCGAAGGAGTCCTGCTTTTCGAGGTCAGCCAAGATTCGGTCGGCGTTCTCGATCAAGAGGTTCCACGCCCTTTGGCTGGGGTCGTTAGCGGCCTCCGCTTCATCGACCTTTGCTTTCCATTCTTCAAACTCGGCCAGCACCCGCTGGTAGCTTTCCTCTCTAGACTCGTCCGGTCGCTTGTTGCGCTGGAAATACTTGCCTTTGTAGAGCTTTCGCCATCGTCCGCCTTGGTCGTGCGGACGCCAGTTCAATATCCGTTTCGTCGCCATCGTCTTACCTCAGGGCCTAAAGGTGCGTCCCCTAAGGATATCCGGCCTAGGCCCGCGCAGGTAGGCCCGATTCGGGCCTTAAATCGGAGAAACGGGCCTAGAGAATTGCGTTTCCTTTATAAAGAAAAGTGCCAAACGTGTACGTTCGGGACGTAGAGGTCGCTAGTTCGAATCTAGTCGCCCCGACTCATTCAAAACCCTCTGAAGCCAAGTGTTTCAGAGGGTTTTTTTGTCTGTATTGGTCGGGACACTGGGGGCCGAATGGGCGATCAATTCGAACCGGCTGTCGCCGCTCGCCCGCCTATGATGAAGCGTCACCCACGTGATGACGGCCGATCAAAAATCAAACGATTTCGCCGTGAACGAACTTCGGTCGATTGGGAATGGTTCCCTGTGACTAAAATCAATCTCGGGATCGGGATGCCTGCGCTTCACGAGAAAACATTCGCCTCCGTTAGATAGTCTGCCGGTCCAACGGCGTCTGATGATGGCGTCACCGCAATCATCAAGTCTTCTCTGGTCTGTTCATCGAATCCGTTTGCAACCCACACGGGACCGCTAAACGAGAGTCACCCGCCATAGGTCATCGGGATCTAGCGAACCGGGATCCCAAGCCACGTCGGATCGCACACCATTCGCATCGACATAGGTGTCATACGTCGGGTTGAACAGATAGTACAGTCCGTCGACGTCTTCGATGAACTGCCAGGTCGTCCCACGCGCTGATGGATTTGAATTGGTGTCAATTCCGAACAGATCACCATCCAAATATCGACCGGTGGACGCGTTTCGCAACAAGTAGCTGCCGTTGGCCGAAGCGATCAATTCCCACCGGCTGGCTGCATCGCTTTCGGGCGCGGTTTCAGCATCACGACCGATCGAAACCAAATACGATCCGTAGTAGTTGTTCAGCAACTGAATCTGGTTGCCATCGGCAAACAGGACTGGAGCATCGACTTGGATGCTGACCGTTCCGATCGCCGAACCACCATTTGCATCGGAGACGGTGTAGGTGAACGAATCGTCGCCAATGAATCCGGCGGCCGGCGTGTAGACGAAGTCACCATCGGGTTGAATCGTCACCGAACCGAATTGCGCATCGGTGTACTCGGCCACCGATAGCGGGTCCAGTTCCGGATCGGAATCGTTGGCCAAGACATTGTCGGTGACCGGTTGATCCGATGTGGTGACAAAGCTGTCGTCCACGGCAACCGGTGATTCATTGGAAGATTCACTGGCATATTGGAAATAGCCGTTGGTATGCAGGACTTCGCTTTCACGGTACCCGGGAACGATTCCATCGACGGACAGATAGGTGCCCGTGGAGAACACGTTACTGGCCTCCGTTTCATAGACCACGCCGTCGATTTCGATACGGTCAATGGCCACGTTGGAATCGATTCCGGCTTCCGGGTCATAGAAATCGTTGATGAAGTTGATTCGCACGTCGTCGGCGGTGAACGGCGTGTTAGATCCCCAAGTCATTTCCACAAAATTACGATTGGCCAAATCGTCGGCCTGACCGCCGTAGGATGCCAAATTGAAAATGGCAACCTGTTCGCCGGCAACGTCCAGCGTGATGATTTCATCGCCGGTCGATCCGGCCGCGTAGACCTTCAGGGTCGAACCTGTCACCACCGCATCGTTCGGCAATCCCGGCGTTCCGTTGATTTGATCGCTGGCGACCCAACTGGACGCCAAGCTGTTATCCAAACTGGGATCGATCAATGCCAGCGTGTACCCATCACCGTCGGGTTCACTGGGCCATGGATCGTCGTCCAAATAATCGACTTGGTCGATCACGTTGCCCTCGGCATCGGCCAGTGTGATCAGTTCACCACTGCCTTTCAGACCGCCGGAATACTGACCGCCGATGAAGATGTCGCCGGGTGCCTGGACGCGAAAACGTGTCAAGTCATCGGTGAACACGATGCTTTGCCCCGGAAGAATGACGGTGCCATAGCCAATCGTCAAATCGATGCCGTCCACGGTCCAGCCGGACAAATCAATTGATTCCGTTTCCGATCGGTTGAACAGTTCAATAAATTCCGCGTCACCGTCCAGCGGGTTGTAGTGCAATTCGTTGATCACGATATCGGCGACGCCGCTGAAGCTTCCCGGCATGCGAGTTTCCGATTCAAACGCCGCGGCACGCTGATCCAATCCAGCGGCCAACTCGTTCCGCCAATAAGGGTTGGCATAAATGTCGTTTCGCTGCCACTTTTCGAATTCCAGTGTCGAATTCGTTTCACCGATCTGTTCGATCAGTTCGTCATACCGGGCCATGAATTGGGTGCGAGCATCATCGGTCAGGTAGGTATCCACCAACGTTTGAATCCGCCGCCAATACATCTCTTGGAACTCCGGGACCTCCCAAACGGAGTTCAGCAATTCTTGATCAATCGGCTCCGGAGTCGTGAATGGGCCCTCGGTTTCATCGCCCGATTCAATCCACAAACGGTCCAAGTCCCATTCGACGATCGACCAACGTTCGGTGTCAGCGTCCAGGAACATATAGAAGTTTTGCACCTCTTGGTCGTCGTGACGCGTCAGGGTACTGAGTGCCATATGGTTGACCACATTTGCGACGTCCACATGGTCATACAGATATGATGTCTTGGCGTCCGATGGTGGTGCCGTCAAGACATCGTTCAATTGATCGATTTCGGTGTAGTCACCGTCGTCGGGGGACTTTTTGTCGAACTTAGCAGTCGTGCCGAATCCACCTTCACCGGCCTTATAGAATTCATCGTCGTCGCTGATGTCATTGGCGTCACGCCACGCACCGTCGTACAGTTCTTGGAATCGGAAAACGCCATGGAAGTCGCCGTTGATCTCCGCTCGGACAAAGAAGGAACTGACAAACGATTCCGTTTCGGCGTTGAAAACGTCCCACGTAATGTCGGGGGTCGCGACTGACCAATCCCCAAAGTCCGCATTGATGCCAAATTCATCGATCGGATACGAACCTTCGGCGCCCACATCGATGGTCTGGCCATCGGGTAACTCAAACTTCAGGCTTTTCTTGTCAAAGAAGGTCCGAGAATAATCACCACCGCGGACTCGAACGGTCGCGTTGTCGATCACCTGGCCATCGAAGTAGACGACCGCTTCGATTTTGTCATTGGTCAACGCCAACTCGGTCGTCGTCAGTTCGGTGAACTCGGCTTCGTCGACAAAGAACTGAAACAGCGGCAATTCGTTGCCTTCGATGTCGGTCGGCGACACGACCAGACCGAAGTAATTGATCGTGTCATTGAACGGCGCCACCGCAACATCCGATTCGATGCGATAGCGGATCAGCGTTCCCGCATCAGCCCCGGGAAGCGTCGCCTGCCATGTATTGCCTTCGACATTGGTCATGGCGACGGTTTGTTCTTCGCCAAACATTACCTTGTAGACCAGATTCGCACTGGTCGCGCCTTCGATATTCCCGCTGATCGTAAACGCTTCGTTGGGCAGAACTTCGCCCGGCGCGACCACAATGTCGGTGATCGGCGCGGGGGCATCGGTGCCGAAGATCGAGTTTTCAGCCGCTGGGGTCGGATCGCCTTCGGATGCCCCCCAGTTTTGCGCAACGGAGTTGTCCAGTGCCCAGTCACGGAGTTCCAGTGACGGTCCGTTACCATCGGGCAACGGTGTCCAAGGCGATTCGTCCAGGTATTCGACTTCATCAATGACTGTCACACCATCGGCCGCGATCAACTGGATCAATTCGCCGCCACCGGAGATGCCACCCGACGCGAATTCGGCGATGGGAGTGACGCCCCAAGTCGATTCAGCCAATTCGATCGATGGCGACACGATCGCGTATTGCCCTGCACCGATGATCGTGCCGTTGGTGAACGTCAAATCGAATCCGGTAAACGACAAACCACCCAAGTCGACCGCTTCGTCGCCGGAGTTGTACAGTTCAATGAACTCGGCATCGCCGTCGACCACGGCGTCCGGGCCCGGGTTGTAATGGATTTCGTTAATCACCAATCCGCTGGGATCACCCGTCGGGACTGGTGGCGTCGTCCCGGCGTATTGGAAATAACCATCGGAATGCAGCGTTTCGGATTGTCGATACCCGGGAACGATTCCGTCGGCCGGCAACCAAGTGCCGGTCGAAAAGACCTCCGGCGACTCGGTTTCGTAAACCGTCGAATCGATCGTGATTCGATCGACGATCAGGTTGCGGTCGATACCGTTTTCAGGCTCGTAAAGGTCATTGGTAAAGACCACGCGAACTTGATCGGCGTCGATTCCGGTGGCATCAAACGTGTAGTCTTGAAACTCCGTCGAAACGGAGTCGAACGTCGCAACGGTCGTCTCGTCGATCTGCAACAGCATTTGTTCTTCACCCGTGCTGCCCGCCGCACGAATGGTGATCGGCAACTGTGCTTGATAAACCTTTCGGGTCGATTCGTTGAAGGCCAAACCGGCTTCGATCACACCCACATGACGTTCCAGGTCCCAGTCGGAATCTTGTGATTCGGCCCCCGTTTTGTCGATCGATGCGGCAACGTCCGCCCCAGTCAATTCGGCCAAACGCTGAATCAGTTGCAAACCGGCCTGTCCCGCCCCCGTTTCGCAGCCGTAGATCAGAAGATCCGCATCGCTGGTCAACGAATTCGACCAAGAACAAACCTGATTCTGAACACGTTCGACTGTTTCGAAGTCCAACATCTGATTGCCAAGCTGCAATCGTCCCGCCTGGCCATGAGCGACAATGTGCACGCTGGTGATGCCCTTACGCGTGGACAAAATCTGGCTGATTTGATCGACGCCCGACTGATCAGGCTGCAGCAAGACGACTTCGTGCCCCGATTCGATCCCGTCGGTCAACATCTCCAAGTCGGTGACAGCGGCGTCGATGAAAACGATGCCGTTGGAAACTCGGTCGGACGCAACACGTGCATCGTCCGGGTCGCCTGCCGGTGAAACGTCCGTGGTGACTGCTTTGGCGGAGAGGCCGGCGACCGCGGCGCCGCAATCCGCCGCTAGCATGACTCGTTCCTCCAGGCAGTGGACCTTCCATGGTTCCGGACGACGACTGGACTTTGAAACGCGGCCACTGGTTTTGATTCGACGGCTCAGTCGCGACAGGAATACACCAGGAATCTTCATCAAACGCTCGTTTCGAATCTGCGGATTGAATCGCTAGGGCGGGATAGTCCGTTAGGGTGGGTGGTTCAGGATAAATAGAAAGTTCTTGTTGCGAAAGGATGAAGTGATGAAGTAGGAGGCTTTGCCAACGAGTCAGCCAGACAACTTCATCGCGAGTGTCCGCTCTCTCTGGGGCGGAACGGATTCATCTGACGCCGGCCCCGTCCAGGCGTAACTCAGTCCCCCAGGTCGATACGAACCCAGTTGGGGCAAAGCGGTCTGCTCAGCCAATCACGCTTCGCCCATGCCATGCGCGGCCTGCATCGTGGCGTTCCTGCTGTCGACCTTGGACGCGTTAGGGGGCAGCCGTCTTTTTCGGCTCGCGGGAGCGTTGAGCGGGCGGGAAGCGTCAGGGGAGGCCAAGGTGACGCGCGCGGCGACACTACCGGTCATCGCCCGCGAATCAAGTCACCAATGCCACGATGGGTCCCCCAAGCGTTCGCCCTTTGTTTTGACCGCTTAGGCGTCGTCGGTCAGGTTTTGCCAGGGGCCGGTGATCGCAAGGGTGATGCCGGGCGTTTGGATGTTGGCGAACAGCCATTGCCCGTCGGGGCTGAAGGTGGCGCCGGCCCATTCCCGCCCTCGAAAGTCGCCATGAAAACCTTTTTGCCCGTTCAGCTGAACGTCGTTGACTGCCAACGGGATCAGATGTCCGTCTTGCGAAAGCAAATGGATTCGTTGCGGGTATTCATCGTCCCCATAGTCGCCGTCTTCACACAAAGCCAAGCCGCCATGCGGATTGACACAAAGGTTGTCGGGCATGTTCAAAATCTGTTTGCCGGGACTTTCGAAAAGCATCGTCAACTTTTCCGCTTCCGGATCGTATTGCCAAATCTGACCTGCTTTGGCGGCGCCGCCACTGGTGGCGTCGAAGTAAATCATTCCATTTCCGCTCCAACAGCCTTCCAATCGTGCGAACGTGGTGCACCCGAGTCGCTTGCCTTGTTTAAACACGCCCAGTTCATCGGGTTGATCCAGCCCGGGCGTGTTGGCCAGCGTCGGTTCAGGAATCGTATGCCAGCGGACATCGAACTGACGGCCCTGTTCGACGTGGCCGCGTAAGTCATCGTGACCGACCACTTGTGCGATTTGCAGCTTGCCACCGTCAGCCAGTTTTCGGTTCTGGTTGGGAATGAATCGATAGAATCCTGCGGTGCCACGGTCTTCGGTTTCGTAAACGATGCCGGTTTCGCGATCGATCGCCACAGCTTCATGGACGAATCGCCCCATCGCTTTGATGGGTACGGGATGACGCACGCCGGTGGGATCGACTTCAAAGACCCAGCCGTGATCGCGTTTGAAAGAACGTGCGGCATCGTTTTGATAGGGATCCACCGAATCGATACCCAGGACAGTTTCTTCCGCGGTCAGCCAGGTGCCCCACGGGGTGACGCCGCCGGCACAGTTGCGGCTGGTCCCGGCGATCGCCACGCGACTGTCCAGCCAGCGACCGTGACGTGTATCAAACGTCAGTGTGGTGCAGCCGCCCCCGGCGCGGCGGTCGAACGGAGTCCCGTTGGTGATGGGTAAAGCGTCAGTGTCGTCGCTGATTTCATGATTCCGGACCAGCGTGACGACGCCATTGTTTTCGGCGACAACCCCCATCCCGTCGTGGGCTGCCGGTGTCGGGGTTCCGTCGGACATCGGATCGTTGGTCCAGCCGTGGCTGACGTACCGGAATCCCTCGGGTAATCGAATCAGTTCCAAGCCGGTGGTTTCATCTTTGGTCGGCAGCAATGCGTGTCCGGCCCGGGCGTGATCGCCCAGTGCGATGCGCCCGCCCAATGCGGCCAGAGCCGAAGCCACCCCGAATCCGGTCACGGATGAAAACGATTCACTGAGAAATTCGCGACGAGATTTCACGACGGTTCCTTGGATTAGCGGCGAAGACTTCAAGTGATCGACCACCTGGCGTCCACGCTTGGTTTTTCGGGGCGGATACGGGGCAACTAGTCAGCGTTTGCAAACCAGCCACATGGATGGTCACATGCGATCGTTCGGCGGTGACACGATGCCATGATGCCGAATCAATGACATCGGGTCGGCGCGGCGGTGGTCACCCGTAGCGTACGAGCCGATGGTCGATCTAAAATCTAGATGCAAAAAGGTTGCGTGTGAACTCCAGCGTCCGGCATTTGTTGTGTCCGAGTCGCCTGGGATTTGCGATGGTGCCACAATGGTTTGTCGATTTCGACTGCCATTGGAACTTTAACCTTGACCCCGTGAATCCATCGAGACTGTCTGATGAAAAACGTGTTAATCGCTTTTGCGGCGATGGTTCTGTTGTCCGTTGGCCTCAATCCGAACGGGGCATTTTCACAAGTCAATGAATTGGAAACCAAGAAGGTGACGCCGTTGTTGGATCGCGAGCTGTTTTTTGGCAATCCGCAGATCGCCGGCGGGAAACTGAGTCCGGACGGAAAGTTCATTTCGTTCATGAAGCCCTATCAAGGCATCATGAATGTTTGGGTCAAGCCGTTTGCCGAACCTTTTGACAAGGCTCGGCCGCTGACCGATAGCAAACGACCGCTGTACGGTTACACGTGGACCGAGGATGGGAAGTACATCCTGTTTGTGAAAGATTCCGGCGGCGACGAAAACATGAATCTTTTTGCCGTGGACCCGAATGCCGAGCCAGAAAGCGGGAAAGAAACCCCGGCGGCGCGCAATCTGACTCCGATGGAAGAGGTCACGGCGCGGATCGTGCATGCCAGCCAGAACAACCCGGATCTTTTGTGGGTGGGGTTGAACGACCGTGACAAGGCGTGGCACGACCTTTATCGGTTGGAGATTTCCAGCGGAAACCTAACGCCGGTCTATCAGAATACCGACCGTATCACGGGTTATGAGTTCGATTGGGATGACAACCTTCGTTTGCTCAGCCGGACCGATCCGGCGGGCAACACCACGTTGTTACGAAAAGACGGCGAAGACCTGGTGCCGATCTATGAAACCACCGTTACCGAAAACGCGGGAGTGACCGGATGGGATGCGAAGAACGAAAACTTTTATCTGGTCACCAACAAAGGTGAATTGGATTTAATGACATTGTTTCGGATGAATCCCGAAACGCAAGAATTGGAGTTGTTGGAAAGTGATCCCCAGAATCGAGTCGATTTCGGTGGTTTGCAAATGGACCGCAACACTCGCGAAATCATCTCGACGTCCTACACCGAGGACAAGACGCGGTACTACTGGCGTGATAAGACTTGGGAAGCCAATTATCAGTTTTTGCAGCAGCGGTTTCCCGGACGCGAGATCGCATTCCAAAGTTCAACCAATGACTATCGCAAGTTTCTGATCGCCGTTCATGGTGACCGTTATGCGGCAGAAGCATGGTATTTCGATGCTGAAAGTCGTGAATTGATTCATCAATACACGCCTCGTCCCGAGTTGAAGGAGGTCGAGGAGTTTCTGGCACCCATGACGTCGATTCGCTACCCAAGCAGCGATGGATTGGAGATTCCTGGCTATCTGACCGTGCCCGTGGGGGCGGAGCCAAAAAACTTGCCGGTCGTTGTTCTGGTCCATGGTGGACCGAAGGGGCCACGTGACCGTTGGGGATACAACGCGCAAGTTCAGTTTCTGGCCAACCGAGGCTATGCGGTCTTGCAGCCGAACTTTCGCGCCAGCGGCGGCTATGGCAAGAAGTTTTTGAATGCGGGCGATTTACAGTGGGGCAAACTGATGCAGGACGACATCACGTGGGGCGTGAAGTATTTGATCGAACAAGGGATTGCCGATAAAAGCCGCGTTGCCATCATGGGCGGCAGTTACGGCGGATACGCGACGCTGGCCGGCCTGGCCTTTACGCCCGATCTGTATGCGTGTGGTGTCGATATCGTCGGCCCCAGCAACATCTTCACGCTGTTGGATTCGATCCCGCCGTACTGGGAAGCTGGGCGAGCCTTTTTGTATGGCATGGTCGGGGATCCGGCCACCGAAGAAGGCAAGGAGCGAATCCGCGAAGCAAGCCCGCTGTTTAGTGCCGACAAGATCTCACGACCTTTGTTGATCGTTCAAGGTGCCAATGACCCGCGAGTCAAACAGGCCGAAGCGGATCAAATCGTGATCGCCTTGCGGGACCATGGTCACGCGGTCAGCTATCTGTTGGCCGATGATGAGGGACACGGTTTTGCCAAGCCCGTCAACCGGATGGCCATGTATGCCGAGGTTGAAGCCTTTTTGGCCGACCAGATCGGCGGTCGCTATCAAGAAACGATGCCGGAAGATGTGGCCAGCCGCTTGGAAGAATTGCGGGTTGATGTGAGCGAGGTTACTTATCAACCGGACGAAGAATCGGACCAGTGATGTTTCGGTCGGTGCATCCAGCCCACCGGAAGGTTTGCGGTACAACGGTCGGCGTCAGTCGCCGGCCGGACGCAGGCAACCCAAAAGCTTGGCTTCGAAGTCATCCCAGCCGGGAGTCTTTCGATCCAGGATGATTTCCAGCCGACTGTCACGGCGATAGGCCGACGTCGCATAACTGGTGCCGTCTTTTGCACGGTTGATGGTCCACCAGTCGTCGTCACACCGGAAGACGCCTTTCAGTCGCACGATGGGATGAACGTATCCGAGCAAGTCCAGCAGCTCGTCACGATCGAAGATGTCATCGACGTGAAAGATCCATCCGCACGCGTCGTAGTCGGCATCACTATTTTGAAACCGGACGGGGCGTCCCGGTGCCGGTTGGGGTGGGGCTGCTTCCTTGTCGGTGTGGTCGTGGTTGTGATGATGGGGATCGGAAACCGGATGAAGCTCGGTGGCCGACGTGCTGTCATCCTCGGGTGACCGATGGGCGTCGGCAAACATCGGGAAATACAGGGTGTCGAATTGTCGGTCCAGCAGTTCTGAATCGATTTCGCCGAAACTGGTTTCCAAGATCAACTGCTTTGGCGGACGAAAGCTTTCGATCCACGTGCGACAGCGATCGATCAATTCGCGGTCTCGGCTGTCGGTCCAGTTCAAGATGACAATGTCCGCCAGTTGCACTTGATCCTGAAAAACTGCGGTTTCCCGCCATCGAACATCATCGAAGTCTTTGGGATCGATCAAACAGATGATGTTTCGAAGATCGATCGCGGTGGCGAAGTTGGGGCTGCGTAAGATGTCGATCACATTGGCCGGATGGCTGACGCCGGATGGTTCCAAGATCAAACGATCGGGCTTGGTCCGGCGGATGAATTGTGCAAGCAATGGCTTGAAGACCAACGCCAGGGTGCAACAGGCACAACCGCCGCCCAATTCTTCCACTGCGACGCCGTCCAGGCTGGAATTGACCAGCGCGTGATCGATCGAAACCTTTCCAAATTCGTTGATCAGGATCGACCAGCGCTGGCCCGCCGGCCGCTTGTCGACCAGCTTCGCAATGGCCGTTGTTTTCCCGGAACCAAGAAACCCGATGATCACATTGGTGGGGATTCGGTTGAATTGTTTTGCCGGCACGGCAGACCGTCTCTCGATCAATTGTCTGGCGAATGGGTGGGGCCATCGGTTTGCCGCAGGATCTGTCCCTCCAACAGGTCGATTGCCACCGGAAAGCTTTCTGTAAGCACGGGTTCGCCGCGATCGAACAGCACATAAGTTGGGCAAATCGTTCCGCCCAGCGCTGCCACGGTTTGAACGTTGGCATTGAAATCAACGCGGACCACATCGACGCGTCCTTCCAACGATTCTCGCAGACGCACCACATCACCTTTGGTTTGTGCACACCGTGGGCAATTGTAATCGACACCGAATTCAACCAGAACGGGTTGCATGCTGTCACGCACGTATTGTTCCAAGCGACTTCCACTGACGACCGGCAGGTCAAGATCGCCGGAGTTTTCTGTTGCCGCCGTTGGGTGCGGGCGATTGCATCCGGCCATCAGCAGGCAACCGCATGCAATCAGCAAGACAAGTTTCTTTGATACAAATCTTGTGTGAACCATTGATTGATTCAAGAGAGCTTGGTGGACTAGGTCATTGGCCCCGTTGTTTCGATCAACACAACGAGAACCAGAAGCACTTCTGTTCGGCATGTGGTTCAAGCAAGTTGTCTTTCCGGCGCCCAGAAAACCGGACAGCACGGTGACGGGCAATTTACGCGTATGGCTCATGCGTTCTCTGATGGTTGCGGGGGCAATATTTCGGGGCGATCTACCCTAGGCCGCAAAGGCGTCGAAGTTTCCGGCGACTTGGATGGAAAGCGCACGCCATGCCGAAGCCATGGTTTCGGCGGCAATGACGCGTCGTTTGCCGTTGTCCCATGCCGCAAGCGTCCGCCGCCGGTATTCGATTCCTAAGCGATCCGCGATGTCCACTTCATAGCCGCGAATCCAATCGATCAGCTGCAAGGTCAGCATGACGCAACTGTGGCGTTGAGATGCGTTTGGGCGGCGCAGTGTCGGTAAATCATCATCTGACCAAGGCGGGCAGCGGAGCGTCGCCTGATCTGTGTACTTGGGCCGAAACTCGTAGCGCGGCAAGAACACGCCGCCCCATCGATCGTCACCGAAAAACACGCCGAAGCCGCGCAGCACGACACGGCGATGGTTTGGCAGTTCCAGCGTGTAGACGCTCGAGCAGTCTTTGCGGCTGGCGGGCGGCTTGGCTCGGTTGAAACCCAGCTCCAACAACCAATTGCCTTCACGACGCAAGACGTCCTGTCCCCAGCACCAAATCTGTTGGCTCAGCAAGTCCACCGCCCGTTCCAGCGGTTGCGACCTCTGATGCCTGCGATCGGACGTTTTTTGACGACCAATCTTGATCCTGCGGATCAGCCTGTGGGCGTTCTTCGGGCCAACATGGCTCCATGAAAACAGCGTCCGATTCTGATGGTGGAAGATCACAGCAGCAACCGTCCGCCCCAAGCCAAAATGAGTGCAAACAGGGTTGCAAAGGCGGCCTGACGAGCGAGCAATTTGACCGTGGGCTTCCAACCGGTTTCACGTCCGATCGTCATAGCAGTGACCAAGCAGGGCAGCAAAACGCCGGCCAGGTATACCGCGGTCAATGCTTGAGCAGCCGTCATCGGGAACGACAATCCGTCATCCGCGGCTAGCAAGAAAATGCCGTCTTTGCGAACCGACGCCAAAACCACGGGCAATGCCGCCTGGGATGGAAGGTCAAACAATCTCATTACCGGGCTCAGGATCCGAGACGCCAAATCCAATGCACCGACATGAGCCAGCAGCGATGCGATGATGCAAATCACAGCGAAGACCGGCATCGCTTGATACAAAAACTGTCGAACCGTTCCGGATGCTTCACGCCACAACGCGGGTAGCGTCGGCCATTGCATGAACGGTCGGCTAGGCGTCATCAAAACATTCAAAGAATTTCGTGATTGTGGGCTCGATGTCAGACGCAGATAAACAAGCGTTGTCAGCAAAAGGTAGGTCAGAAGCACACCAGTCAGCAGCGTGGCTGAGGTCCCCGTCGCGACCGCAGCACCCGACAAAACGGCCAAGGTTGCCGGCAATTGGTAACTGCACGCCGATCCGAATGCGATCGCCGAAACCGCGGAGCCACGCGAACAACTGGAGCACGAACGGGTGCTGATTACCGCCGGCACGTTGCAACCCAGACCCATCATGACCCGGACGACGTCTCGGCCGCTTAAGCCGAATGGTCGCATCAGCGGATGAATCGCGACATTGATGCGTTCGATTAAGCCGCTCGCTTTATAGGCACCCAAGATCAATGCGAACATCAAGACCGTCGGGAAAGCCCAAACCAAAAGAAAGGGGCCCATGTTCAACAGGCCATAGCCGAATTCACCTTGTTGTGCCGTCAGCACGACCCGAGCCCAGTTGGGCCAAGTTGTATTGACCGCGGCGATGACGGGTTCGAACCAGCTTGCGATGATCGGGTGCAGTAAATCAGCAGCCGCATTGGCGATGTAGATCGTCGCCAGTGCCGGCAGAAACAAGAACAGCAGGGCGATCAGTGGACCAGCAATCCGGTGCTCCATCCATCCGGGCTTGGGCTCGATTCGCCATCCCGCACGCGCGGTGAGTGATGCCTTTTCCAGCCTGGGTGGATCACGCAACGCTTCGATGATTCGTTGCCGGTCGCGGTCCGTTAGCTCTCGTGCATCGACGGGCACGAAACCAAGGCCGGCGTCGGCCGACAGTCGTTCGATCGCTTCCAGAGCTGCTTCGCCGGGCTGAACCTTGTCCCAATAGGTCACAACGATGGCAAGACGTTTCCCAACCAACAGGGGCAACAGATCGCTCAAGTCTTGGTCTAGACAGGTTGCCTGGGCCACCAACAGCACCACTTCCTGTTGGTCGAGTGCGTCCAGCGCCAGTCGTGTCGTCTGGGTGTCGGAGTTCCGCAGGATCCCCGGCGTGTCAATGAATTCGGTGTTCCCCGAACGATAGCGATCCGCCCTGACGGTCGATCCGCGAAAGTTCGTTTCGCCGGCCGAGCGTCCGGTCAGCGAGGAAATCAGTTGTGACTTTCCAACGCTCTCTTTACCGACAACCAGGATGGTGTGCGTGTCGCGTTCGTCATCGGTCTGCTTTGGAGTGCGAACCGCTTCGCCTAACATGAAACGCATTCCTCGCCACAGCACGACAGGTCATCCAGGTACATGCCCCACTTGCGATAGGATTCCAGTTCCTCCGCGGGCAAGCCCAGGGAAGTCGCAATGGCCTTGGCAACGACCGCGAAGCGCTGACGGTATTTGTAAATGAAACAGAAAACGTGGTTGTCGTGACGGACCGCGGGACCACACAGGAACAACCCCGGGGTCAGCGTCGATTCGTCGTTCTCGTTCAGCTCGGGAAAGCCGTCATCGCGTTGCTTGAAAAGGTCAGCGACCAATTGGTGACTGCCTTCGAACCCGCCGGCAAGCAACGGCGGTGTGGACGTCGGAAACCAGCGGCCGTCCAGTGCTTTGACTTCAAAGCCGTCGTCGTATTTCTTGACCGAGGCGATGGGCGTGTGCGGAAAGAGTTCGACGAATTGTTCGAACCAATCTTCACGCATCCGTTCCAGCGAATACGTCGACAGCGCGATGCTGGGGTCGGAGCTCTCGTCTTTCCACGGACACGCTTTGTCGAACAGCCGAACACGTTTGTCACAGCAAGCGAGGTGATAGGCCGCGTCGACACCACTTTCGTAGCCACCGATGACGATGAAGTCGTCGCCGTCCAATTCCTCATAACTGGGGATGGTTGCCGTGTGTCGACAGAATTCGCTGCCCGGGAAACCGTTCAGCCGAGGGTATTGAAATTCACCCGCGGCCCAAATGACGTGCTTCGCGCGAAGCGTTTCGGTGGGCGTGTCCACGCGAAAGTCTTCGCCGACTTTGGTGACTCGCAAGACATCAGTTTGCTCGCGAACGGGAAGCTCGAAAAACTGTGCGACACCACGCAGGTGTGACGCGTACTCTTCGCCGGTCGGGTGTTCCACTTCCAAACTGAAAGCGGGCGAAACGCCGACCGCGATCGAATTCAGGTCCAGCATACCGATCGAATTGGTCGGAAACGACGGCGTGATGAATCGAGTCTCCGCCGGCCAAGCGGCAAACGAGGCACCGACTGTACCGCGTTCAAGCACGGCAAAGTTTTTCACCCCGGCGTGCATCAGTGCGACAGCGACGCCGATACCGGCCGCCCCGCCACCGACGACCACCACATCCAATGTGTGTTGCCCGGCATCGTGTGTTTGAGCGACGGCTTTGATCATGCGGTCACCGCTGCGGTTTCGTCTTCGCAGCAACCGCACGAGCAGCCGAATCGTCGATTCAACAAATGCGCCGAGACCAAGACGATACCGCCCAGCGGCGTCATCCAGGGAACCAACGTGGCAACCAGTTGGCTTGACGATGATGGAGGCGTTTGTTCGGCGGTGTCGCTTTCAGCTGTGGAGCTTTCGTCCGCAGCGCAGTGTGGACAGCAAGCTTCAGTGCAATCGTCTGACGAAACGACGGCGTTGACCCCGGACGCCGGATCCGTCGGGGCCACCGTCGATGCGGTTGTCGCTCCTTCGCACGCCGCACAGCAATCGCCGGCGAATCCGAATGCGGCGACCGAAATCATCACCAAGCCGACGCTGCCGATCACCACCGGCGTCAAGCGGCCGTGTTTCCGCAAGCCCGGAACGAACGCGGTCAATGCAATCGCGAAACAACCGACGGCCATCCATTGGTGGAACGCTTCATCGGCCAGGAAGCTAAGTCCTAGTGCGGGCAGGTAGGCGATCACAAACGGCATCGCGGCACAGTGAATCGCGCACCCCACCGACGCAACCATTCCGGCCCAGTCGCTCCAACCGGACCACCCGGATTTCGCAACCGGTTCGGCCCCACCGGCGGGCGCCGGATCAATCACAAACAACTCACTGCTCACCGCCACGTCTCCAAGGATTCTTCTTCGTCGGTCTGTAACTCGATCTGCGGAAACGGGTCGTCGTACTCGGCCCAGGCTTCGGGGCCCTGGGCGAACTCGTCGTCGCCAAGCAGGCATTCGTCCAGGGCCTCGATGATGCGATTCTTGTCCATCGCATGGCCGATAAAGACCAGTTCTTGATGGCGGTCCCCGTAGGTGCCGACGATCTTCGACTTGATTTCCGCAATGATTTCTTCTTCTTCCGGCCACTCATCGGCTGGTGCCGCGGCCCACCAATACCCGGCGGGATCCATGCGGATCGAACAGCCGGCATGAGACCAGTCGTACGCCCAGTCGTTTCGGGACGCGATCCACATCAAGCCTTTGCTTCGCAGGACGCCGTCCAGCGGTTGACCCGATCCGAATCCTTCGTTCATCGCTGTGGACAGACGCTGGGGATGGAATGGTCGGTCGCGTCGATAGACGAAATGGCTGATGCCGTATTCTTCGGTTTCGGTCTGTTCTTGTCCTCGAGGAACTTCCAGCCAGCCGGGCGAAGATTCCGCTTCGCTAAGTTCAAAGCGCCCCGTCCCCATCACTTCTTCCAGCGGGACACGACTCTCGCGGGAACGCAGGATTTTCGCGTTCGGGTTCAATCGGCGAATGACTTGTTCCAATTGTTCGACGTCATAGGCCGACAGCAGATCGATCTTGTTGATGATGATGACGTTGGCAAACTCGATCTGGTCGACCAACAAGTCGACAATGTTTCGCTGGTCGTCTTCGCTGACCCCGAGACGCCGGTCGGACAGGTCATCCCAAGATCCAAAGTCTTTGAAGAAGTTGCCGGCATCGACCACGGTCACCATCGTGTCCAATTCTGCAACGCTGGACAGGCTGTTGCCGTCTTCGTCTTCAAAGGTGAAGGTCTCGGCCACGGGCATGGGTTCACTGATGCCGGTCGATTCGATCAACAAGTAATCGAACCGGCCTTCCCGAGCCAACCGAGACACCTCGATCAACAAGTCCTCTCGCAGCGTGCAGCAAATGCAGCCGTTGCTCATTTCCACCAACTGCTCGTCGGTTCGCGACAAGTCGGCCCCGCCATCGCGAACGAGCGCCGCGTCGATGTTGACTTCGCTCATGTCATTGACAATCACGGCCACTCGCATCCCCTTGCGGTTGGCCAATACATGATTCAACAGCGTCGTCTTTCCGGCACCCAAGAATCCCGACAAGACGGTCACGGGTAAACGTTTCGACGCATCGCTCATCGGCTTTCCTCGCTGGACATCGGAAGGGTGTTTAAACTTGCCCGCAGTACGACGCTTGCCTGCGAAGACGTTGCGTGGTCGACCAAGCGGATGGCCGGTTGCCGCAGGCCATCGAGCGCCACCGGGACACCCAGGTCTTTCAAGTCGACCAACCGAACGCCCTGGACCTGCAGGCGTTCGCAGTACATCCGAGCGGTCGGGTTAAGCCGGCGACTGTGGTACACCAGAAAGCTGGCGTCGCGCATCGACCAGGCCCGCTTGGCGATCGTCCGGCAGGACTCTTCCGTTTCACCGAATAGTGTCGGGATCGGTGCGCCCGCCCAGTGGTGCGCCAGCGCCTCGGCCACAAACGTGTCGACCGCAACGACCTGCGGCGCCGGACGTTGCGGCGGAACGCTTTGGCCCCGAGCGACGGCGCCCCAATGAAACATGGTCACCAAGGCGACCGTACAAACCATCGCACTGAACCACATGAATGAAGCTCCCTGGAGTCGATTGAATCAGACTGGCAAAAGCGTAGCAAATGCAACTCAGTTGCAAAAGAGGCTTTTGGAAGATTTCTCACGCGGTGGTTCACCGCCCCGGGCTGGCGGCGACCCGGTGGAACTGGGGTGAGTGCTGGTTTTCGTGTGAAGCCAAGCGTTCCGACGTCCCGTGTGGTCTACGATGCCGGCATCGATTTCAGTTTTTCGATTTGGTCGGAAATCTGTTTGGAGATGTCGTCGATTTCGACGTCGTCGCCGCCGTGCAGGGTCCCGTCGAGCTCCCCGAAGGCGTCCATTAGGGCTTCGGTGGCGTTATTGATCGCGTCTTTTTGCTCGCTTGTTAGGTCCGCCTTCTGGGCGAGTCCCGGCAGGCATTCGATCGCGTGTCCGATTTCGTGCAGCTCGTGGTGGGCGTCTTCCGCGTCGCCACTTTCGAACGCGGTGATGATCGTTTCGCCCATCTCTTGGATGTGTTCGACCGCTTCGCCGAGCGATTCCGGCTGATCGTGACCATCGTGATCGTGACCATCGTGATCGTGACCATCGTGATCGTGACCATCGTGATCGTGACCATCGTGATCGTGGCCATCGTGATCGTCGTGCCCCGAACTGTGCGTGGCTGCATCTCCGCTGGAGGTGTCGGTTGGCCCGCAGCCCGCAAACGCAACGACGATCAGCAGGGTCAGCAGCGAACAGGCAATCTTCATGGTCGTCTCCAGAATCAGTTTGTTTGGTGGAAATGCACCGTGGAGTCAGGGCCAGTGGTCTGCGATGCCGAAAGCCGTCGCGACAACTGCTGCCCGGGCCTCGAAGTTCTCTCGCAGGATTTTGTACCGGCGGACTGTTTTGCGACAAGATATCACGTGCAAAGAGGTTGCAAAAGCATCTGGTTGGCGATAACCTGGGGTTTCGTTTTGCATGGGATCCATGCCTTGGGTGGGCGACCGTTGATGGACTTTCAAGTGCACCGTGGGTTTCCCCGCCACCGTTGCAATCGTTGATCGACGTCGGGGGGCAGGGCGCCAGATCGGAATACGTGAAAACACAGGCACGCTGTGGCGATCGCAGGCCCCTGCTGTTTCTGTAGGCACCTGGCTGTTTCCACCATGTTGCCCGCCGGACGTTTCTTCGGTGCATTCGGCGTGCTGCGTGTGCGGTGACGCCCGACACGCGATGTGTCTTCGTGATGGTGAAGCGATATGGGTACTTCTTCTGCAAAGGCCAAGTCGATTCAGGACGACATTCGCGCAGCGGGCTTGCGTGCGACGCCGTCCAGGGTGGCGACGCTTCGAATGTTGCGTCAGGCGATCTTTCCGATGACGCACGCCGATGTTGCGGATGAGTTGGACGAGGCCGGCTTCGACAGGGCGACGATCTTTCGAAACCTAATCGACCTAACCGACGTCGGTCTGCTGCGCCGTACAGAATTGGGGGATCACGTCTATCGATTCGAAAGAGTGCGTCCCGGAGAAACGGCAACGGATTCGCATCCCCATTTCCTGTGCACCGCTTGCGGAACCGTTTCCTGTTTGGCGAACTTGCAATTGACCACAAGCAGTCTGCGTGAAAGTGACAAGGTGGGCGAGGTTGCCGAGATCCTGCTGCGTGGAATTTGCAACGATTGCAAGTGATGCATTCGGCGCAGTTACAGTGTTCACGCCGTTGTTGCGTTCACCCAAAAGGATGATTTGATGCCGATTTATGTCTATGAGACCCTTGCCGCAAGCGAGCAGGAAAAGCCGTTGCGTTTCGAAATCATGCAGTCGATGGCTGATGAACCGTTGACCCGGCATCCTGAAACGGGCCAACCCGTTCGCCGCGTCATTTCGGGCGGGTACTCTTTGCCGGTTTCATCCAAGAAAGGCGGTTGCTGTTCATCCGGTTGCTCGTGCGGCTGAACTCTATCGGGATTCAACCGCGTCGTCAGATTCGTCGGGTGGGGGAACCGGCAGCGTTGCCAGTCCGGAATAGAACATCATTGATTCTTCCGCGGCACGCACGGCATCAGGATCGAGTCGTCGAAGTCGATCCAACTTGGTCGCCGCAGCGGGCAAGGGACACGCTTTTAAGTATTGAACCACCTTGGGTTTGATAAAGCTGGATTCATCCGTCGTGGATTCGAACAATTCGGCGACGCGATCGATCGCCGACCAGTCTTCCCATCGGGCCAGATCGGGAATCACAAGATCGGATAAATCCGGCTGTTGCAGCACGATTCGCAGTGACTGCGCCAGCCGATCACGCCGCAGGACCGACAGGTCGGTGCCGTGAACACGTATCGCGCTGATGGCGGCAAAGGCTTCGGAGTAATCGACGTCTGGGTTCGCCAAGTAGTCTTTTTCGATTTCAACCAAAGCGGATTCGCCGCCAAGTGTGATCAGGCAGGCGATGGCCGCATCCATGCCCGGGTCAAACGTCGGATCGCTGGCACGGACGCGAAGTAGTTCGTCAAACAGGCGAGCGTCGTCCGCTGTTCCGCAGTGTCCGAGCAGTGTCCAAAACAAACGGCGACGATGCCGCGAAATGGAAGTGTCGCGAAGCTGTTGCAGGACCCAGGTGCGATCAAGCTTTGCCTTCAATGACGCGATGTCCTTCATCGAAGCTTCGGCGAATTCGTTATAGGCGTCGTCGGAAACGAGTTCGTTGTCGTGACGCAGGTAACGTAGGAAGTGCTCCAAACGCTGGGGCCCTTCATCCGCCAGACTCTCTAGCTCGCGAAGGTAGGGCACTGCGCTGGTCGAGATCGCCGTCGGGGCAACCCAGTCGATCGAATCTTGGCCGTAACCCAACAGCCAGAACGTTCCTTTGGCCGAGATCTTCTCGATGGTGTCGACTTCGACCGATTTGTCTTTCAGGCTCGGTTCGCCCTTGATGACCTCGTCGATATGCAGACGGCACACATAGAATCCATCGGGCTGTTCGGTCACCGATTCGCAACGGGCGATCACCGCAGCGGAAGCTCCTTTCAGGTCATCGCTGATCGTTGGTGCGAGCGCGGAGCAAAACGGACAGGCCTGAACCGATGCGACTGGGCAGGTACAGATGATCGCCAGTAGCAGAATGAGCGCGAATTCACACCATCGTCTGCTTCTGCGGATATACCGGCTGATCGAGGATCGCGTTGTCGCCGTAAATGGGATGGTCATTCTTAGGGAAAACAATGTTCAGCCCGGCATCGTCATGAAGGTGTGGTTGTCCACACGCAAGCTAGCGAATCTGGGCCATCGCGGGCAATGTGAATGCGACGCCTGGGTTTCGGCGCGTTCGCCCAACAACAGGTGGTTTGATGGTGTCTGATCGTGTCGGGTATGGGACGTCCAGCTTGGTTAGACTGTTTCGCATCATTCTTGCCGAGGTGCTTTGCAATCCGTGAACCATGGATTCGATCGACTCGGATCTTTTTCGATTCCCTTTCGCCACTGGAGCGGAAACGTGTCATTGCGACAATCGATCGGTTTCGCCGGATTCCAAGGTGATTCGTGGTCTGTGCCGATCGGTCGATCATCGCGGAACGGCTCGATCGGTATCGCGGTCGTCATGCTGGTCTTTCTCTTTGCCGGTCCGAACCTTCGTGCGGACGATCTCTTGGACCGAGCACAGTCGCACTTCGGCATCGTGCCGGCGCCGGATGCGACGTTGGTTTCGTCCGCAAAAGTCGAACTTGGCCGCGCGTTGTTTTGGGACACGCAAATTTCGATGGGCGGACAAGTCTCCTGTGGCAGTTGTCACTTGCCCGAAAGCGGCGGTGCCGATCCGCGACGTTTTTCGAAGCGAGCCAAGGGGGACCTGACCAAGCGGAACTCGCAGACGGTGTTCAACGCGGCGTATCAAGATGAACTTCGCTGGCTTGCCGATCGGCCGTCGCTGCAGGTCCAAGCCAGCGGGTCGTTGACCGGATCACTGGGGCATGACGACGAAGAATCAGCCGAAGCACGATTGGTCGAACTTGGATATGCGACGCAGCTGAAGAACGTGTTTGGCGATGGCGACGATGCTTCGCTGACCGATCAGTTCGGACGAGCCGTTGCGGCGTATGAAAAAACACTGACCACCCCGGCAGATTTTGATCGCTATCTATCGGGTGATGAAAACGCGTTGAAGACGACACCACGCAAAGGTTTGACGCTGTTCATGGATATCGGATGTGTGGATTGTCATTCCGGGCTTCTGTTGGGAGGTCGACAGATGGCGGTGTTTGGTGTGTTCGGCGACTACTGGACGGCAACCGGATCAACGAAAGTCGACGAAGGCCTGTATGCGAAAACCAAACAGCCAGAAGACCGGTATCGTTTTCGTGTTCCGATGTTGCGGAACATCACGGCCACTGCGCCGTACTTTCATGACGGATCGGTCGACGACCTGTCGCAAGCGGTTCGGGTGATGGCCAAAGTCCAGTTGGACCGAACATTGACGAATTCGGAATGCGATGCGATCGTCCAGTTTCTGAATTCTTTGACGGGGGAGGTTCCCCGGAACTTTTCACCACCGGGTGGTGAATGATTGGGAAGCGTAAGGTGCGGTCGGCGATGTCGGATGATCGAAAAGGCTCGGATGCCGTGCTGTTGTGGATTCTGCGTGCGTCGGCGTTTTTATGTCTGGCCGGCTGGACATGGGTGCATCTGTATTGGGAAGGACCCTATGGCGTCTTGTTGTGGCAGGACGCCACCTATGACCTGGCCAGTCGATTTGGGATCGACTGGGATCAGTTTGTCGGAAGCGGTGCGGATGATGGTTGGGTTCAACGTTGGCTGGGACGAATCGGCTGGATCTATCTTGCGGTAACGCCGCTCACTCTGACCGCCGGGCGACGGTCTTACGTTCAGTGGGGGGGACTGGCTGTCGCTAGTGTGATGCTGCTGATCTTGAGTTATGCCAAGTATGTCGCATCGCAGTACCAGCTGCCCATGTTGGTCGAACACGGTGGCCAAATTCTTTCGCCGGTTTTATTGGCAACGGCGCTTGCGTTGGGAGTGCGACACCGGGTGACGGTGGCCATGGCGATGCTTGCTGTGGTGACGACCTTTGCCGGCCACGGGAGCTATGCCGTCGGATGGTGGCCGACCCCCGGAAACTTCTATGCTATGATCACGCTGGTTTTTGGCGTGGAATACGAATCGGCGACGGCACTACTGCATCTAGCCGGGGTGCTTGATTTTGTCGTCTGTTTTGCCGTGTTTGTTCCACCTGTACGCCGGCTTGCGGTCGGCTACGCTGTCCTATGGGGATTCCTAACCTCACTGGCACGCCCCGTTGCCGGGATGTCGTGGGATCTGAACTACTGGGGCGCCGACCAGTATGTTCACGATGCCGTTTTGCGGGCACCGCACTTTTTGATACCGCTGTATCTGTTCGTACTTTGGAAACGGCGCGATTCCGTGGACGAACGTGACGTCGAGGAAAATGTATGAAGCCGCTGATTCCGTTTTCGTTGCTTGTTCTTATGACGCTTGCCGGGAACACGGTCCAGGCACAGCAGAATTCGAATCGGCGAAATCGCATCGATTTGAGTATCCCCCAAGTTGCTGAAAAAGATGCGATCTGTTTTGCCTTGTACACCGTCAGCGACCAGACGCTGAAGCTGACCGCCCAGCTTTATCCACTATCGGACGACCAACCCAAGACCGTTCGTTTGGAGATCCAGAAGGACAATCAATGGGTGGAAGTGGATCGTGCCGATGTGATTCTGCCCGGATGGACCGCCACGATGCGGGTCGACGATTGGGACGACACCCAAGATGCAAACTATCGGGTGCTGCACGGAACCAAGGCCAAGTACGAAGGCAAGATTCGAAAGAATCCCGTCGACGAAGATGAGATTGTGATCGCGGCTTTTACGGGCAACTCCATTGCACCGGCGCACGGCGGCGACATTTCACGTCAAGATTTGATCGACAACGTCAATCGAATCGACGCGGATCTGTTGTTCTTTTCCGGCGACCAAGTCTATGACCACAACCGGCACTTGGCCGCTTGGCTGAAATTCGGACGAGATTTCGGCCAGATCATCAAAGACCGACCGACCGTGACGTTGCCCGATGACCATGACGTGGGCCAGCCGAATTTGTGGGGCGAAAGCGGAAAGATCTCCACGCTCAGCGGTGCATCCGATGGCGGCTATGCGAAGCCGGCCGTTTACGTCAAGGAAGTCGAACGGGCACAGACCAGCCATCTGCCGGATCCGGTTGATCCGAAACCGATTGGGCAAGGCATCGGCGTCTATTTCACCAACTTGAACTGGGGCAACGTCGACTTTGCCATCTTGGAAGATCGGAAGTTCAAAACGGGACCCGCCGGACGTGTGCCGAAGCAAGGTCCGCGCCCCGATCATATTCGAAACCCTGATTACGATCCGGCCAGCGTTGATGTTGACGGTGCGGTCCTGTTGGGCCAGCGACAACTGAACTTTCTTGACCGTTGGTCGAAAGATTGGCGAAACGCTGACATGAAGGTCGCATTGTCGCAAACCATTTTTTGTGGCGGCGCCCACATTCACGGATCGGCCAGCGGTCGGTTGCATGCGGACATGGATTCCAATGGCTGGCCGCAAACGGGACGCAATCGTGCGTTGGACGCCTTGCGCAAAGCGTTTGCGTTTCATCTGGCGGGCGACCAACACTTGGCGACCATCTTTCACCATGGAATCGACGAACACCGCGACGCGGTTTGGTCGTTCTGTGTCCCGTCGATCGCCAATCTCTATCTTCGCTGGTGGGATCCGCTGACGCCCGGTGCCAATCGCGAACCCGGAACGCCGGATTACACCGGAGACCAAGAAGACGGCTTTGCCAACAAGGTGACCAACTATGCGGCGGCCAATCCGGACAAGAAACCCGCTGGAAACTTGCTAAACACACGTGCGGCAGGGTTCGGCGTGGTGCGGCTGAATACCAAGACGCGAATGATCACCATGGAATGCTGGCCGCGCAACGTCGACATCACGTCGTCCGACGCCCAGCAGTATCCGGGGTGGCCGCGAACCATTTCCCAGTTCGACAACTACAACCCTCCATCCTGGGAGCCCCGGCGTACGCTGCTGTTCGATGTTGCCGATCCCATCGTGCAGTTATCCGACGCCGATACCAACGAAGTGCTGTACACCGTCCGTGCCGTCGGCAAATCGTTCACGCCGCATGCCCCCAAGGGCAAACGTTTCATCGTGAAGGCGGGCCAGGATGTGCTCGATACGCTGGCGACGCCGAACCTTGAAACCGAAGGCGATCCCATTCAGGTTTCCCTGAAGAAGTGATTTCAAAACGCCATCCGAGGATCGAAAGTGCCGCCCGCATTTTCATTCGGAGTACAGCGGTGAATCCGAACCGGTGCTGCCGGGCAGCGGTTCGGCATTGGTTTTCGGGATCCATCGCGAAAGGTTTTCGACGGCCGCTTGATAAGCCTTGGGGACCTGGCCGTCGGCGATCAGGTTTTGCCATTCGTTGGGATCCACGCGGTGATCGTACAACTCGCGGCTGCCGTCGGCGTAAACGGTGTATCGAAGATGTTCGCCGCGAATCGAATGGTTGTTCGGGCCGAACGTGCAGATGGCAGGTCGATCCCAGGTGGCATCGGGGTTCTGTAGCAACGGCCGCAAACTGATGCCTTCCAAGCCATCGACCATCGGCAGTCCGCACATTTCCAGCAGCGTTGGGTAGACATCGATCAGTCCAACCGGTCGGCCGCAGCGGCGATCACGGCAGGTGTCTGGTCCGGTGATGATCAGCGGGACTCGTGTCGTTTCTTCCCACAGACTTCGCTTGGCCCAGCGTAGTTTTTCGCCCAGGTGGAACCCGTGGTCGCTCCAAAGCACCACGATGGTATTGTCGGCGGCGCCACTGGCGTCAAGGGAATCGACCAGCATGCCCACCAAGGAATCAACGAAACTGTTCGCCGCCAGGTACGACTGGACCGCGATTTTCCACTGGTCATTTTCGACCATCCAACGATGTCGCGGCGCGGTCGGGTTCAACGTCAACTGCTTTGCAATTTCGGGTAGGTCATCAACGTCGCTGTTCGTTGTTGCGGGCAATCGGACTTCATCAATCGGGTACAGATCGAACCATTTTTTGGACGCATAAACGGGAACGTGAGGAAGATGGAATCCAACGGCCAGTAAGAACCGTTGATCGCGATCGGCCAGTTCACCCAATTGCCGGGCGGCCCAAGCCGCGGTCTGGTAATCCCGCTGTTGTTCGTCGGGGACATCGACTTGGCCCCAGTCCCACAGCGGATGGGAACCCGGCACGGTGTAGTTCAGCTTCTGGTCGCCACGCCGCCATCCTTTCGTCCGTTCGATGTGGTCGAACGATGCGGGGTCTGCTTTCCCATGAAAAATCTTGCCCCGCGTGGTGACGTAAAACCCATGCCTTCGAAACGTCTGAAACATGGTTGTTTCGTCTCGTGTCGGTGCCACGGAACGAAAGTTCGGCCCCAGGAAGTACATCCCGGTGGTCGAAGGCCGCTTTCCCAAAAACATGCTGACGCGGGAAGGATTACAGATCGGTGCTTGGCAATGGGCGTTGGTAAAGGTGACGCCGCGTGCGGCCAACGCATCGATGTGTGGTGTTTGGGCCTGCGGATGCCCTTCGTAGCAGCCCAGCCAATCGTTCAGATCATCGATCGCGATGAACAAGATGTTGGGTTTTTCCGAAGCGTCCAGCGTGCCGAAGTTGCATCCGACAAAGGTGACCGCAAACAAAAGCCAGCGCATGTTGAAGATTCCTGGGGGTATTCCGTGTGACGCCGCCACCGCTAGACGGCCGTTCGCCAAGGTGCGTCGATTCGGCGCAGAAACGCATTGTATCCCTTGCGGCGACACCACCTGAGATTCGCCAACCAGGACCTGCGGGTGGGGCAGCGGTCTGTTGTCGCGTATGGACCTGCGTCAGGGTCAATCCATGGCGATTCTTGTTACGATTGCTTTCGGTCTTGTTCGTTCGAATTTGCACGAAGAACCGACTGTCGGCGGGTTGCAAAGCGTCGTTCGTCAATCACGACACCACCTCATGGTTTGTTCCCCTGCTCCTTCAGATGCGACGGCGCGTCAACGATGCCAACATTCAACCCGAAGCACATCCAGAAAATATAGACACCGAAGGTTCATTCGAATGAGATCCGCATTGATCGTCTTGGCGATCGCAGCAATGTTTCAATCTGCGTCGGCCCAACGTCCGCCGAACATCATCTTCATCATGTCCGATGATCATGCGGCGCATGCGATTGGTGCGTATGGCGGACGGTTGTCGGAACTGAATCCGACGCCAAATCTGGACCGTTTGGCCGACCGTGGCATCCGGTTTGAAAACGTGTTTTGTAACAACTCGATCTGCACGCCCAGTCGCGCGTCGATCATCACCGGTCAATATCCGCAAACCAATGGCGTTTTGGATCTGGATATCCCTCTGGATCCCGAAAAACAGTACTTGCCGCAAGAGCTACGACGTCTCGGCTACAGCACCGCCGTGATCGGGAAATGGCATTTGCATACCGAACCGGTCGTCTTTGATTACTACAAAGTGCTGCCCGGACAGGGGAAATATTTCGACCCCGATTTTCATGAAAAGGGCAAAGGCCCTTGGCCCTACAACCGGGTCAGCAGCAATGGCCATTCCACCGATGTGATCACCGACGTGGCGATCGAGTACATCGACAGTCTGGATAAGTCCAAGCCATTCTTTCTGATGCATCACTACAAGGCGCCACACGATATGTTCGAATATGCGCCTCGATACGAAGAATATCTGGCCGCGACGGAGATTCCGGAGCCGTCCAGTTTGTACTATCAACCGAATTGGGGTTCGATCGGAACGCGAGGGAAGGATGACGCACTGGAAAGCTACATCGGGACGTCGATTTCCGATCGTCACCAGTACCGCAACTACAACGACATGTTATTGGAATCCAAGTTCGCGGGGCCCGAATCAGCACACCGTGGCTATCAAAAATACCTGAAAGCGTATCTGCGATGTGTCAAAGGCGTCGACGACAATCTGGGACGACTGTTCGATCACTTGAAATCTGTCGGTCTATGGGAAAACACCGTCATTATCTACACGGGCGACCAAGGCATGATGCTGGGTGAGCACGATCTGCAAGACAAACGGTGGATGTACGATGAATCGATGCGGATGCCTCTGATCATTCACTGCCCTCAGATGATCCGCGGCGGCACCGTGTCGGATCTGTTGATCAACAATACCGATTTTGCACCGACGATGATCGAATTAGCGGGCGGTCAATCGCCGGACTACATGCAAGGCCGAAGCTTTGTCAACACGCTGCGGGGCGGTGAAGAGTCGGGATGGCGGACCGGGACCTACTATCGATATTGGATGCACATTATCCACCACTATGTCCCCGCCCACTTTGGGATCCGTTCCAAAGATCACAAGCTGATCTTCTACTACGGAAAACACTATCTGCCTGAATCTGATTTCGGAAAGTACTACTGGGCCACTCAGTACCACGGAATCGCGGATGAAACGCCTGCGGCTTGGGAATTTTACGACCTGAAGAACGATCCCCATGAATTGGACAACCGGTACGATGATCCGGCATACCGAGAGGTCATCCAGGAACTGAAAGATGAATTGAGGAAACAGCGTGCGGAATTGAACGAAACGGATTCGGCGTACCCTGGGATTCAAGCGATCGTCGATCGCCACTGGGATGATTGAATCGGGCAAAGTATTTCAAACGGGACACTTAACGAAACAGCGCTATCTGGGAACATGAGCCACTTAGGATTCGAACGATGATTGGAACTGTTTGTCTGCGTCACCTGTTGCTTCCCGCTTTGCTGGTCATTTGGGTGCAGACCGCTGCTGCGATCGAACCGGTCAATCCGAACCTGAATGACAAGGCCCGTGCGGTATTGAATTACTTGGAAACGATCTACCGCGATCGTGTCTTGGTCGGGATGAACGGCGATCGGGAAACGGAGAAAGCAATCCAGATCAGCGGTAAACGTCCGGCGGTTGTGAACTACGACCTGTGCGGATGGAACAGTCCGACGTGGGGCAAGAGCTATACCAAGGTTATGGATGCGAAGATCGAACCGATCCTACAGCGAGCCAAACAGGGCACCATCATAACGATGACGTTCCACTGGAAGAATCCAGCGAAAAAGGATGGCACCGCTTGGGTGAACCCGCCCAAGGGCACTGGGCCTTTCGACATGAAGGCCGGGACGACACCCGGCACACCGGAATACAAGGCTGTCATGGAAGATCTGCGGCGTCATGGCGACTATTTGCAGGTCTTCGAAGACGCCGGGGTGCCTATCCTGTTTCGTCCGCTGCACGAAATCGATGGAGGATGGTTCTGGTGGACCGACGCGGAGACTCCGGAAAACACCGCGGAACTTTATCGGATGATCTTTGACTCCTACGTCAAAGAACGAAAGTTGGACAACCTGATCTGGGTTTATAACGCGGGCGTCAAATGTGCTGGGGCGGATCCGGCCGATCCCGTCGAAGCGATTGAACATCGAAAGCGATATTACCCTGGCGACCAGTACGTCGACATTTCGGGGATCGATATCTATCCCAGCGAACACTACGGATGGAAACTGCCGCAGGAGTCATCCTATGCGAAGGCCTTCGAGATCATGAGCAAGGTGACGCCCGGCAAAATGCTGGCCTTCAGCGAGGGCGCGGGTATCCCCGATCCAGACGCAATGGCCCAGGCGGGACCGAAGTGGTTGTACTGCCTGCCATGGTGGGCCGATCATCGATTGAATCCGAAAGACTGGGTCGACAAGACATTCAATCATCCGCTGATGATCACCTTGGACGAATTGCCCGACTGGGACGCGCGGTAAAAGTTCATTGACTTGCCATCGGCGTGGAGCTTGAAAACGCGCGGCGGAATGCTGCGAACCAATCGGATTCTGTCGCTGCGCACTTTTTGCTGTATTGAGTTTCGAAAGGCCTGACGTGAAGATCGTTGTTCACGCAGTCGCAGGTGTCGCGTTCATGGCGATGCTTTGCAACGCAAACGAACCCGCGTGGGATTTGGAGAGGGCGGAAAAGAGAATTCGGCAACACCGGATGAGCGATGCCGTTGTCGAAATCACCCTGCCCGACGGAATGCAGGCCCCGGCAGGAGTGACGGCGACGATCGAACAGACGGGGCACGAATTCCATTTTGGCGGGTTTTTGGGGGCAGCCAGGGTCTATCACGATCGGCCTGAATTCGAAACCTATCTGAAGCGGTTTTTCCAAGTGTTCAACTATGCCACCCTGCCGTTTTACTGGAGTCAACACGAACGACAGCCTGGCACGTGGATGCTGAACGAGCACACCGAGAAAGCGATGCGGTTTGCTCGGGAACGAGGCATGACGACCAAGGGTCACCCGATGATGTGGCACAACACCTTGCCGGCCTTTGTCGAACAAGAACCCAGTGTGGAGAAGATTGATCGCTATGTCATGGATCACGTTCGCATGCTGGCGAGCAATTATACGCAGGTCGATCAGTGGGACTTATATAACGAAACCCCTGGGATCCGATTGAAGCCAGCGGAAAACGGTGCGAGGCGTTGGGTGGAATCATTGGGCGGACCAGGTCCTTGTACGCAGAAGATCGTCAGTGCGGTGCGTCAAGTTCAGCCCAACGGGTACTTTCTGTTGAATCACTTTCGCCACGACGATCCACAGTACCACGACCAGATTCGGTATTGCCTAGACCATTGTGTGGACTTCAGTGCGATCGGGATTCAAACCCACATGCACAAGAAGCCTGATGTGATCACACCGCAACAATTGTGGAATATGCTGCAGCGATTTGCGCAGTACAAGAAGCCGATCCATTTGACGGAGGTTTCGATCGTCAGCTGTGAACCGCTCAGCGATTGGCGGCAGGTACAGCAACAGGAGGCTGCTGTCGAAAGAGCTCGACGCAATCGTGAACCCGATCCGGCGATTCCCAGTACCGCTGACGGTGAACGACAGCAGGCGGAAAGCCTGCGGGAGTTTTACACGATCGCTTTCAGCCATCCGAAGGTGGAAGCAATCGTTTGGTGGAGCATCTCGGACGAAAAGGCTTGGCGTGGGATGCCCAGCGGGCTATTGGACGAACAGCTGAATCCCAAACCCGCCTACGAAACCTTGAACCAATTGGTCAACCACCAGTGGCGGACATCGGAACGTTGTGACGTCGATGAACGGGGCCGCGTCAGCTTCCGAGGCTTTCGCGGTGACTACCGTATCACCCTGGCCAAGGATGGCGTCAAGCTGAACGGAACCTTCCGATTGACCGCGGAAAGCCCGGGCGTCATTTCCGTGTCATTGCAATGACGACGTGATCATCATCGCTGCGGTTCACTTTGGTCATGGTTGACCGCAATGATCGGAGTGGCCGGTTCGGTGTCGTCCTTGAAACCATCGATACCTTGTTTGAAGAAATGAATTTTGTCGATGCGATAACCGCCCGAACGGCCGCAGATCCAAAAATAGTGGTCACCTTGGTCAAGTTGATAGACGGGGGTCGAAAAGTGACCATCCGACTTGGCAACGGAGCCATAGTTGTCATGCGTGGTGTGCCAGGTGAATCCCGTTCCACTGTCGAATGATTCTTGATTGATGGCATGATAAGTCTTGCGGGTGATTCCGTATGGGTGAACCGGATTCAACCCCATCAGTGTCCAACAGTCATTCCACTTGTCACGCTCGGGAGCGCCCTTGTGAGACGAACGCAAAGCCATTCGGTATTCGCCGGCATTGGTGATTCGCAACCGATACATCAGCACGCCTTGGTGCTGGTGGCTGATCTTGTGAATCCATGACGGCATCCAACGAATGTATCCGTCGCCACTGAAGTCGGATTCGCTGGTCTCCATCACCCAATCGTCGGTCAGCGGTACGCTCTCGGCTTCGATGACCAGCTTTCCGTCCACTTCCTTAAAGATGCTTAGTCCTTGGGGCGGGACGACATCGGGGGTCACGCCGGCCGGCGCGTCGGCGGGCGTTTGGGGATCGCCGCTGACGGCAATGGAATCTGTGCCGAACCAATCCTTCATTTCCGCGATGGAGACCACCGTGTCTGTTCCGTTAATCCCGATCAGCCAAGTCAGCATCCCCGCATCGGAAACATCTGGTTTTCCCGCGGCGATTCGATCATAGACCCAATTCAGCTTGGAGTCCGTGTGGTCCTTCAGCCACCGGAAATCATCATTGGACGACCCCTTCAGGCCTTGTCCCTTGCTGCCGTTCTGGTCTTTGATCCGAAGGTAGCCGATTTCGGGAACCAGTCGCTGAATGTCGTTCCAGTTGCGATGCCACAACCGCGGTTTGAAATATTCGTTGTAGTCGTGATGTGACACAATCTTGACGTGCTTTCTGGCCTCCGCGTCGGCGGCCTCCAATGCGCGATAGATCAACTCCATCGGCCCCGCCGCGATTAAATACAGCGGATCATTTGCGGTTGATTCGTTGATGACACTGGTCAAGTGTTCGATGGCATGATTCGGTTCGATTGCGGCATCGAAGAAGCGATTGCGATCGAATCCAAAGCGTGCCTGTGCGCCCATCGCACTTTGCCACATGCGATTTTCTTCGGGATCGATTCGCTCGTACTCCAAGAAGTTGTTGAAATCGAAGTGCACCAGATTGTCTTGCAGTCCCGCTTTGGCCAACACCGCCATGGTCAGCGGTGTGGCGCCCACGTCATCGGCATCCGCATGCGGGTTGCCATCCGCACTGATGGCGATTCGGTTGTCACGTGTCCAAGGCGAATCTTCGGCGCTGGCCTGGATCGCTTGGATCGCAGCCAAGGCAGCCGCGACGATCCAGAGGGTCGAATGGGGCTTCGTCGCGTTCATGGCTTGGTCCTTATCATTGCTTCAAAAATCTACGTGCGCAGCGTGATAGCCATGAGCTCGATTGCCTTTGCCGGAAATCATCTCACCACGCGGTTTGTCCAACTTTGGAACGAAACGTGACGATGAGAATCGGCTATCCGGCGTGGAAACACACAGGTGGCCGATCGCTGTGAACATGGCATGTCTGGGCGAAGTATACGCTAGTCGCACGCCGTGATTGGGGCCATTTTAAGATTCGAAATCGCCGTTTACTGCAATGTGATGAACCCGTCATTGCCCGGGCCGGATGTCGTCCGATGCTGCAACGCGACTCGTTTTCCAGGGAATGATTCGACGCAAGTCAATCAGGGAATTCGTTGCCAAACCCGCACATAGTCGACTTCCATGCTGGTCGGAAAGGCATCGGTGGCATCGACATCGGATGGGACGAAACCCTTGGGCGTGTAAATGGAATAGGGTGGCCGCAGCCCCAACGAAATTGCCACGTTCATTTCGCGATGCCAATAGCGATTGGGTTTTTGGCCGACCTGTTGTCCGTCGACAAACCAAGTGATCGTTTCCGGTGTTACATCACACCCATAGATGTGGAAGTCATCACGAGGGTCAAATGGCAACTTCCATTCGTTCGCCTGGTCGGCTTTGAATCGGGCATCGTTCGGGCGTTGCCAACTGCGTCCCACGATTCCCTGTTTGCCGTTGGACAGAATCGCGTGCAAGTTGAAGTCGGCGACCCTTTCATTGCCTTCCAAGCGGTCGCCACGTTGGGTCAGTTCGACGATATCGATTTCACTGTACCGTGTTTCTCCTTCGCCCAAGATCGTGTCGTCGATTTTGCTGTACAGCCAGAACGCCGGGCACACACCCGGAAACAACGGGGCACCTTTGATGCGAGCCTCGTAGTAGCCGTAGGTTCCCTTGACGTGCGACTTCAGCATGCCAGACGTGTACGGCGTCGGCGCCCGTCGTCCGACGGTGACCGGTTCGTCTAGCTTTCGCATCGTCAGACGCACGGTGCCGTCCGCAACGCTGATCTTGTTGTCGTTGTCCCAGACCCATGCGCCGAAGTTTTCGGGCGACGCATTCCACTTTCGCCAGTCAACGCTGTCGCCGTTGAAGTCATCGGATCGGTCCCACCGAATTTTCCACTTCTCGGTGGGCTGTGCGGTGAAGGGCAAGTTATTCCTGCTGGTCTGGGCTTGCGATTCGTGGCCCTGGTAGGACATGGCTGCCACCAGCCAACCAAGAACGAGCAGTGAACGATGGGGGAACGGCATCAATCGGACTTTCAAGAATTCGCTTGTCAGGGACAGGACAGTTCGTGTGGTGAAGGCTTCAAGACGATGATGAGCCTGATCTACGGGGCAAGCGAGTAAACCTTGACGTCATCAACACGTGCTTCGCGACGCGCCGAAAAGCGAATCATGTCTTTGGTTGGATGATCAAAGCCGTCCGACGTAAAGGTGCCGATCATTTTGCCGTCCAACTGAACGGAAAGTGTGTTGCCGCGAATCGTTATAGCGGCATCATGCCACTGTTCCAAAGTGATGGAATGTTTCCATTTGCGTTCGTACTGTTTGACGGCCGCCTTTTGTTCGGCGGTTGCCGTACCGGCCTTGGCAGCGTCACGATACGACTTCTTCATTCGCCCGTTTTTGAAGTCCAGAATCTCCACCTCCTGTGGGCGGAAGTTGACTTTGCAGATGTGTCCGGCATGCACATCGGGAAACCCCATGTCGGCGATATCGATCCCGAAATCGTCGGCTTTGTTATCCAAGCGGAATCGCAATCGGATCTGACAGTCTTTGAATTCGGCCGGGTGCGTTACTGACACGCCGTGGTCGGCGGTCTTGTGTCGGAAAATGAACATGGTCCCATCGCCCAGGTCGACCTGTTTGTTTCCGCCCGCTCGCTTGTCGCTGTTGGTCCCCCAACCGTTGCCCAGTTCGTCGGTTTGTTCCTGCGATTCATTTCGTTCAAAATCGTCTTCGAACAACAGCGTACGAATGCCGTCGGATTCAGCTGATGCATTCAATTCGTCTGCTGCGGCCAATGGGGTGTCGAAGCAAAAGCCGACGCCGGCCAAAGCCGTCCATCCGCACAGAAGTGACAACGTCGGAAACGTTACAACGCAGATTTCGAGAAACAAACTCGTGAATCGCTGGGACATTTGGTATCGGGGCATGTGGGGCCGATCTTGGGCTTGAGGCGTGGTTTTTGGTGGGAGCAAGACTCTGGAACGGGGCGAAAGCCAGACGTCGTTTCTGTACGCAGGGACGGCGGTTGATTCCCCGTCCGGTTCCTTTTTAGGTCGCGGTCTGATTTCCGTGACGAACGCTGGCTAGAATAGTTCATTCCGCCTGGCATGTTTCGCCAATAACGCTGATTGGAAGGCTACCCTGACGAGGCCGCCGTTGTTCAGCCGATTGTTTGCTTGCTGATGAAAGATAGATCTGCCTCATTCGACTGGCAATGACGCGGACCACGCCAGATGCCGAATTCGATGGGCGTCATGCCCCGTCAAAATGCCCCGTCAAACCATCGGCGGATGTTCGGTGTTGGCGTCCGGGAGATTGAGTGTCGTGAACTCGACGCCCAGCTCGGTTTTTGCCACCGATGGACGTCACCCCGCCCCGTCCCTGACCACTGAAGGATATCGTACGGATCCATGAAATTTCGATTCGCATTCTTGCTCGGCGTCTTGTTGTTATCTGTTGCAACGCCGATCGCAAACGCTGCTAACCAATCGCGTCCCAACATTTTGTGGATCACGATCGAAGATTGGAGCCCCGATCTGTCGTGCTATGGCACCAAGGGGATTTACACGCCTCACGTCGACCAACTGGCATCGGAGGGGATTCGATACGAGCGAGCGTTCACAACGTCGCCGGTCTGTTCAACGTCGCGGTCGGCGATGATGACCGGTTTCCACCAAAACTACATCGGCGCGCATCAACACCGCACCGAAGACAAGAAGCCGTTGCCACACGGCATTCGGCCGATCCCACATTTGTTGGCCGACGCGGGTTACTACACGTGTCTGATGAGCTGGAAGACGGATTGCAATTTTCTGCCGGATCAAAAGTCCGAACTGTTCATGGGCGTCGACTGGAAGGACCGCGAACCCGATCAGCCCTTTTTCGCTCGGATCACGTTCGGGGGAACCCACCGTGCGTGGAAGCGTGATCCCCAGCGTCCGATCGATATCAAAGATGTCGAACTGCCGCCCTATTATCCCGACACGCCTTTCATACGCCGTGACTGGGCCAATGGCCTGGAGCAGATGCAGTTGGTCGATCGCGAAGTCGGCGCGTTGCTCAAGCGACTGCAGGACGAAGGATTGGCAGACAACACGATCGTCTTTTTCATCGGCGATCATGGACGTTGTCATATTCGTGGCAAACAATTCCTGTACGACGAAGGCACCCGTATCCCGATGATCATGCGTTGGCCAGGCAAAGTAGAACCGGGGCAGGTCAATGACGATTTGGTCATGTCGATTGATATTTGTGCCACGGTCTTGGAAGCCGCCGGGGTCAAATCGCCGGTGCCGCTGCATGGCAAAAGTCTGTTCAGCGATGACGTCAAAAATCGACGCTACACGTTCGCTGCGCGGGACAAGATGGACGACACCCACGATTCGATGCGGTCGATTCGTTCCAAGGATTTCAAACTGATTTTGAACTTGATGCCCGATCGGGCCTATTGCCAATTCAGCTTTTACAAGGAAGGTGCTTATCCGCCGTTGGCCGAAATGAACGTGCTGAGTTTGGAAGGAAAGCTGACGCCAGAACAGGCTGCGTTCATGTCGCCCCACAAACCTGCGGTTGAGTTGTTTGATCTTCGCAAGGATCCGCATGAGGTCCACAACGTCGCGGACGATCCTGAATATGCGGATGTGAAAGCCGAGCTATTGGCGGAACTGACGAATTGGCGAAACGATGTGATCCACGACACCGGCGTCTCCGACGCGTTCCGTGCCAAAGGCGTTTTTCCCGATCAGCGTCCCACAGCGACCGTTGGGCAGTGGGTCCAGGATCACGCCGACGACTACGATTTCAAAACGTACGGCGTGCCAGGCTGGTACCCCACACGAACGCTGGAACAATGGCGAGAGGTTCGTGAGATGTGGGAACCTTGGGTCTTTCGCGAACCCGACAGCACGATGAAGCGGCCCGAGATTCCGTTCACCAAAAAGCCCAAGAACCGCAAGAAATAGCCGTGTCTGGTTTCGAACCGACGACAACGGCAGGGCCACCGTTGTCGTGGTCGGTGACGCGGCTTTGAAAAACTTTGGGAATCGGTGATGGAGACCGAAGGGCTTTGACGCACTGTGTTTGGTGGAGATCCCGGGAGACGGCCCTGAACCGGGGCTTTCCACCCATCTGATCCGTCGCCCTGTGCCGCACCGCATGAACACCGAAGCATCAACGCTGACGCATGAACACCGAAGAGTCCATTTTCGCACGGGCAATTGAATTGCCGGAGTCCCTGCGTGCGGACTATTTGCGCCAGGCTTGCAAGGACGATGCGATGCTGCGGGGGCGTTTGGAGAAATTGCTTGCCGCCCACGACAACGACGACGGATTTTTGGATCTGAATCCCCGCGAAACCTTAGAACAATCCTCCAGCGTCGACGCGGGCCAAGACATCGGGCCCTATCGCCTGCTGCAAAAGTTGGGCGAAGGCGGTTTTGGCGTGGTGTTCATGGCCGAACAGCGACAACCGATTCGGCGTCAAGTCGCACTAAAGGTCATCAAGCCGGGGATGGATTCCAAAGCCGTCGTGGCTCGCTTCGAAGCCGAACGGCAAGCCCTGGCGATGATGGACCATCCGAACATCGCCAAAGTCTTTGACGGCGGTGCGATCACCGACGGTGATCGTCCCTATTTTGTGATGGAACTGGTTAAAGGGGTACCGATTACGGAGTTTTGTGACGCCAACGCTCTGTCGACATCCGAGCGTCTGGAGCTATTCGTATCCGTCTGCAACGCGGTTCACCACGCACACCAAAAAGGTGTCATTCACCGTGACATCAAGCCGTCCAATGTGATGGTCACGTTGCATGATGGTCGGCCTGTCGCAAAGGTGATCGACTTCGGGGTCGCCAAAGCTTTGCACCAACGCCTGACCGAAAAAACACTGTTCACTCAATACGGAATGATGGTCGGGACGCCTCAATACATGAGTCCCGAGCAGGCGGAAATCAGCGGCTTGGATGTCGATACACGCAGTGATGTCTATTCGCTGGCGGTTCTGTTGTACGAACTGATGACCGGTACAACGCCACTGCAAGCGGAATCGCTTCGCCAGGCGGGGTACCAAGAATTGCAGCGGATGATCCGCGAAGAAGAACCGGTCAAACCGAGCAAACGTCTCAGTTCATCCGGGCAAAAGCTGACCGTCTTGGCGAAGCATCGCAGCATCAGCCCTGATCGATTGTCACGCGAGATCCAAGGTGATTTGGATTGGATCGTGATGAAGGGCTTGGAAAAGGACCGCCGTCGCCGCTATGACTCCGCCAGTGACTTGGCAACCGACATTCGGCGTGCGCTAACCAACCAACCGGTGCTGGCGGGACCGCCGTCACTTTCCTATCGCGCAAAGAAGTTCCTTGTCCGGCATCGACGGCGCGTCACGTCGGCGGCTTTATTGGCGATCACTGTGGCGACCATCGGTTCGGTGGTTTGGCTACAGCAATCCCAGGCACGAGCTGTACGCGAGCAAGACCAGCATCGTTTGGCCGGTGCGGTTGCGCAAGCCAGCACGGCGCTGACCGCGTTGACGGGAGCATCCCCGGCCGACGACCGCTGGACCAGCGCCCAGTATTTGGCGGATCAGGTGCAATTGTTGGCAACCGAATCGAGTGTCGGTGATGAATCGATGCAGAGGGCCGACGCATTTCTTCGGCACTATCGATCGGTCCAGAAGGACCGCCAGTTTGCTTTGTCCATGGAAAACTTGTTGATCGCTCGCGGCACGCAGCGGGACTTGGCAAGTTGGTTGACGATGGAAGAAGAATTGCGGCGGATTTTGCGTGATCGTGGATACGATGTCGATCGTGTGCCTGCCGAACAACTGGGACTCCGTATGGCGGAAGACCCGTCCAGCGTTCAATTGGTTGACGCCTTGGAATTGTGGATCGCCGCCCGACAACGTGCCGCTGATTTGGGAGGCCCCGAATTGACCGAATCGCAGCGTCGGGATTGGACAGACGCCATGTCGATTGCCGACCCGGATCCGTTGAGGGTTGCGATTCGAAAGGTCATCTATTCACCGGGGCCGCCCGACGAATCGGCTTTGGAAGAAGTGGTTCGGCGTAGCAATCTGGCCAAAAAGTGTCCGCGAAAGCTTTCATGGCTTGCGGAATCGTATCGTTCGCTTGGTAACGTGGAACGATCCGAAGAAATTCAGCGTTACGCGTTGATGCAGCACCCGGCCGATTTGATGCTGAACTTTGAATATGCAACGACGCTGATGAACGAAGGACGCTTTGAACATGCCATTCGTTACTACATGCGGTGCACGGCGCTACGTCCAAATGTTGCCGGCATTTGGCGAAGCTTGGCTGATGCGTTCGTCGCCAGCGGTGAATCCGATGCCGCCAATGATGCGATGAAGATCGCCGTCGGTTTGGAACAGGCGTCGTCTTAGCGGTGTATGATTTTGGGATCATAGCATGGGCGCCTTGTATCGACCGTCTCGTGGTTTAAGAGCAGTTCCTTGAAACAGATCACCGAGATTCTTGATTCGCTGGAATCGGGCGATGCAACGGCGGCGAATGATTTGTTGCCTTTGGTGTATGACGAACTGCGAAAGCTTGCCGCGGCCAGGCTGATTCAAGAGCGTCCCGATCATTCATTACAGGCGACCGCGCTTGTCCACGAAGCTTGGATGCGGATCGCCGGCGATGAAGACGGCGATCAGAAAAAGTGGAACTCGCGCGGGCACTTCTTTGCGGCCGCCGCCGAAGCGATGCGTCGTATCTTGATCGAACACGCGCGGGCCGCGAATGCGCAGAAACGTGGTGGCGGGCGAGCGAGGATTGAACTGGATACATGGAATCATCCGGCGGCATCGCAACCTGAGAAACTGATCGCGTTGGACGAGGCATTGGAAAAGCTGCAGGATCAAGATCCGGTGAAAGCGGAGTTGGTCAAGCTGAAGTTCTTCGCCGGTTTGACGATCAAAGAATCTGCCGCAGCGTTGGACGTTTCCACGGCGACGGCGGAACGGTACTGGGCCTACGCCCGGGCCTGGTTGCAGGCGGAAATGCAATAGCGACCACTCCGTTTGGCGTTTCCGACGCGTGAGGGCAACTTCAATCGCGCGGCCATCTACGGTCTCGTTCAATTCCCATGGGCTTTTCGGGCCGCGGGGTCGGCCCAATCTTTCTTCTTGATTTTTCTGATGGAATTCGGGTCCGGGTTTCGCACTGAACAGTGAATCGGGGCTCGAAACACGAAACCTGTTCCAACGGAGAAATCACGATGAAGTTAACACCTGGACCACACGTTGCCCGCATTCTGATCGCTGTTGGGATTGCCACCATCGGTGCCGGGAACTCGCCAGCCGACGATTCCGGCCATACAACAGAGGTTGTTTTGACATCGGACGTTGTCTGGCAGCCTTTGAATCCGGCACGCGGTGACAAAGCCCCTAAGGCGGGAACGCTTTGGGGAGATCAAACAAAAGACGGTGCGTCTGGATTCTTGGTCAAATTTGTCGACGGGTTTTCTTCCCCGCCGCACATCCACAACATCACTTATCGCGGTGTCGTGATTGCCGGTGCGCTGCACAACGACGATCCCGATGCCGCACCGATGTGGATGCCGGCAGGTTCTTATTGGATGCAACCCGCGGGCGAAGTGCATATCACGGCTGCACGGGGTGCCAGCGTTGCGTTCCTGGAGATCCAGTCGGGACCGTATCTGGTGAAGCCGCCGAAAGAGTCGTTCGACAACGGGCAGCGGCCGCTCAACCTGGACGCCACCAATCGTGTTTGGCTGGACGCAACCGCCAGCGATTGGATTGATCATTCTGACGAAACCAAAAAGCCCGGCGATGGTCCCGAATTGTCGCTGCTGTGGGGCGATACAACCGAAGGCAACGTCAACGCGTCGCTGTTGAAACTGCCCGCGGGTTTTCGCGGACGGTTGAGTGACGATTCCACCTTTCGTGCCGTGGTCATCCAAGGTGATTTGACGCTTTCGCTTTCTGATCAGCGGGGCGACCAAGCCTTAACACCGGGCAGCTATTTCGGATCACAAGAAAAGGCATCGCACAGGGTCCATACCGACGACGGTTGTCTGATTTATGTCCGCAACGAAGGCGGTTTTGATGTGTCGTCACGGTGATATGCCGGGATAAGAAACGACCGAAGCGATCCGTTCATCCTAATCACCAAACGATTCGAGATCTGATGCCCGACAACATTCGCAACCAGACCCTGCTGATCACCGGTGCCAACCGTGGCATCGGTAAAGAAATTTTGGACCAGGCGATCCGACGAGACGCCAAAAAGATTTACGCCGCCGTGCGTCATCCACAATCCGTCGCACCCCTGACTTCTCAGCACGGCGACCGTGTTATCGCAGTCCGCATGGACCTGAATGATCCCGACAGCATCGGCGAAGCCGCTGCCATCGCAACGGATGTCGATGTCGTTTTCAATAACGCGGGGATCATGCAGATGAAGTCGGCGTTGGATAGGGACGCCATCGATGCTTTGCAAGCGGAGATGGAGATCAACGTGTATGGATTGATGCGTGTGGCCCAGGCATTCGCACCCGTTTTGAAACAGAACGGCGGCGGAGTCTTTGTCCAACTGAACAGTGTCGCATCGGTCAAAGCGTCAGCAAACTTTGCGACGTACTGCGCGTCGAAAGCGGCCAGTTACTCAATCACTCAAGGGTTACGTGACCTGCTGGGACAACAGGGCACGCGGGTGATCAGTGTTCATCCCGGCCCGACACAAACGGACATGGGAGCGTCGGCAGGATTCGGAGACTTTGCGACCCCCGTAACCCAGGTCGCTGATGCCATTTTGGATGCGCTTGATGGCGAAGCGTTTCATGCATGGGTCGGTCCTTTGGCACAGATGATCAGCCGCTCTTATCAATCCTTCGCGGACAACGTGATCGATGGCGATATGCAAGCGATTCGCGCTCAAGCCTTCGGCATCGACGAACCCCAGACCGCTTCCAACTGAATCTGACAATCCACTTCTTTGCATGAACACCACGACAAGAATTTTCCGAACACTGTTCGCATTGGCGATGGTGATGATCGTCACTTGCGGCGCTACCCCGTTGCAGGCGGACGATCCGACGTCGGCCGAGACATCCATGACGACCCGTCCGGTGTCTGTTGGGAACGGTATCTCTAAACCAATGGACAACCCAAACTTGAATGACATCGGCAATGGCTGGGTGATCGTGATCGCGGTTGTGGCGTTGATCGCTTTTGCGGCAGGCTTCGTGCACAGCGGGATCGGATTTGGGTTCGGCATCGTTGCCATCGGCTTGATGCCGCTGGTCATTGATGCCCGCCAAACGCATTTGTTGGTCAGTTTGTGTGCGGTCCCAGTTCAGATGGGAACCGTTTGGGCCTATCGAAAAGGCGTCGTCTGGCGTCCGCTCCTATTCGCTTTGGCCGGTGCTTTGATCGGTTTGCCATTGGGACTGTGGCTGTTCCATTCGATCAATCTTGATTGGTTGACGCGGGGAACGGGCGTCGCTTTGCTTCTGATGATCGGGTACTCGTTTCACAATCGAAAAGCGTCGCGGAATCGTGCGGATTCGACCGCACCACAATCGACCGGCGGTTCATCGAATGTTGCTAATGATCGAAAGGATGCCGGGGGTGCGACCGGCATCGGCGTGGCGTCGGGTTTCCTGATGGGGGCGGTCACCATGCCCGGACCGCCCGTGGTCGCCTATGCACTGCAAAGAGATTGGGACCAGGAACAGTTCAAGGCATTTGTGAACCAGTTTTTGTTGGCACTGTCGGTTTTCAAAATTCTTGGCCTGTTGGTTTCCACCGAGATCAGCCGCCAGTCGACGATCGAAGCGTTGTTGCTGATTCCTGCCGCGTTGCTGGGGATCGCGATCGGCAAGCGGTTCAGCACCCGGCTTTCCGCCGGTGGATTTCGAACGATGGTGGCGGTCGGCTTGGCATTCGTGGCGGTGTTATTGATCGCCAAAGGTGCCGGATGAACGACCGCAGACTACCAAGTGAGGGGGCCTCACATTGCGATTGAGGGGGCCTTCGGCGACTCAGTGATGGCCGGGGTCTCTCATGCGAACAAAAAACAGGGCCATGCAAATGAGCTTCAGCCGTGGACCAGCAGTAGGATATTGCGTATGTCCAATTCTTATATGCTTGTTGTCGCTGTGCCATTCAGCGGTGGAGGCTGATGAATCGCATGTTTGGCGCGACAGCACTGGAAAGTTTTCGGTGACGGCGACGCTTGTATCAAGCGATGGTGAATCCGTTCAGTTGCGGACCGAAACGGGCAAGGAAATCCGGGTTCCAATCGAACGGTTGAGTGCCGCCGATCAACGGTACCTAAAAACCATTGCGGGCAAGTCGGCCAATTCCGAATCATCGTCCGATGGGTCGGGCAAAACGTCGGCCGATGACCCCGCGGCCATCGAACAGCAAATCCTGAGGACGCTGCATGGAAAGGCGGTTGCCGTTTCAGCCGATGACACCTTGGCGGATTTCTTTTCACGTCTGCCCTGCCCCGTTTACGTCGATGTGCTTGCTTTGAATCGAAGCGGAGTGACGGAGCGGCAGAAAATCGGCACTGTCCCCAAGGGGGCAACCGTCGCGGAACAACTGTATGCGATCCTGAAGCCGCTGGAGATGACGTGGCAGGCGCGCCGAACGATGTTGGTCATCGGAAGCGGTAAAAGTCGTGACGGCCTGTTGCAAACGGCGGTCTACTTCACCGGATCAAATGATTCCGCCAGTGTTGTCAAACGATTTTCAGATCTGGAACCATCATCCTGGGAATCTTTGGGTGGACCGGGAAGCATTTCGATTCTGGGGACTCGCGCCATCGTTCGGCAATCGGGGCATGTGCAACACATGATTCAAACACGGTTACCGGTGCGGCTGATTACCACGCGGTACCTACATCCGTTGGATCAACAAATGATCGACGTGGTGGGGCCAATCGTGTCGCTGACGCAATTCGCCGACAGTCTGGGCCCGCAAATCGGTCGATCGCCCCGTGTTGACGTCGACGCACTGTCCGCCATTGGGTTGTCGGCGGATGTAAAGATCAGAACCGGTGTCGATCGCTGTTCTGCAAAAGATGCATTGGACGTGTTCCTGGCATCGGTTGGGTGCACATGGCTTCAACAAAACGACACGTTGACGATCACTACTCAAGAGGCCGCCGAGAGATCTAGGCAAGACAGTCAATTCAGCCTGCAAGCTTTCGGAGCGGGCACCAATGTGCGATCGTTGCTGCAAGTCATTCACACAACGGTGGCGCCGGAGCAGTGGGAAGCACTGGGCGGTAAATGTCAAATTTCGCCCGTTGGTTCACGTGGCCTAAGCGTCTCCGCCAACCAACCGGTCATGCGTGAATTGATGCAATTGTCTGCAACACTCAGGGGACCCCAGTGAGCGTTCTGTGTTTGGTCAGGGGCGACCAAGCGGGAATGATGGTGCGTGGTCAGTGAATCTTGAGAGGCGAACTAACGCGATGCAATTTCCGTCGCCGGTCGTTCTTGTGGGAAAGCCGCGTCAGGGGGCAACTCGGTGGATGTCGATTCGACGTGATTGATGGATTCACGGAGTCGACGCAAATCAGCGATACGATTCTGCAGACGATCTATCTCTTCATCGATCGCTGCCAAATTTCGTGTTTCAACGGGAGTCGTCAGGTCTTCGGTGGACCGGTCGAGTCTGCTGATACGGTGCAAAATTGGAACGGACAGACTGAACGCACCGATGGCGATTGATATCGCGGCAATCAATCGCCAAACACCGGGTGAATCGACTTCGGCGATGATCACACCGCACAGCAACAAAGCAAACCCGAACACCACTTGGGTGCCGATGAATCGAATCCAATCGAAACGCCGGGCCAACTTTGCGATCGATAGCAAGCACACGTGAACGGTGGCGACGCCCAGGATGACGACGCATATCGTTGTCTTCCAAAATTCGGTTGATTCCATTTCGCCCCAGATTCCCACCAGCAGCAATCCCGCCGCGAGAATCGACAATGTCATGCCGGACCTTGGCAGCACGTTCAAGCCTTTGGGCGTGCGAGACAGATCGCAAGCCAAGCCACACAAACTGGCAACGGCAACCACGACCGTCGTCAGCATCACTTGGATTTCAAACCAGCCCCACGAGTCGCGCAAGACGAACGCGATCCCCAGCACGGCCCCCACGATGATCGATCCGATCAGTCCCCAAAGAAAGACTTTGGCCGACATCGTTTTCTTGTCAAAGATTCGGCTGGGCATCATTCGGCCTTCGGATTGAGTTGGCGATGCGATTGGGCGCCCCAGGAATCTAGAGACTCTTCGGATCCAAAGGCAGCGCGAAAAGAACGTAAAAAGACCGACCGCATCGCTGTTCTGACGTTCTTGCCCAGACTCTCCAATGCTTTGGCGGCCCGATCGATGAGACAGGCGATATGCGGACCCGACAGAAACCAAGTACCGGCCGGCTAGGGTTGCTGCAGGAAACGCTTCATGTCGTACTTTTTGGCAATGGATTCACGCACTTCCGGTGTCCGCGACATCATGTACTTCTTCCATCCCGGACACCAGTTGGCGTGCCATCGCCATAGGCGTCCGAGCAGCGAAGTCGGGTTGGCATCGTACTTGGCACGCAGTCGGCATTTCTCGCAATTCGGAACGGACATCTTGGCTAACCTCTGCGGTAAATTGGGCGTCCAAACATCTAGGTCAGTGACGGTTCATTTTCGACGTTCGCAGGTGAGTCGTCCAGCGATTTTGCGAACGACCAGCTGCGACTTGGCTTACCCCCGCCCGGCACCCTCTGTTGAGTTTGGAATCATGCTTTTGCAACGTTTTCGATCGGTGTTGCTAATTGTCCTCATGGGCGTGTCCATGGCAGCGTCCATTTGTCGCGGGCAGTCGTTTCAAAGCGATCGATTTCCGTTTGTCATTTCCGGCTTTGATGCGGAAGAATCGGCAACTGATTTTTCGATGCTTTCACCAACCCCCGCTGGTGATGATGGGTTCGTACGAATCGTCGACGGGCACTTCGCAACCGAATCGGGGCGTCTGAAGATCTGGGGCGTCAATCTGTGTTTCGGCGCCATCTTTCCAACGCATGAAGATGCCGATCGCGTCGCCGCCCACTTGGCGAAGATCGGTATCAACGGGGTACGCATCCATCACCACGAAACATCAACATCGCCACGAGGCTTGTTCACCAAAGATGGACGCTGGGATCCGCAGCAGGTGGATCGGCTGGACTATTTCTTAGCCAAACTTCATGAACACGGAATTTACGCGAATCTGAATTTGCATGTGGGACGCTCGGTCAGCCGTCAGTTGGGGATGGCATCGTTAGGCAGCGAGCACTATTTGATGCACGACAAACACGCGTTGCACTTTCAGCCTGAGATTCAAAACGCATTTTGGAATTTTTGTCGCGAATACTTGGGGCACGTGAATCCGTATCGCAAACTTCGGCGAGCGGATGATCCCGCGATCGCTATGATTGAAATTGCCAATGAAAATAAGTTTTCCTTGGCGGGGCCTGGCGCACTGCTGAATGCACCGGAGCCCTATCGATCCGCACTGACGGACCGGTGGAATGGATGGCTGAAACAAAAATATGGACAAACCGGAACGCTTCGGGACGCTTGGGCCAGTGAAGGGTCTACGGCGACACGCGTGCTAGTGAATTCGCAGGTGTGGGCCGATGGCGACATTTCGCCTTGGAATCTATCGGACAACAACGGGAAATCGCCGATCCGGGCGCTGATCCGGATGGACGGCGACGATGCCGTGTTACGTCTGGTGCCTCAAGCGGTCGCGGAACAGGGCTGGCACCAACAACTGACCGGCAAGACGTTCGGTGTGACCAAGGACAGCTTTTATCGGCTGACGTTTCAGGCACGGTCCGATCGGCCACGTAGTGTCGGTATGAACGTCGCCAAGACGATCGAGGGTGAGTGGACACCGCTGGGGTTGGTTCAAGGATTGAACGTTCGCCAGGACTGGGACGACTTTCAGTTTCGCTTCCAGGCTCCGCAGACGGTCGACGAAGGCGTGCGATTGTCGTTCGATTTGGGCGGAGACAGGACGGCGATCGAACTGAAGAACGTTCGCCTGGTGCAGGGTAGCGGTTCGGTGTCCGTGCCCCTGGGGCAATCGTTGGAAAACGCGAACGTTGATCTGCCCAAGTTTGATTGGTCACTTCAGTCGCGTCGTGACTTTCGTCAGTTCATGTTGGATCTGGAAAAATGCTTTTACAGCGAAGCCAAGCAATTGCTTCGCGAAGAAATTGGCGTCCGAGTTCCAATCACGACCACGCAAGCCAACTATCAACCACCTGAGATTACGGCAACGATTGCCGACTTTGCCGATATGCATGCGTATTGGCACCATCCAATTTTCCCCGGCCGACCTTGGGATGGAAGCAACTGGACGGTTCAAAACGAAACAATGGTCGCGTTTCCATTTCACAATCAATGGCCGCGAAACAACTTGTTGATGCGAACGGCTTGGCGGATGCACGACAAACCGTTCACGTTCAGCGAATGGAATGCTGGCGAACCTGGTTTTTTTGCCGCGGATGCGATCCCCGCGGCGGCAATGATCGCCAGTCTTCAGGATTGGGACGCGGTGTTCTTCTTCAACTATCACAGCTCCAACGACCGTTGGGATACCGATGCGATTCTGGGCTACTTTGATTTGAATGGCCAACCCACCAAGATCGCACTGACTGCGGCGCTTGCGAATCTGTATCGACGCGGGGATCTATCGTCGCTGGGGCAGCAAGTTGCAGTTTCCCCGGAAGATGCGGATCGCGGAGGCGCGTTGGCGATGCAATATCGCGTCGGCATGACGGTCGATCCGGATGCGCACCCTACGGTCACCGTTCCGTCCGTCCAGGATTTGCAACGTCCGGAACGCAAACGCTTGGTGACGCCCGATGGTTCGGTGAGTTGGGATGCACGCAGCGCGTCATCCGCACATGTGTTGATCGATACGCCGAAGACACGATGCGCTTGGGGGTTGGTCGGCGGGCAAGCGTTCAAGATCGGGACTTGGGGCCTGCAGTTCGGTGAAACCGAGCGAGACTACGCCGTCTTGGTGGCAACCAGTCGTGATGACCGGCATCTAGAATCGTCGTCCTCCATTCTGTTGACCGTTGTTTCCAACGGCGAAAATCAGGACATGGGATGGAACGACGATCGCACGACGGTGGGCCAGAATTGGGGCCACGGCCCGACGGTCGTCAACGGCGTTCCCGCAATCCTGTCGATTCCCGCTGATCAAAAGGCCAGAAGTTTGTACGCCTTGAATGCCAAGGGCCACCGAGTGCGACGGATCTCGGGCAAGGCGTCGGGAACGATGATCCGATTCGAAATCGGACCGGAATACAAAACATTGTTTTACGAGCTTGCCGAGTGAATTTGTTTTCAATGCATCCGGTTCGACAAAACAACGAGGCTAGGAAACCAATCATGTGCGTGACATCGAAGCCCGCAAACGCATGCCAACGTATGACGTCGTCGCTTGCCGTCGGTGTCGTTTTGATGGGCAGCTTGTTGGGGCCCCGTGCATGCGCACAGTCGGTGCTTCGGGTCTCGCCCGACGGGCCACTGCGATCGGTCGCTGACGCCAGGAATGAAATCCGTCGACAACGCAGCCGAATGCCCGATCAAGCATTCCGAGTTTTGATCGCCGACGGGGTTTATTCGATTGAACAGCCCATCGTGTTTGGTCACGGCGATGGCAACGTCGTCTACGAAGCCGACACCGATGCCAAGCCGATTGTCTCGGCGGGGCGACGGATCACCAGTCATTGGACCCAAGGAGCCAACGGTGTCTGGTCGACGAAGGTTCCTCGCGACTGGCACTTCGAACAACTTTGGATCAACGGTCGGCGCGCGGTACGAGCCAGAGAACCGGATCAGTTCTTTCATTACCTTTTGCGAGTCGATCAACAACCGGAGGACCAAAATGGTCGGTTTCGACAAACGTTACATGTTCGCCCGGGTGAAACGGAGGGGCTGGCCGGCTTGAGCGCCGAAGAGATACGTCGAGTCCAATTCGTAGCGTTTCACAAGTGGGACACAACGCGACGCTATTTGGATCGTGCTGATCCGCTGGCCGGCCGATTGGTATCCAGCGGACGCGAGATGAAATCTTGGAATCCGCTCACTCACAACACGGGATATCATCTGGAAAACTTTCTCGCCGCGTTGGACGAACCGGGGGAATGGTTTTTGTCGCCGGAGGGTGTGTTGAGCTATCTGCCTCGCGAAGGCGAATCGATGCAGCACGCAGAGGTGATCGCTCCGGCTTGTGAAAAGATTTTGGTCATCCAGGGTGACCCGGCGAATGCCCGATTCGTCCGCGACTTGGAATTCCGCGGCATCACGTTTCAAAACAGCGGATGGACGTCGCCGCCAGAGGGTTTCGAACCGTCACAAGCTGCATCGCCGATCGAAGCCGCCGTGCAAATCGATGGTGCCCACGGCGTGGTCTTTCGTGATTGTGAAATTGGCCATGTCGGTGGCTACGGCATCTGGTTTCGTCAGGGCTGTCGTGACGGTTTGGTTCAGCGATGTTTGATCCACGACTTGGGGGCCGGAGGCATCCGAATTGGTGAAACCGCCATCGCGGCGAATGAATCGGAACGGACGAGCCACATCACCGTCGACAACAACATTGTCTATGACGGCGGGCACACCTTTCCTTGTGCGGTCGGGATATGGATCGGACAAAGCGGTGACAACCAGGTCACACACAACGAAATTGCCGATTTTTATTACACGGGGATCTCCGTCGGATGGCGTTGGGGCTATGCGGAAAGCCTGGCGAAACGCAACCAGATCCGAATGAACCATATCCATCATCTGGGCCAAGGCTATCTAAGCGACATGGGCGGTATCTATACATTGGGGCCGTCCGAAGGGACCGTGCTTAGCGGTAACGTCATCCATGACATCGAATCATGGGGATACGGCGGTTGGGGCTTGTACAATGACGAAGGCAGTTCGAATATTTTGTTGGAAAATAACTTGGTCTATCGCACCAAGTCCGGTGGATACCACCAGCACTACGGGCGCGATAATCGGATCCGCAACAACATCTTTGCGTTTGGCCGGGAGTATCAAGTCCGACGCAGCAAGGTTGAAGATCATCGGTCATTCACCTTCGAGCAAAACGTCGTATTGTTCGAATCGGGTGACTTGTTCCATGGCCAATGGGGCGACGACAAAGTCACCGTGCAGCGAAACCTTTATTGGAATCCCAACAGGCAAGTCGACATCACGCCGGGTGACCGTAGCAAGACGTCGGTCGTCGCGGACCCGCGATTTGCGGATCCACAGAACGACGATTTTCACTTCATCGATACCACCGCGGCGAAGCGGATTGGATTTCAACCGTTCGATTGGACCAAGGCGGGCGTGTACGGCGATGAAGAATGGCGAAGCCTTGCCAAGTCCCTGCCGATGCCTTCGATGGGCCATCCGCCGGAACCGCCGCCGCTGGAATTGCACGAAGATTTTGAAAGCGGCAAGCTGCCGATCAAATCTCGGACCAGCGTTGATGAAAAACTGGGCGGGGTCGCGGTGGTTGACGTTGATGATTCCCCCAGCGGGAAGAAAGTGCTGCGTCTGACCGATACCCCGGGGCAACGTCAACGGTATTACCCGATGATGGTGGTGTCGCCGCACCATGTCGATGGAACCACACGCTGTCGGTTCTGGGTTCGCATGGATGATGCCGCTGTTTTTCAACATGAATGGCGGGACGCATCGCAGCGATATCAGACGGGACCGAGTCTGTGGTTTGAAAACGGCCGACTTCGAACGCCGACGAAGGAACTGATGAAGATTCCCACGGGACAATGGATCCAAGTCGATGTGACGGCGAAGCTGGGCGATAACGCTGGAACTTGGGCGGTCACCGTCAAAGGCGATGGCGTACCGGCGCGGACATTTAACAACCTGCCCATCGTTACCAGCACGTGGAAAACGCTGGACTGGGTGGGCTTCGTCAGCCAAGCCGACGTGAATTCAACGGTCGACATCGACGACTTGGAAATCATCTGCGAAGCAAAGTGACATTGGCCGATGGTCGATGCCATTGTTACTGCAAGCCGATCGTGACCACCGGGGGCGTGACGGCGGGGTGCAGGGCGGAACGGATTTCGTCGGCGGTGATTTTCCATCCGATGACGGTCAGTCCGTAACGCGGGTTTTTCGCCGTGTAGGGGCGTTCGGTCACGCTGTCAAAAACAGATTCCACCAAGCGGGGACCATCACCAAAATTGACGATCCCTTTCATCCTTAATAGCCGGCCCCGGATTTGTTCAACCCCGGTTTGAAACGCCGCTCGGTCAAAATCATGTCCGCTGATCGTACAGGCGACTACTTCGGCCGGCGGTGCCTGCAACGGCGCATCTGTGCAGGCAACGTGATGCAAAGATTCAACAAACGGCCAGCCGAAGTGTTTACTGCCGAATCGGATCTGCTTTGCACGAGGGTTCAAGTCTTTTAACAGCGATGTCAGTTTGCCAACTTGATCGGTGTTCAATCCATCGGACTTGTTGATGACCAATCCGTCAGCCCACATCGCCTGGGATGCAACCGCCTTTAACGTTGGCAATACTTTGGTGAAGTTCAACGCGTCGATGACGCAAACGTTGCAGGCGATTTCAAATCGCTCACGAGTCGCCGGCGTTTCAATGAAGCTGAACAGGTCGCTGGTTTGTGCCATTCCGGTTGCCTCGGTAATCACCAAGTCCGGGCGAACCTGATCTGCGATCGCATGCATCGTCGCTTCGAAGTCCGATCGGATGCAGGCGCAAAACAGGCTTCCGCGGTTCAGTTCAAAGACCGTCCCGGCATCATCGGGCAGTAGTTGCCCGTCGACGCCCAATTCGCCGAATTCATTGATCAGCAATGCGATCCGCTTGGATTTCAACTCGGGGCCGGCCAGCCAATGGTTCAATAGCGTTGTTTTGCCCGCCCCGAGGCAGCCGGTGATCAAATAGACGGGAATCTTTTTCATTGCAGCGATTGAACCCATTGTTTGATCGCCATGCTGTCGGGGACACGTTCCGTCGACACGACTTGGTGTCCCGTGGTGACCAACGCCGGCGTTTCATCGGGTTCGACGCCGAATCGAATGAATTCCAGCGGATCGGTCACCAAATGAACCGAAACGTCGGCGCCGGTTTCAAGCACCGCCTGATCCACCGCATCTTTCATCGCAATGGTGTCGCCGTCATTCTGGCCCAAGACGTGAATTTCACACTGACGACGTCGAATGCGAAGTCGTGCTTTCTGATTGATGCGTTTTTGGATCGCGGCGGACAATTCGTCTTTGGGTGGGATCCGCGACACAAATGCGATATCGCCGTCGATGCAAATCGTCGGGATGTTTTTGACCGACAAACTGGTCATGAAGCGAATCGCTTCGGGCGTTTTGATTTTGTGTTCACGCCAACGAACGATTCCATCAAAATCAGGAGCAATCTTTTCAACGGCTTCCACCATGTACTGACAGGGTGCACATGATTCCGAATCCAATGTGATGATATCGACGATGACATGATCGCCCTGCCCATAACCGGACATGTCAGGGATGTCTTGGACATCAGCGCTTTCCGACATGGCCATCACGGCTTCTTGGCGATACGTGTCGCGAACCAGTTGACCGACCGCTTCCAGGTTTTCCGGCGGGGTCGCATAAGGCAGATCGCATCCGGGGGCCAGCACAAAGCCGGTGTTGTCGCCAACTTTCAAGCATTCCACCGCATTCTTTTCAGCGTCTTCGGGGCTGCCCAGCAACAGGACGGTCGTCAATTGCAGATTTCCGCCAAAGCTGGCTTGGTTGTCCCGGCAGGTGTCACGGACAAAATCCAGTGGGATGTTTTCGTCGACACACACGTTGTCCGGCCCACACTGACACATCGCTTCGACGTTCTGTTGTGCGTGTCCACAGACGAAGAACGAACTGAGGCCGCCGGATGTCCGAATCGATTCGAACACAGGTTTGGCATACGGGGTCACAAATTGTTTGAATTGGTCGGGACCGATTTGGCTGGTCATGGGATCGACAATGGCGATCACATCACAGCCCGCTTCGATGTAATACCGGCTCATCGCGATCGCGACATCACTGCAGAACTTTAGCAAGCGTTGCACAGATTCCGGATCGTCAAACATCCGCATGAAAATGTCGGTGCCCTGCAGGTGCAAAGCCAACGTGAATGGGCCGGTCACCAGACCATAAAGTGCGGTGTCCGGATGGTCCGCACGCAACCGACGGGTGGCGTCCAAGACGATGGGGATGCGGCCTTCGTCCGGGCCGGGAATCTTCAATTGATCCAGGGGCGTGTCCTGGGCCAGCGGATGGTCGACAACGGCGGGCGGGGTGTCCGTTGACCAACGCAATTCACAGCCCAACGCCTCGGCTTCGATCTGCAGATCAAACGCCACCGGAATTCCGTCGGCTTGGTACCGATCGATTGCCAGATTGACGCCACGATGCATCAAGTCGGCGGACTTCAGGTATTCGTCCGCACCGACGCCCATCAAGGCACCGGCGTGGCATCCCACAAAGGGAACCCAAGGGGCGCGATCCGTTCGTTGGCCGCTGATCGCAGCATGCACGAGCTCTTTTCCGCCGACCGAAAGATGGGTGCTGGTGCTCATTAGACTCGCCCTCAGATTGCGTTCTGATCGTCCGCCGTCGCGGTGAAATGGACCCATGCGACACATGCCGTAACTGTGACATGGCGGCACAAAAAACGATGTCGACTGTGCCACCAATGATCGATGTCAACAGTATGCATGCTGGCGACGGTCCAAAACCCTGAATGGCCTTGATTGGGCGGACCAGATTGTCGCATCCAATTCTCAGCGTCGCATGTTGCAGTTCTTCAACTCGCAACGATCACACGGCGTGCCTTCGATGCGGACCGATTCGCTTGGCCCCAATCCGACGAGTCCCGACACCGACTTGATGGGCGTCATCAAACAGCTTTCGTGAAGTTGGACACCCGCGGTCTGGTTGCCGAAGATCGAAAACAGTTTTTGTTGTTCGGTCAACTTCATGCCGCAGTAACCGGGACTGTAGGGCAACGTGGCGGCGAAGCCGATGTCGCCGACGGGATCGCAAGCCCTGCGAACGGCTTCGGTCTCCGCTGCTTCGGCTCGTTCGGCACCCACCGAATTGACGATCAAAGTGGCCAGGTCGTCGCCCTGTGTCAAAAGGTCGCTGGCGAGTTCAACGATGCGGGGGCCGGCTGTCGCGATGAAGGCGACGATCAATTCCGACACTCCGAGAAAGCTGCCGATCGCACCCGAAAATTCGATCTTGCCGGTCGACGTGTCGACGATCAACGAACGCTTGTCTTTGTGAATGACCGGCAGAACGACATAGACCGCGCAAGGCGACGCGGCCTGTTCGGCTTGGTCGATCCAGTGTTCCAGCATCTCCGCGACCGAACCGCTTGGCGTGTACCCGGCGGGATAGCCCAAGTAACGCAAGACTTCGGCAACGTCGATCGGTTCGTCGACTTGGGCCACCGTCACCGGTTCCATCTGTAGGAAACGGTGTGGCGATTTGACACTCATCCCATGGTCCTGGCGATCAATGTTACGTAGGGAGAACGACGACATGCTATGTTAACAATCCGACGCGGTCATGCAGTGAACCTCACCGAGAAACGCAAGCAGGTCGAAGGAAGTTTTGATGTCTGAATCTGGTGCAAACGGCAGCCCATTGTACGAAGCCATTTTGACCGGCGACGCCGACGGCAGCGTCAAGTTGACGCAGGCCGCATTGGCCGACGGCGTCGATCCCAATGACTTGATCAACCAAGACATGATCCCGGCGATGGACGAAGCGGGGCGGCGATTTGAGAAGCGTGAGTTTTATGTCCCTGAACTATTGATCGCCGCGCGAGCGATGAAGGGGGCGCTGGCATTGATTCGGCCGCTGTTGTCCGAACGTGGCGTCGAACCGGTTGGTCGTGTGGTCATCGGCACCGTCAAAGGCGACTTGCATGACATCGGCAAAGGCTTGGTCGGTTCGATGCTGGAAGGCGGTGGTTTCGAAGTGTTCGATTTGGGCGTCGACGTTGCGGCGGAGGCTTTCATTTCCAAAGCCGTTGAACAGAAAGCGGATGTCGTCGCGGTATCAGCATTGCTGACGACCACCATGACGCAGATGAAGGATGTGGTCAGTGCGCTGCGTGATTCCGACATCAGCCAGACGTGCAAGATCATCGTGGGTGGTGCACCGGTGACCCAACAGTTTGCCGATTCCATCGGCGCCGACGGCTACAGCGAAAACGCCAGTGCCGCCGTGACGCTGGTTCGATCGATCGTCACGCCGGCGTAGCTTCGCCGGCGGTCGGATGAGTGCTTCGGGCGATGCGAACCATCGCTTGTAAGTTTTCAATCGGCGTGTCGCGGGGAACAATGCATCCGGATCCCAAGATGAAGTGATTGCCGCCGCCGACGCTGTCGATGCAACGCCGGGATGCTTCTTCGACGCTTTTGGGTGTGCCCTGCAGCAAATCGTTGATCGTGTGCACGTTTCCCATCAACGCGACCCGGTCGCCGACGATTTCTTTGGCGACGGACAGGTCCACCATATTGTCAACTTCGACGATCGCGGCACCCGATTTGGCATACATGTCCAGCACTCGCGTGCTGTCACCACAAATGTGAAGCAGGCTTCCTGTGATGCCATGATCCTGCCAGGCTTGGAAGACCTTTTGCTCGTATGGCAGCGCGAACCGTTCGTACGTCGATGGCGAAATCATGTCGCATGATGCCAGCGAATCACCGCAGTGAATGATGTCAGCACCGGCGTCCCAGCATGCTTTGCCGAACCGAATCAAGGATTCAGCAGCCACGTCCAGCGCGTGGCGAATCGCGTCCTCGGTTCCCTCGGTCAATCCGGCTTCCAGCATGCCGACTTCGTACAGCCAAGTTTGCGATCCGATCAAGTACGATGCCAACGCGAAGGGCCCAGTCCCCGGCGATCGAATCGCCACAGAATCACCCACCGCGTCGCGAACTTGTTTGATGGCGTCGATCATGACCGGCATCCGGCCGTCTTGGTACGGATCAAGCGGTTCGATCCTGAACACTTCGTCCAGCGTCTTGGCAGGCGATTCGGTGATCGCCGGCAGTTCATCGCGTTCGCGCGTGGTCTTGCAACCAAAGCCTTCGGCGATGTAGCAGTTGTCCGCGCCGACCGCGATCACATCTTGATCCAGCGCTTCGTGCAAAGCCAATTGGGCTTTGGTCATCACGTCGGCGTTGGTGTAGAAATCGCGCAACACAACGCCTGAAAATGCGACCGCAACGTCGTACATGTAGGGGCCAACGGCAACGCAATCCGTTGCCTGACCGCGAATCGAATTTTGAATCCGTTGGCGGGACGTCAATTCCATTTCCTATGCCTAGGGGTTGGGTGTTGCCAAGAACGGGATGAATTGCCAATTGCATCGGGCCGCCCCGGTCGACCGACTTTGCGGGGCACCCAAGCGAAGCGGGAAAACCGTCAACAGTTTACAGCCAACGGTGAACGCAACCGCGCTGGCCGTAAAGTCAGTGCGTCAATTTTGCAGACGCGATCGCGACGGCGTGCTGTCCGGAAAAAGGGGAAAGACGATCGGCTTCTGCAAATCGACTAGAATCGGCGGCCCAAACCCCACTGCGTGATTCTCCCAACATCAGGGATTCGTTCGCGGTCCAGGGTCAATCGTCATCGCCGTTGATTCCGCTTTTCAAGGCATCTTTCCGATGAGCCGTCTGCTTACTTGTGTCGTTCTCCTTGCGTCGCTCGTTCCGCTTTCGAATTCCGCTGTGGCCGCGGAACCATTGAAACCTGAAACCGTCGCGCTGACCGATATTTCCACTTCGGAAATTAGTGATTTGGGTATCGAGTCAGGCATTGCTTCGATCGAGGGAAGGAGAGCTTTGGAAACGCACGAGGGTGCGGCGGAATCGAATCGGGAACGGGATATCAGGTACATCCAAACTCCGTCACGCAACGAAAAGCCTTTGATTGATTCGGATGCCAAAGTTCGGATCGATCAGACCCTGCAATCGCTGGTGGATGAGGGGAGCATCGCAGGAGTTTCTGCGTTGATCTATGAGAACGGTGGCGAGGCCTACTTCAACGCATTCGGCATGGCGGACACGCTCCACGATCGCCCGATGGCTCGGGACACCATCGTTCAAATCTTCTCCATGACCAAACCGGTGACCGGTGTCGCCCTGATGCAACTGTATGAAGAAGGCCGATTTCAACTGGATGATCCGGTCGCCAAGTTCCTGCCCGCTTTTGCCGACTTGAAAGTTGCCACGGGAACGGATGACAACGGTGATCTGATCCTTCAGTCCCCCAAACGTCCGATGACGATTCGTGATTTGACACGCCACACATCCGGACTTGCCAACGGAAACGGGTTGCCAATGGTCGGTCCGTTGCTGGAGAAGGCGGATCCGTTTCACCGTGATCACACGTTGGCAGACGTCGCACAGAAGTTCAGTGAGATCCCGCTGTGGTTTCACCCCGGACAGAAATGGGCGTACGGTCCATCGGTCGACATCCAAGCACGCTTGGTCGAACGATTGTCGGGAATGGCGTTTGAAGATTACCTGCGGCAACACATTCTTGATCCGCTGAAAATGAATCAGACACGCTATCGCGTCCCCAAGGCCGACCAACATCGCATGGCGGCGGTCTATTTACGTGACAATGCGACGGGCAAATTGACCCGCCAAAGTGATGAAGAAGCGTTTTCGTTCAATACCCAACCATGGGCGTTGACGCCGGGCGGTTGGGGGCTGACGGCAACCATCGATGACTACATGCGATTCGCACGGATGCTGCAAAACGAGGGGGAACTGGACGGCGTTCGAATCCTGAAGCCTGAAACCGTGCGTTTGATGGCAACGGATCATTTGCCCGACGACGTTGACGACAAGTCTTGGTTGCCGGGAAAGGGACAAGTGGGGTTTGGAATCGATTTCGCCGTTCGTGTTCGTCCGCCAGCATCCGCGGAGGAGAATTTTGGCGTCGTGGGTGAATTCTTCTGGGACGGTGCGGCCAGCACTTTGTTTTGGGTCGACCCGGCCAACGATCTAACCGCCGTTCTATTCGTGCAACTACGTCCGTTTGACCAAGTGGGACTGCACAAAGCGTTTCGCGACGCGGTTTATGGCGCCAACGAACGGGCCGAGCTTCACTGAGCGGGCGGACAGGAGTTTGGCGACAAATGGCAACCCGACGCGTCAGGTTGCCAAAATTAAAACGACCTGTCCGCATATTTAGGTGGTCTATTGCCGCATGCGTCTGGGCCGGATGGGTGACGATCGAACGACGCGTGGCCCGGGTGATCCGAAGAGGTTGTTCCTGATCGTTGACCGAAAGAACCGGGGCCGATCAGTTTTCAATCACGACCTTGCCCATGCCCTTTCCGCTTTCCAACCGTGCATGAGCCGCGCCCGCGTCGTTCAGCGAGAACTTTTCTTCATCCAAGACGGGTGTCAGATTGCCTGCTTCGGCGATACGTGTGACGTTGGCCAATATCTCCGCGTGGTCCGACCGGCGATAGTTGTGAAGCATCGGGATCAGCATGAAGACCACGTGCAATGACAGGCCCTTGAAGTGGGCCGGGGTCAGGTCCAATTCGATCATCGATACCGTCGTGGCGATCTGGCCGTTCAATCGCGCCGCTTCGAATGACTTGGTCAGGTTTGCACCGCCCACCGAATCAAACACGACGTCAAAGCCGTCACCTCCGGTGTGCTCGTCGACGTACTGTTGGACTGATTCGGATTTGTAGTTGATCGCGGTTGCACCCAGCTTTTCGATCAAAGCCAGTTGTTTGTCACCTCCACCGGTGGAATACACGTCGGCGCCGAAATGCTTGGCCAACTGAATGGCCACGTGGCCCACACCGCCCGAACCGCCGTGGACCAAAACCTTTTGATTCGGACCTGTACCGGCACGTTTGAGGCCTTCGTAGGCCGTGATCGCGACCAACGGTAATGCGGCGGCTTGCGCCATCGAGAGATTCTTCGCCTTTAGCGCGATCAAGTCGGCGTCAGCGACGATGTATTCCGCCAAGGTTCCCGGCAGGTCCGCCAAGCCACCGGCGCAACCGTAGACTTCGTCGCCGACCTGATATCCGTTGACGCCATCGCCGACCGCTTCGACGACTCCGGCAAAGTCCATCCCCAGGATCGCCGGAGTGTCGGGCGACAATGGCAAGTCCTTGCCCATTTTCCGGATCATCGTGTCGACCGTGTTGACACTGGACGCCGCAATTTTGACGAGTACATGTCCGGGTTTGACCGACGGCGTTTCCACGTCGGCAGATTCAAATACGGCGTCTTCACCATAGGACTGAATGATCATGGCTTTCATAGCTGGTTTCCTAATCAATGCAATCTGATGAACGATCTGTTGAATGAGCTATAGGATTTCTTGAATGGCCAAAACGATCTGGTTCCAGTTGCGTTGGTTCTCCACGCTGTTTTGGACACCGGTCTCATCCGCCTGAGTGAAACGGCGGATCGCGGGAGTTCGGCTGGTCGCCTGGTAAAGCTGATAGGCTTCTTCCTTCAACGCTTCCTGAATCGGCAGATCGATCGACGCAAAAACGCACTCGCTTTGTGAGTACGCACTGATAGTATGTGTAAGTCGTTGTCAGGCAAGAACGCACATTTACGGCACGTAGGCACACAATGGATACTAATGGGAAATCGCGGCACTCCAGCTATGTGTTGCCGGCTTGTCCCGTTGAAGCAACGCTGGAATTGATCGGCGGCAAGTGGAAAGGGATCGTGCTTTTCTACTTGCTGGACGGCCGCCTGCGGTTCAGTGAACTGAAACGCAAAATCGGCTGCGTGACCCAACGCATGCTGACGAAACAGCTTCGCGAATTGGAAGACGTCGGCTTGATCAACCGCATCGTGTACGCGGAAGTCCCGCCACGTGTTGAATACGAATTGACCGAAGAAGGGAAATCCCTGGAGCCGATTCTGTATGCCTTGAAAGCATGGGGAGAGGCCCATGCGTTGCCGCTACTGAAGAATCGCGAGCTTGAAAAAGTCGACAAAGATTAGCAGGCGGGCGGCCGATCAATATCCACCACCCGCCAAGAAAGCGACCATCACCGCGATGCCGGCGTCATGCGGTTGACGTAGACATAGTAGGCACCACAGATGGAATCGCCTTGGGCATCGACGAACGTTGCTTGCAGCAAAAGCGGTCCTTCATCCAATTCGACGGTCGTTGTGAAGGACTGGCCGTTTGCATCGGGTGAAAGCTTCGTCTCCGAATCGCCGACCCTCAAAATTGCCGCTTCAATGGGCAATGACTGACCAGCCGGAAACACACCATCGGTCACCGGCGTTTCGTCCACTCCGGCTTGCAGGGGCAGTTGCGATTCGCGTGGCCAACGCCGCAGTTCCAACTGATACGTCCCGGCTTCAGCGACGTTCAAATGCCATACGCCATCTTTCAGCACTGCATGACGCACCTGAATTTGCTGATCGACGAAAACGTCCAACCATTCACAGGCAGTCAACATCATGGGGTTTTCCTGATCACTGCCGATCACGACCCGTTGTGGTGTGTTGACATCGTCCTTCACGCCATCCCACCACTGGTTCAAATGTGATCGCATTCTGGCGACCAATTTGGGATGTTTCGCGGCAACGTTACGGTCTTGATGGGGATCCGAATCGACGTTGAACAGTTGGCGGTTTTCCAACAAACGCCATTGTTTCCATAACACGCCGGCACCGTTTTTTTGCGGCACGGCGGGGTTACCATTGGTGAATTTGACCTTGAACGTCGGCATTCGACTGTAGTTCATCACCAGCATACGATCGTCGAGTGATTCACGCTGGCCGCGAATCAGCGGCGCCAAACTGATGCCGTCCAAGTCGTCGGGAATGTTGGCGATACCGGCCAAGTCTGCCAGCGTTGGCAACAAGTCTTGTACCTGACAAAGTTCGTCGAAGTCCTTGGGGGCTGCGATCGGGCCATCGGGCCAGCGGATGAAGCAAGGCACACGATGGCCGCCTTCCCACAGTTGTGTTTTCTTGCCCCGCATGCCGGCATTGAAATAGTCCGGCCCCATCGTGCTGCCGTTGTCCGTCAAGAAGACGACGATCGTGTTTTCCAGCAACCCCTTTTCCGCCAGGAAACGGTCCAAACCACCAACGTTGTCATCGATGTTGGCGCCCATCGCCAGAAAGCTGACCAAGGATTCAATCTTCGTTTCCGACAGGTGTTGAACGACCTCGGGATGACGCTTGATCGCGTCACGGATCGGTTGGCGATATTCGTCGGGAACAAACCATGGCCAGTGAGCCGCGTTGGTCGCGATGTAGGCGAAAAACGGCTGGTCGTCTTTTTGACCGATCCACTTCTGGGCTTCATCAAAGAACACGTCGGTGCAGTAACCGTCGTAACGTTCACGCTTTCCATTGTGGATATAGACGTCATCGAAGTAATCGTTGTCCCAGTAATCGGGGACACTGTTGATGTGTGACGACGGAAACCAAATGGCTTCATCAAACCCGCGATCTTCGGGACGGAACGGATAGTTGTCGCCCAGGTGCCACTTGCCAAAGATGCCGGTCCGATATCCGGCGTCACCAAACACGTCGGCGATGGTTTTTGCATCGTGTCGCAGCAGGGTGCGTCCGCTGCTGACGTTGATGGCCGCATTGCGGAATGCATCCAAGCCCGTCATCAATTGACCCCGTGTCGGCGTGCACATCGGGGCGACATGAAAGTCGGTCAAGCGAATGCTTTGTGATGCCAACTTGTCGATGTTGGTGGTTTGAACGATGGGGTTTCCATGGCACGAAAACTCACCATAGCCCTGATCGTCCGTCATGATGACGATCACATTGGGTTTAGCGTCGTTCGCCGCGGCTTGCAGAGGGGCGAAGGCGATCGGCAACGCCATCAACAGCACGGTTGCCAGGTGCGGAATGATTCGATTCATGGTGGGATGGGGGCTGGAAGGGGGGAAGAACGGAAGGTCTGGCGAAAGATTGGTGCAGAGGTCTGACCGAAGGTTGCCTTAGGGTCGCGTCGGGTCCCACCGCGAACGCAGGGCATCCAACAAGACGGCGATGACGATCACGGCACCGGTGATGATTTGTTTGTTGGCATCAGAGACGCCGATCTGTGCCAGCCCCGTTTGCAGAACAGCGATGATCAGCACCCCGATGAATGAACTGATCACGCTGCCGCGACCGCCCATCAAACTGGTGCCTCCGATGACGCATGCGGCGATGGCCGATAATTCGATACCGATCGCGGCGTTGGGGTCGGCCGATGACAGACGTGATGTTTGGGCGAGCGCCGCCATGCCGCACATCAGCCCGCTGATGACAAAGACGGTCATCGCATAGGGCGCGGTGCGGATGCCCGACATTCGCACTGCTTCTTCATTGGTTCCGATCGCCACACAATACCGACCAAACACCGTTCGGGTCAGTAAGAATTGACCCGCAGCGACGCAAGCCAGTGCGGCCAGGAATGCCGGTGATAACAACAAGCCCGGCAGCGGTTGTCCGATGGCTTCAACGGCTGATCCGATATATTTCGTTTGCGAATCCGTCACCACTTTGGTCGCCCCGCGAGCCATTTCCAACATCCCGAGCGTGACGATGAACGACGGGATCCGAAAACCAATTGCGATCGCACCGTTGACCAATCCACAAGCGGCGCCGGTGGCCAGGCACAGCACGGCGGCGGTTCCCAAAGACCATTGATGGTCGACCATCAGCGAACCCAAGACCGCCGATGAAAGTGCCAGCAACGAACCAACCGACAAATCGATTCCGCCGACAATCAGCACCAGCGTCATGCCGACCGCGATGAAGGTTAAATCGGGGATTTGGTTGGCGATGGAAACCAACGTGGAATGTTGGAAAAAATTCTGGCTTTGAAAGCTGAACACCGCGACGATCACCGCCAAGACGGCCAACAGGCCACCGTACTGGACCAGCACATTGCGAACGTGTTTCGGCATCATGCCCCGGTCTCCTGGGTTCGATATCCGGAAAACGCGGCTTGCATGATTCGATCATGCGACCAATCGTTGCGTTCAAAGGTCTCCACCAATTGTCCGTCCGACATGACGGCGATTCGATCACAAGTTTCCAAAAGTTCCTCCAGGTCACTGCTGACAATCACGACACCTTTGCCGTCTTTGGCCAGCGTATCGATCAGCCGATAGATTCTGCGTCGGGCGGCAACGTCGATGCCACGTGTGGGTTCATCAAACAGAAAGACATCGGCATCGCGGACCAACCATTTGGCGATCGCCACCTTTTGCTGATTGCCGCCGCTAAGCGTTCCCACACATTGATCGATCGTGCTGCAACGAATATCCAGCTGGTCACACTGTGTTTGTGTGGCGGATCGTTCGATTCGGCCGCGGACCATTCCAGCGTTCGCAAAGCGATGCCGAAGCGATGCCAAAGTCGTGTTGAACTGGATCGATTTCGACAGCAACAGACCGTTGTCTTTCCGGTCTTCGGTGACCATCGCAATGCCAGCGGCGACCGCCTGACGCGGATGATGAAATCGGTACGCCGTGGCATCATCGCGTAAGTGGATGTTGCCCGACATGGCGACATCGGCACCGAAAATCAACCGCAACAGTTCCGTCCGGCCCGATCCGACCAACCCGGCGATCCCCAAACGTTCGCCGCGGTTAACATTGAATGAAACGTGATCGACGGGGCCGCCGGTCAATGCGTCGACACGCAGTACTGTGTCGACTTGTCGTCGCGACGGATGCAAGGCGGAATCGCCCGAGCCGCTATCGCCGCTCATCAATTCCACCATGCGATCGGTCGAACATTCCACCGCGTCGAAGGTGCCGATTTTTCGCCCGTCACGCAGCACGGTGATCCGGTCGGCAAGTCGCGCGACTTCGTCCAAACGATGGCTGATGTAAACGATGCCCACGCCTTCGTCGCGCAGTTTGTTCAACCAACGAAACAAGGTTTCCGATTCAGCAGCACTTAACGCGGCGGTCGGTTCGTCCAAGATCAAGATGCGACATTGTCGATCCAGCGCGGCGGCGATCTCCACCATTTGTTGTTTGCCGACCCCCAGTTTCGCGACCGGTGTGTCCACCGGAACATCGTTCAAGCCGACGCGATCCAGTGCCGCCCTGGCACGATCCTTCAACGGTCCACGCCGGATCACACCACCGATCGACGGCAGACGCGCCAGCATCAAGTTTTCGGCGACCGAAAGGGTCGCGATCAGGTTCAATTCTTGTTGGACAATTTCGACGCCGGCAATTTCCGCATCGCGTTTGCTGTTGGGCGCGTAGTCGATCGAATCCAATTGCATGCTGCCGGCGGTTGGTTCCAACAGCCCCGCCATCATTCGCACTAGCGTGCTTTTGCCCGCGCCGTTGGCGCCCAGCAACGCATGGATTTCTCCCCCGCGAATCGCGACATCACAGTCATCCAAAACGGTCACGCGGCCGTAGCGTTTGCACAGCCCCTTGGCCGTGAACAAGTCCGGCGAAGACGTCATCACGGCGTCAGCGTTTGTTGGTGGATCAAATCGACGGGCGTTTCGACGTCTTCCGGTTTGGTGTCGGGGTCTTGCAGCATTTGCAGCGCGGCTTCGATCCCAAAGACGGCCAACTGGTCACCATGCTGGTCAGCGGTGGCCAAGATCTTTCCATCGATGATTGCTTGTTGGACGGCACTGATGTTGTCAAAACCGACGATCATCACGTCATCGGATCGCCCCGCACTGCGGACCGCGGCGACGGCACCCAACGCCATGCTGTCGTTGGCAGCCAAGATAGCTTTGGCATTCGGATGTTCGCTCAGCATGGACGATGCGATCGTGTTGGCCTTGCTCATTTCCCACTCGGCCGATTGGCTGTCCACGATGTCGATACCCGCTTCGGACATCGCCAGTTCAAAGCCCTCGCGGCGCTGTTGGGCGTTGAAGGAGGTTCGGATGCCTTCCAGCACCAACACTTGATCGCCCTCGTTTAGCTTTTGGGCCAGGTACTGGCCGACCTTCTTTGCGCCGGCACGGTTTTCGGGGCCGACAAAGGGGATCGTGATGCCTTCGGTCTTCAACACGTCCGCGTCCAATCGATTGTCGATGTTGACGACCACCACACCGGCCTGTTGGGCACGTCGCAGTGCGGGGACCAGTGCTTTGGAATCCGCCGGGGCGATCACGATCGCGTCGACGTTGCTGCTGACCATTTCTTCGACCAAGGCGACTTGGCGGCTAAGGTCACGTTCGTCTTTGATTCCGTTCACAATCAACGCGTAGTCATCGGCGTGCTCTTCTTGATGCGACTGTGCTCCGTCGGCCATCGTGGAAAAGAACTCGTTGGCCAACGATTTCATGATCAAAGCGACGCGTGGCTTGCCGCTTTCACCCGGAACCGATGTGCCGTCAGCGTCCGTCGATGTCGTCGTGGTACTCGGTCGGCATCCCGCCAATGCGACCACCAAAACCACCAGCCCAAACTTGCGTTTCATCGTTGCGAATCCCGATAGACAGCCTGTCAAACATTTCGGTCTGACAGAATACAGCAACCACGTTGCAGACGCAGCAAACCACCCGACCGGATGTCAACGGTCTTTCGACGGGGAGTCCACATCGGCGCCATCCGAATCGGCAGGCGTGTCGTCGGCGCGTTGAGTCTTCAACAACGTGTCCCGCAAGAACTGCATTTGCATTTCTTGGATTTTGGGTTCACCGAAGCCGGCGCCGCCATGGCCCGCCCCGTCGATGATGTGCAGCTTTGATTTGACGCCGGACTTTTTCAGCGCCGCGTGCAGGGCTTCACTTTGGTTGGCCGGGACCACGCGATCGGCCGACCCGTGAATGATCAAGAAAGGCGGATCTTTGGGATCGATGTAGGTGATGGGATTGACACGGCGGATGCCTTCGGGATTTTCGGTCACGATTCCACCTCCCAATAGACGCGATTCCGGTGATTGATCGCGGTTGTGGCTTTCATAGCCCGGGGTGGTCACGAAGATTTGAAAGTCGGTGGGGCCGTACAGATCGATGACCGCTTGGACGTCGCTGCGCTGGTCGTTCCAACCGCCGTCGCCTTCCAGATCCTTGACTCCGCCGGACGTCCCCAGCAATGCGACCAAGTGACCGCCGGCGGAACTGCCCGCTACGGCGATTCGATTCGGATCCAGGTTGTACTTATCCGCATGGGCACGCAAGAAACGGATGGCGCACTTACAGTCATGAATCTGCGCCGGAAAGGCTGCCTCGCCGGTCAGACGGTATTCAATCGTCGCGCCGGCAAAGCCTTCTTTGACCCAGCGGGAAAGACGCCCCACGCCACCTTCCTTGTTTCCCCCCATCCATCCACCGCCGTGGATCCAGACGATCAGCGGCGTCGGCGAATCGGCCGGCGGGTCGGGCAGCACCAGGTGAAGCTTCAAGTCGCGGTCGCCCCCCTGGCCAAAGACCACGTCTTTCACCAAACGTGTGCCAGGAATCGAGCGATGCTTTCGCGCCGACGGGGTTCGGTCATTGTCGGCAAAGTCCGCCTTGTCGATCTTGCCGTCACCGTTGGTGTCCAGTCGCCGAAACAATGCTTTGGGGCCACTGAATTCCGTAGCGGTCACCGCTCCATCGGAATCCGAGTCGTCGCGATCGAGTACTGCTGACAACGAAATCCGTGGCCGAACACTTTGGGCTTGGGCGGGGGACAACGCGGCCAGGCCGGTCAAGCAAAGGCACGCCAGGATCCGCGGCATTTGTCGGTGCAACATGGGATAGGGCCTAAGGAACAACATGAATGAAACGGGGCGGCCACCAGAAAATGAGTCTACCGGACGTCGACCGTTACCGCCGGGGAGGCGAATTCTACCACATGCTCAAAGCGAGCGTTTTGGTGCTTTGCGTTGGCTCGGTTTTCAACTTGCCACTGGGTCTTTTTTGAAAAGTTGGGCTTCGCCGTCAAAACGATTTGACCGCGACGATTTGTCGACCAAGGGTCCCAGCAGTGACAGTGCAGGCAAGCATCGGGGGACGCGGAATTGCGTCGGCTGGGTGCGTTAGACACAAGGGTGAAAGATGAAATTGTTGAACTGGTCCAACGGCGCAAGCGAAAACGTATCGCAGGCGGACATGATGGATTCCACCACTGCGACGTTGGACATCGACGCCGATCAGTTTGTTGATCTGTCTCAGATCATGAGTTCGTTGCACCGTTCGCAAGCGGTGATCGAATTCGAACCGGACGGAACCATCCTGAAGGCCAACAAGAACTTCCTGGACACGGTGGGATACACCCTGTCGGAAATCCAGGGCAAGCATCACCGGATGTTTGTCGACAGCGAATACGCCGGGTCCGAAGAATACCGTCAGTTCTGGGAAAAGCTTCGTGCCGGAAACTTCCACAGCGATCTGTTCCAGCGTTACGGTCGCGGCGGTCGCGAGATCTGGATTCAAGCCACGTACAATCCGGTTCTGAACGACTCGGGACAGGTCATCAAGATTATCAAATTGGCGACCGACGTTACGAAGGCGCGGATGATCCAAGCCGACATCCAGAACCGTTCACAGGCAATGATTGAATTCAAGCCGGACGGTACGATCCTGCACGCCAATTCGCTGTTCTTGCAAACCACCGGATACTCGCTGGAAGAGATCCGCGGCAAACATCATCGCATGTTCATGCCGGCCGAAGATGCCGCGACCGCGGAATATGCACGTTTCTGGGAACGTCTGGCTCGGGGGGAATTCCAGCAAGGTGAATTCCGCCGTGTGAACAAGCACGGTCAAGAAATTTGGCTCAGCGGCGCCTACAACCCCGTCTTTGATAACGACGGAAAGGTGACCCGTGTGGTGAAGAACGTCAGCGACATCACCGATCAGGTTCATTCCAAGAATCAATCAGAATCGTTGGGCAACTCCATCGCCAGCAGCGTTTCGGAAATGTCACAGGCGATCGCAGAGATAAGCGAGCGAATCACTCGCACCGCCGGGTTGGCCAAAGACGCCGATGTGAACACCAAGAACGCGACCGACTTGGTCAAGGACTTGAATTGCAGCAGCGAAACGATCGGCGAAATCATCGACACGATTCAAGATTTGGCCGACCAAACGAATCTGTTGGCCCTCAATGCGACGATCGAAGCCGCACGTGCCGGTGAATCAGGACGCGGCTTCGCCGTGGTTGCCAGTGAGGTCAAAGAACTGGCCAATCAGACCGGCAAGGCGACGTCGGAGATCCGCAAGAATGTCGAAACGATTCAGTTCAGCATCGGCCAAGTGGTTTCGGCTATCGAATGTATCGCCAACAGCGTCGGCGAGGTCAGCGACAACACCACCGGCGTCGCGGCATCGGTCGAAGAGCAAAACGTGGTCATTTCGCAACTCAGTTCGGCCGCCGACGAACTGGTCGGTTGCAGCAGTTAAGTCTGTCTGGCCCAACGAATTTGGACGCTGATCCATTGCAGGGGAAGCGGCAGCAGGTGATCGCACCGGGTCCCTGCTGCCGCATCTTTTTTTGCGCCGACGGAATCATGGGTCAGGTGCTTGCACCGGAGTCCGGAGTGCTTAGCCCTGACATGCCGACCAGGGAAGCGGCGATGCGATCGTCTTTGAAGGTCAGCGTGCGATAGGGGAATGGAATCTCGATATTCGCTTCGTCCAGCGACCGCTTGATTGCAGCGACGACTTGGTCACGACTGCGGCGAATGTCGATCGGCTTGGCACCGGTCCACCACGCGACTTCGAAATTGATGCTGGAGTTAGCGAATTCGTTGGCGAACACTTCGACCGTGCGAATGCCTCGCACCGTGTCGCACGATTGAACGGCCTCGCGGATCACCTCCCGTGCCTGGTCGACATCTTCGCCATAGGCAACGCCGCAGATGATTCGAACGCGTCGCTGTGGTTGGCTGGTCAACACATCCACTTTGTTTTTGAACAAATGGCCGTTGGGGATGACCGCTAATTCGCCATCCAGCTTTCGAATCATCGTGTTGCGAACGGTGATCTGTTCCACTTTGCCGGTGGTTTCTTCGCACGTGATGTAATCGCCGCGGTCAAACGGGTAACGCCACAGGATCAGAATTCCCGCGAAGAAATTTTCAAAGATGTCTTTGAAGGCAAACCCGATCGCCACGGTCCCCAGCCCCAATGTCGTCAGGGCGCGCGTTGGCGTCATGCCGGGAAAGGCAATGATCGTGGCCACCAAGAGACCAATGATCCAGATGCCGATCGATGACAGTTGATAGATCAGGTCTTTCAGGCTGGAACGTATTCCACGCGATTCCAGGATGCGTTGTTCGATGGCTTGGCATAGCTTGGATGCCGCAGCGGTCAGCAATAGAACGATCACTGCGGCTAGCAATAACGGCGACCGGCTGAGCGTTTCCTTGCGCAGCGAATCCAGACTTGCGTTGATTACCTGGCCACTGGACTTCCAACTGAATTCTTCGCGGACATCCAATTGGTTGATGACCGCCACGACGTCTTCGGTGCGACGCGCAATGTCGCCGGCCCAGTCACGATGCCGATCATTGTCAGCGATCCCGGCGATGGTGATCACGCCGTTGCGTGATTCAACGTCAAGATCATCAAACCAACCGGATGCCTGGAACACCGCACGCAGACGTTTCTCGATCGCCCGGTCATCGGTGACATCATTGACGGCAACCGAAGAAACTTTGGTCGATGCATCCACGCTAGTGGGTTCGTCGACCGGTGGATCTTGAACCTGCGCCAGGGCGGTTCCCAGCGCGGCGACGCTGCAGAATTGAACGGTGATTGCCAGGAACAAACGGAACATCGGGCTTTTGCGGCGCAGCGGTCGGGAACGGGAACGCTGCCATTGATGCACGTCTTGTGCCGCGACCTGAACAACCGGGCGACAATCGCCAAACCGCGATCCCTTGGTTGCCGTGACGACGGATTGGTCGTTTATCCGTCAATGAAATTCGATAGAAACCCGACGGAGAGATCAGCGATGGTGATCAGGCGGATGGTATGCCGTTGGTTGCGTCGCCGGCGATTTCAATCCGTCGTTTGGCGTCTGCCAACAACCGGTGCATTGCCTCGCGGGCCGCGTCGGCATCACGTCGACAGATGGCATCCATCACGTCACGGTGCAGCGGCACCGATGCGGGGTTATCGGCCGGTTTTCGGTTGGTGACCTTCAAACTGGTCGCCAATGAAATCGCGATCGCGCCGGCGACGGGCGAGAAAAAGGGGTTGCCCGTGGCGTGCAAGATTTCGGTATGGAACGTCAAATCGGCTTCCTTGAAAGCTTCGACGCTGTCGGTGTTCGCGGCCATCTTTTCAAGGGCCGCGCGTATCCGATTCAGTTCATCTTCACTGGCACGTTTGGCGGCCAGGGCCGCGGCGGCGGGTTCGACGGTCAGCCGAAACTCCGTCAGGAAACGCAGGTGCTGGCCGTCACCGTCGGCGCTGGCGTGCCAGGCCAGGACTTCGGAATCAAGGTAATTCCAGTCAGCGGCGGGACGGACAATCGTTCCACGTTTCGGGCGTGATTCGACCAAGCCCTTGGCCGCCAGTGATTTGATCGCTTCGCGGACGACGGTTCGGCTGACGCCCAATTGTTCGCACAGCGTGGGCTCCTGCGGCAAAGCTTCGCCCGGTTTGACCTGCCCGGCCAGAATCTTGAATCCCAAATCGTGGACGACTTGCCCGCAGAGATTTCGTCGCATTCGGGGAATTTCCATGCCGCAGCCTGTTGACAGGGGGTGCTTGCTGTTATTGTAATACAAATAAGGCCAGTGGTATCGATCGCCACCGTACCGGCCCGTTGCGGGCCACTCGCCGGTGCAAAGTCGTCATCGACAACCGGTGGTCTCGCAAAACGGGATGGTCCGACCTGCCCCTGGGCCGCTGTTTCAAACGTGTCGCAGTACCCTCGCGTCAGTGTCGCCGGAGTCGCATCGGTCAACGGCACACGGATGCCGTCCCCACCGGGCGAAATCGTCGGCGGTCTCAAGGGCAAAGGCTTCCGCGAAAAAGTGAAGGTATCGATGAACGATGTCCTGTTTCCACGATTGCTGGTGCTCTTGGCAAGGGTTGTTCACGGCACTTTCCCGCATGGCCACGAAATGCGTCAAGCCATGGACGCTGGAAGCACGGTGGTTGGTCCATCGTACCGTAGCGATGCTGCCGTTTCTTTGGTTTGGGCCGCGAATTGTGGTTTCCCATCCAGGTGGCGTATTGTCACAGGCATCGCTGGTCGCGTCAGGACGAGGTGCCTGCATTCAATCCCTATGGGACATTGACGCGGCCCCGTGTTCGCTGACGGTGAACGCCACAGCGACAGACCGCCGACGAATCGAATTCATGTGAGACTGGCCCGAGCGTTCGGCCGATCGAACACCTTCCCACCGCTTCATCCCACCTGCGGAGACCAACCGTGCGATTTTCCGCTTTGATTGTTTCGCTGATCATCGGTGCATCGATCGTCCGAGCCGATCAGGCAGGCGTCATCGACAATTCATCCAGCCCCCACGTCACGTTTCGCAGCATCGGTATTGGGGATTGTCGATGGACCGATGGGTTTTGGGCAGAGAAGTTCCAGTTGTGTCAGGACGTCATGGTGCCTCACATGGGCAGTTTGTTGAAAGGCGATGTCGGTCACGCCTACAACAATTTCAAGATTGCCGCGGGGCTAAAGGATGGCCCGCATCAAGGCATGCACTGGCATGACGGCGACTTTTACAAATGGATGGAGTCGGCCGTTTACGTGTACGCCATCAACCGTGACGAAAAGATCTTGGTCGAACTGGACGAGATCATCGATGTCATCGGGAAAGCTCAGCTTGATAACGGCTACCTGTCGACGCAGATCCAACTTGGTGCACCGGAGCCCTGGACGGCACGCAATTACCACGAGCTTTATAACAGCGGGCACTTGCTGACCAGCGCGTGTATTCACCATCGCGTGACAGGGAAGCGAAACTTTCTGGACATCGCGATCAAGCACGCCGATCATCTGTACGAAACGTTCCAGCCACAGCCTGAACGGCTGGCACGATTCGGTTTCAATCAAACACAGATCATGGGGCTGGTGGAACTTTATCGCACCACCGGTGACAAGCGGTATCTGCGGTTGGCCGAGATCTTCATCAACATGCGTGGTCGATCACGCGTCGAACCCGGTCCATCCGTCCGGCATTCGACGATCGGCGATATGGTCCAGGAACGAAAACCGTTGCGGAAGGAAACCGAAGCGGTCGGCCACGCGGTATTGGCCTTGTATTTCTACGCCGGTGCCGCGGACGTCTATGCCGAAACCGGTGAACGAGCTTTGGTCGAAGCTCTGGATCGGCTGTGGGAAAACGTGGTTCATAAAAAGATGTACATCACCGGTGCCTGTGGCCAAACCCACCACGGGGCATCAAGCCGGGGTGACGCGGTCCACGAGGCATTCGCCGGCGAATACGTGATGCCCAACTTGACGGCGTACAACGAAACCTGCGCAAACCTTTGCAACGCGATGTTCAGCCATCGAATGCTGGGGATTCATGGCGAATCCAAGTACGCGGACATCATGGAACTGGTGATGCTGAACAGTGGCTTGTCAGGCATCAGTGTCGATGGTCGGCAATACTTTTATTCCAACCCGTTGCGGTCGATTCATGGCGCTCGTGACTATTCCGCACTGAACACCGAAACGCCTGATCGACAGCCTTATCTGAAATGCTTCTGTTGCCCACCGAATCTGGTGCGAACGATCGCCAAGCTTTCATCCTGGGCCTACAGCTTGCCGGAAAACGGGGTGGCCGTGAATCTGTACGGGGCCAACGAACTGGAGACGCGTTTGTGCGATGGTTCGACGCTTCGCTTGCGACAGGAAACCGCTTATCCGTGGGACGGGGCGATCAAGATCACTGTCCAGCAGTGCAAGTCGGACGCCTTTGACGTTCACTTGCGTATCCCGGACTGGGCCGATGCGGCCCAGTTGCGAATCAACGGAACCGCGGCGGACGTGGTTCCGGTGGCGGGACAGTTCGCGGTTCTGACCCGAAAGTGGAAACCGGGGGATGTCATCGAGTTGGACTTGCCGATGCAGGCCCGGTTGATGGTCGGGCACCCGCGGATCGAAGAGGTTCGTAATCAGGCCGCGGTCCAGCGAGGCCCCGTGGTCTACTGCATCGAATCCCCCGACCTTCCCAAAGACACCAGCATTTTGGACGTCAACGTTCCCTCCGATATCGAATGGAAACTGGAACCCGGGATCAGCGAATTGGGCAACGTGACGGCGTTGCGTGGCACGGTTCTGTTGCGATCGGAAGACAATCGTTCGATGTATCGCGTTTTGGATGAATCGCAGTGGCAGGAATACGAAGCCCGGTTTGTTCCCTATCACGCTTGGTCCAACCGGGGACTAAGCGAGATGACAGTGTGGATGCCGATCGTTTGGCGTTAGTCGTTGTTTCACCAGTAAGCCGCCTGGTGGGCAGACCAATTATCATGCCGCTGTAAAACGGAATCCAGCAAACTTCGTTGGCATGGAACCATTTGATGGCCATGCAAACGACGTTTGGTATGGTGTCCCTGCGCAACCGTTTCATTGATCCGTGATCGGAAAACTTCGCATGCTTCGCTTCGTCGCCAGCCTTCGCCTGGCCATTGTTTTCGTATCGCTTCATGCGTCGCAGCCCGATTGGGAAAACGAAACCGTCTTCGAACGTGGCAAGTTGCCGGCACGTGTGGCTAGTTACTCCTACGCTTCGGCGGATGATGCGTTGTCACAGGATCGTGGTCGGTCCAGGATGGTTTCGCTTAACGGGACCTGGAAGTTCCACTACGCCGGCAATGTCAATCAGCGTCCTTTGGACTTCTATGCCACAGATTTTCAGGGTGGGGATTGGGCGAGCATTGCGGTGCCGGCCAATTGGGAACTCCAAGGTTTCGGACAGCCGATTTACACCAACATCACCTATCCGTTCACGCCGGGAATCCTGAATCCCGATCTGAAGTTTGATTGGAAGGGGCCGATGCCACCGCTGCCGCCACGGATTTATCGTGACAATCCGGTCGGCAGCTACTTTCGCGATTTCGAAGTCCCCGGCGAATGGTCCGGCCACAGTGTGGTGTTGCACTTTGGTGGCGTTTCGTCGGCGTTCTACGTCTGGGTCAATGGCCAGAGGGTGGGCTACAGCCAGGGCAGTCGCCTGGCCGCAGAATTTGACATCACCGAATATCTAGCGCCCGGTCGAAATCGGTTAGCGGTCCAAGTGTTTCGGTGGAGCGACGGCAGCTATCTGGAAGACCAGGACATGTGGCGGCTTAGCGGGATTCATCGCGACGTCATGTTGTTGGCACAACCGGCGGTGTCACTCAGCGATATCGACGCCCGGGCGACGTTGGATGATCAATACCAAGACGGCACCCTGAAGATTCGCCCAAGGATTTGGTTGAAGGACCCGGATGCCGATTTGGACGGCTGGAAAGTCCGGGCTTCGTTGTATGACGCACAGACCAAGGACGTCGTCGCTGACGGAATGGAGATTCCCGTCGGTGCGATTGTCAATGAGCGTTGGGCGCCACGCGACGTCAACGAATTCGGATTGCTGGCCACTGACATCCCCGACGTGAAGAAGTGGACCGCCGAGACGCCAAATCTGTACCAAGTGTTGCTGGAGGTCGTGGGACCCGGCGGCGATGTCGCCGAAGTGCGGACGCAAAAGGTTGGTTTCCGCACGATCGAGTTCGACGACCAAAATCAGTTATTGGTCAACGGCCAAGTGGTCAAAATCATGGGCGTCAACCGTCACGACCACAATCCGCGATTCGGAAAGGCGTTGCGTCGCGAGGATTATTTGCGCGACGTGATGCTGATGAAACAGTTCAACTTCAACGCGGTGCGAACGTCACATTATCCGAATGATCCTTACTTCTACGATCTGTGTGACAAGCATGGCATCTACGTCATGGATGAAGCCAACATCGAATGTCACCATCTGGGAAGCTACATCCCGCAGCAAACGTCTTGGACGATGCCGATCCTTAGTCGAATCAGCCGAATGGTCCAGCGGGACAAGAACCATCCTTGTGTGATCAGTTGGTCGATGGGTAACGAATCAGGGTGTGGGCCTGCGTTCGCCGCGGCCGCGGGGTGGATCAAAGACTTTGATCCGTCGCGATTCATTCATTACGAGGGGGCTCAGGGGGATCCGACCGATCCCGATCACCAGCCGGGGGCCGGATACAAATCGCAAACCTTTCCAAGTATGGCCAATCCCAATGATCCGCCGTACGTGGATGTGATCAGCCGCATGTACCCGCAGTACGAACAGGTCAAAAATATGGCGGACGACCCGCGGTTGGATCGACCGATTATCTACTGCGAATACTTGCACGCGATGGGCAATTCGGTCGGAACGCTGGGCGATTATTGGGATGTAATCCGGTCCAATCCGAATCTGATCGGCGGGTATATCTGGGACATGATCGATCAAGGACTTGAGAAGACTGACGCGGAATCGGGCCAGTCGTATTTCGCTTACGGTGGTGACTACGGCGATGTCCCGAACGACGGCAACTTCTGCTTGAACGGTGTCTTTGCATCGAACCGTACGCCAAAACCGCATGCGTATGAATGCAAGTATGTGTTCCAGCCCGTTGCGTTCGAACTGGTTGACAAGGATTCCGGGAAATTCCGTCTGGTCAATCGATTGGCATTCACCAATCTGAAGCGATACGAATTTCGGTGGCAATTTCAACGCGATGGCGTGGTGGTTTCATCGGGCCGCCTGGACACCTTGGACGTTGAACCGGGGGCCGATCAAGTGGTGCATGTGAATCTGGAACGGGACCAATGGGATGCATCATCGGAGTACTGGGTTCGATTCAGCGCACATGAAACGTCCGCTCGTGCGTGGTGCGACCCCGGTTTCGAGGTCGCGTACGAACAGATCTTGTTGCAAGACGCTGCAGCGATGACCGATCAGACGGTCGCAGACAACGGGACGCTAGATACGATCGAACTGCAGGATCGGATTCAGATCTTCGGCGACCGGTTGCGTGCGGCCGTGTCGAAGAAGACAGGGTATTTGACAACGCTGATCATTGACGGAAATCAGGTTCTGCGTCAGCCACTGCGACCCAACTTTCGGCGTGCCCTGACCGACAACGATCGGCGATTCCGCCGGCTGGAGCAAAACAGTCGCGTTTGGTGGCAATTGGACGAAAACCTTCAAGTCAAATCGTGCTGGCTTGCCGAGCCGGATGACGGTGCTGGTGAAGACGCTGGTGCCGGCGGCGTTGCCGTTGAAGTCACCTATGGCACCGAACAGCCGATCAAGCTGGCGATGGTCTATCGATTTTATCCCGGCGGACGCGTCCGGGTTGAAATGGACTTGGATGCAGATCCCAAGTTGCCGGAATTGATTCGATTCGGCGCCGCGATGGGAATCCCGCCGGAGTATCAACAGACGGAATATTTTGGCCAAGGTCCTTGGGAAGCGTACCCCGACCGTCAGCGGAGTGCGAAAGTTGGTCGCTATCAGTTGCCGACCGACGAAATGTCCTATCGCTATACCATGCCGCAGGAATCCGGGAACCGTATGGGAGTTCGCTGGGTTGAATTTGGTGCCGCCGACAAGGCACCGGTGCTGCGAATGGACGCCGACCAGACTTTCAATTTCAGTGTGTCAGCCTTTGCCCGCGACGATGTTGATGCGGCCAAGCACACCTATGAATTGAAGCCGCAAGGCTTTTACACGCTGAATATCGATCATTCCCAAACCGGTTTGGGGGGCATGCGGGCTCGCCCATTGGCCCAGCAAACGATGCCATCGGGCAATTACCAGTTTCGCTTCGAGATTACGTCACCGACGATCCAGGAATAGAAAAGTTCACGGTACGCAATGATTCATTTTTTAATCCAGGTCACATCCATGCGTTTGATTCAAGCTTTTGTGGTTACCGGTTTGGTTTTGTCTGCGACGTTCGTTTCGGGCGCGGAAACAAAACCGAATATCATCCTGCTGTTTTCTGACGATGCCGGGTATGCCGATTTCGGATTTCACGACAGCGTGGTGATGCAGACGCCGAACCTGGATCGGTTGGCGGAATCGGGAACGCGATTGACACAGTTCTATGTGTCGGCATCGGTGTGCGGTCCGTCGCGGGCTGGTTTGATGACCGGTCGATATCAGCAGCGATTCGGTTTCGAAGAAAACAATGTGCCACCGGTGATGAGCCCCAGCAGTCAACAGCTGGATGCCGAGATGGGGATGCCAACCACGATTCCGACGTTGGGGCAAGTGCTGCAACAGCAAGGCTATCGCACCGGCATTTTCGGTAAGTGGCATTTGGGTTATGCCGATCGTTATCACCCGCTGCGTCGTGGGTTCGACACGTTCGTTGGGTTTCGTGGCGGCGCACGAAGCTTTTTCGCATACCCGAATCCGGATAGGGCGCAACGCGAAAATCTGTTGGAGCGTCAGTTCGCGCAGTACCAAGAACCTAAGGATTATCTGACCGACGTTCTGGCCGATGCGACGTGTGATTTCATTCGTGAAAACCAAGACCGCCCATTCTTTGCTTTTGTGTCTTTCAACGCGGTGCACTTGCCATTGCAGGCCGACCGACGTGATCGCGATGCATTCCCCGAACTTTCGGGCGATCGCCGCACACTTGCGCAGATGAACCTTTCGATGGATCGGGCTTGCGGCCAGATCATGAAGCAATTGGAAGACCTGGGTTTGTCCCAGAACACCTTGATCGTGTTCAGCAACGACAATGGCGGACCCAGCGATAAAAATGCGTCCAATAACTTTCCTTTCGCCGGCGTTAAGGCAACGCATCTGGAAGGCGGCATACGTGTCCCCGGTTTGATCGCCTGGCCTGGAAAAGTCCCGGCGGGTGAGACGTTCAATGATCCGGCCATCACGTTGGATTTGCTGCCGACGTTCGTGGCCGCGGCGGGCGGCGACCCTGAATCGATCGATGGACTGGACGGCGTGAACTTGTTGCCGTACTTGCAGGGTAAAAAACAGGGCAGGCCTCATCAGACCCTGTACTGGAAAAAGGAAACACGAGGCACGATTCGCGATGGGGATTGGAAATTGATGCGGTTTCCTGATCGTCCGGCACAGCTATTCGATTTGGCCAACGATCCAGGCGAACAAAATGACTTGGCGGCGAAACATCCGGACAAGGTGCGAGAACTGTTTCAAAAGCTGTTCGACTGGGAAGTCGGTTTAGAACGACCGTTGTTCATGCTGCGTCCAGAGGAAGAAGCTTGGTCGGCCGAACGTTTCGATCAGTTTCGTGTGCCGCCGACCGACAATCGCTGAAACCTAGCACAACGATCGTTCTGTTTTTTTGCTGCCACAGACGTGCATGACACCGGGTTAGAATCGGCGATTCGTCTGCGACGTCCGATGATTTTGATTTCGAAGTCGGGCGCGTGTTCAGTGGTCCGGTTTTGATTCTCGGGTGTCGATCATGCGAACGTTCCTGCTTGTCTGCGCTTTCGCGGTGTTCTGGATGCCCAACGGTGGCGTCGCCGCAGATGGCGATGCGAAGCGTCCAAACATCTTGTATCTGTACGTGGACGACATGGGGTGGGGATCCATCGGACCCAACGGCCAGTTCGCACGTCGAGATCAGGGGCTGCCCTACGTTCGCACGCCCAGTCTGGATCGACTGGCACGCGAGGGAGTCAATTTTTCGCGTGCCTATGGGTGTCACGTTTGTTCGCCCGCACGATCGTCGCAGCAGACCGGTTTTCACCAAGGCCACACGTTTGCCGATCGCAATGACCCGGATAACGCCAAGAAGGCGATCCGCCGCGACGACATCACCATCGGTGAATGCCTGTCACGGTCCGGCTATGCAACCGGGTATTGGGGAAAGTGGGGCTATGGCGGATCGAAAGATCAGCAAGATCCGCGAATCGTCAACGTACAGACACTTCCGACATCGCACGGCTACCAAGACGTGCTTGCGGAATTGCATCACGTCCGTGCCCACACGTTTTTCCAGCCCACACTTTGGAAGACTTCCGAAGACGTGAATGTTATGGGCGGACTGACGCTGGTTCCCAACCGGTTGGATGCTTATCGCCAAACGAGTTTTCCGTCCTTGCCGGCTCGTCAATCAGATCCGGGCTATCCCGATCCGTCCTATTGCGACGACCACTATGCGTTTGCGGCTTTGGATTTTGTTCGGCGTGGTGCCGCACGATACCAGGAAAGCGGTCAGCCGTTTTTTGGGCTCTTGGCTTGTCAGATCCCGCATGCGCCCTTTGGTGAAATCGAACAATTACCCGAATGGGATTCCGAATATCGTGACGATCCGAACTTCAATGCTTTGTCACGGCAAACGGTTCAGTGGGCGGCAATGGTGACTCGAATCGATGCCCACATCGGCAACCTGTTGGATGCGTTGGATGATCCCAATGGTGACGGCGATGATTCCGATTCGATTGCCGCACAGACGTTGGTCATCTTTCAGTCGGACAACGGTGGCCCACGTGGAAACAACTTGAAAGAACTGGACGCCAACGGCGGATTGTCGGGATCCAAAGGCTCGATCGCTGAGGGCGGAATTCGTGTGCCCTTGTTGGTTCGATGGCCCGACGCGATTCACGCCTCGGGGCATCTCCGACCGGGTACCAGCGTCGACGACGTGGTCGACGTGACCGACTGGTTGCCGACGTTTTGTCAGTTGGCGGGGACGACGCCACCATTGGGAATCGATGGCGTGTCGTTGGTTTCGAAATTGACCGGTCGGCCGTCCCCACGCCAGCGTCCTTTCCTGATTCACGAGGCGTCCGATGGACAATCGATCATCCAAGGTCGTTATAAGTTGATCCGCAGGGTCAGACGAAAAGGTCCGGAACAGTATCAATTGTTTGACCTGCAGCGCGATCCCGGCGAAACGACCGATGTGTTGTCGGAGCATTCGGACTTGGTTGAGCAACTTCGACGCGATCTGTTGCTGGAACGCGTGACCGAACCCAAAGGATTTGCAGTCACCTATCACGAATGGACGGGTAAAGGGAACGGCGCATTCGATGATGCCGGTCGATGGTCCGATTATGTGTACGAGAACGACGGGATTCAGTACATCCATGATTCCGGTGCACCGCAGGCGTCCTGGATTGCGAAGATTGTCAATGCATCGGCAGCAAAACAAACGGTCACGGTCGATGAGGACGCCAACGTGTTGGCGCTGCACGTCGAAGGGACGTCGACGGCACCACAGGTGTTGGCGATTTCGTCGGGGCGACGATTGAACGCCCGCAATGAATTGCGGCTTGGCAAGCATTCCGTTTTGCGATTAGACGGCGGCAGCGTTCATTCACGCCGAACGATCGACGTGCAGCGGTCGGCCCGGATCAAAGGCAGCGGGGTCTTGGCGGCTGATGTTATTCTGAACGGCGATTTGCAGATCGATGAATCGATCAAAATCCACGGTGATCTATCCATCGGGACCAACAGTCGGATCCAGATGAATGTGGGTACCGACACCCCGGCACCATTGATCGTCAAAGGCAAAGTGTCGCTTGCAGGAACCATCCAGCTTCAATTGGCTGACGATTTTCATCCGCGGCCTGGCCAGCGGATCGCAATGGTCCGCTTGGCCGGTGCCGACCAGTCGCCGTCATTGTCACAAACGCGGATACGATCTAGCGATGCGACAGGGCTTTCGCTGCACTGGGACGCGGGTGTTTTGTACGCCGTGGCGGAATGACCGAACGACGACACGGCACGTTGTCGGGCGGATCATCGTCCGCTAGCGGCATTGACAACGTGTAGCAGCGATTCGATAAGTTCCTTGGTTCAAGAACCGGCGTCGGTTCGATTTGCATCGCCCACCGGACAAGCACCAGCAACCATGTCCACAGAATCTGACAGCGACAAGTTCGTTCGATTCGTGAAATACCTGATCTTGCTGGCGATCGTAATCCCGCTGGTGATTTTTTGGGCTTTTCTGGAGCTGCGTTTCGAGGCGTTGGAATCAGAAATCCAGTCTCTGGAGCCGGGTGGACGCGACCATGCGCGGACGGAATTGGTCGAATTGCCTTGGCATCCGGTTCAAGGCCAAACGCTGTATGTTCCGGCGTATTCGCATGTTTATCACCAAGATGCCAAGCCGCGGTTGTTGGCGGTCACGCTATCGGTTCGAAACACAGACGAGCGAAACGATATCGTGGTGACCCGCGTGGACTACTTTGATTCCACCGGGAAACGTCGTCGCCAACTTTTGGAAAAACCCTTGCGTCTTGCCCCGCTGGCGTCGACCGATTTCGTGATCGAGCGGAAAGACACCTCTGGTGGCAGCGGAGCAAGCTTTATCGTGCAGTGGACATCCGGGTCACTGGTCAACAGTCCCGTTGTCGAAGCGGTGATGATCGACACTGACAACATGCAGGGGATCTCTTTCGTCCGGCCGGCGCGAGTCTTGAATGAGTCTCTGGACGAAGTCACGGAGATGGGAAACGATTGACGTTGGGTAAGACGCCGCATGGCAAGTGTTTCCGCAGCGCGTCTGGCCCGGTGTTGTTGCTGATCGACCAGACCCGTTGCTAGGGAAAATAGACATCCGTGTTGCGTCAATCGATTGATTTCATTTGGCTGGTGATTTCCGGCTTGTTGTATGCGGTGGCGTTGAAATATTTCGTGTTGCCGTCGAAGGTCATTTTGACGGGAACCGAGGGCGTTGCCACGGCGTTCTCGTACTACTTTGACAGCTACACGCTGTTCATCGTGTTGTATTTGATCTTTCAAGCCTGTGTTTTGACTTTCGCGTTTGCAAAAGTCAGTTGGATGTTTGCCGCCCGTTCGTTGTTGGTCGTGGCGACGGTGGTGGGGTGTTTGGCGATTCTGCCCGAATTGAAGTTTGCCCAGCCTGAGCCCCAGAATGAGCGAATCATTTTGGTCATCTTCGGAGGGTTGCTTGCCGGTGTGGCAAAAGCCATGGCCTTTCAGCGTCGTGGTTCGACCGGTGATGAAGACGTCTTGGCCGCCTATCTGGCGATGAAATACTTGCGTCCGGTTGGTTCGATCGCGGTTCTGGCTGCGGTTGCTTCGACGGCGTTTGGGATGCTGATGGACTTGCTAAAGAACGGCCAAGTCGAATCGGTTATCAACACATTGATGTACACCTGCATCTACATCTTTGCGTCGACCGAAACGCTGAACAACTTGTACAAGAAATTCAAAATCACGATGCTGGTCATCATCACACGCAACGACAACGCCGTCGGCGAATCCATTCGAAACACCAGCCAGCACCGAACCTATACCGTCCAGTCGGGCGTGGGTGGACACAGTGGCGAACCGTTTGCAATGGTCCGGACCATCGTGACTCAAGAAGAGTTGCCACAACTGATCGACGCCGTCGAACAGGCCGACCAAGATTGCTTTTACTATCATCACGACATCGAAGGCGTTTCGAACCGATACTACATCACGCCGATTGGTTGATGAATTGTCGGCCCGTTCGGCCATTGGTGCTTCGTTAGGGTGAAGGCTGTTGCAGCGTCATCACGAATCCCCATTCGTATGTCCGCATCGGATCAATGCGATAGGGCTTGTTCACGGGCAACCCCCAAGAATTGTCACCACCAACACCCATTTGTCGGTGATCAAGGTTAATCGTGATGGTGTCCCGGATCGGCAATTCATCGTTGTGCTGGGCCCGGCGAAGGTCATCTTCGGTGTACGGCCAAGCGGAAACCGATAGTGGTTGGCCGTGGGTTGCCTGAAATTCAATGGTACGGCCGTCGTCGGCGACGAATTGAATTTGCCGGACGTCCCCACGATTGGAGTTTTCTTGTGGGCGTACGTATGGTGTCACCCAGTCCGCGATCGTCGATCGGTATCGCCCCAAAGCAGCGGACGTTTTTCGGTCCCAGTGGTTTTCATGGGGGCCGCCACCGAACCATTCGATGTGACCGAACTGCGAAGGAATGGATAGCTGATGCCCAAGACGTGCCGGATCAACAATGGCTTGATTGGATACCGGGTGATACCGAAACGTCGCTGCGATGCCACCGGATTCGGTCATCTTGTACTGACTCCGTAGTTGAATCTGCCCATCCAGCAGTTCCGCAGACACCTTGACCACTGGTATTCCGTCGTCGGTGGAAACCGTTAGTTCGGTGACGTTGATCGATTCTTCGGCGTCGGCCCAAGCGGCCATCTTGGCGTCGGCTTTCCAGCCCAGATCGTTGTCGGTCCACACGCGTGTGAAGTGCCAACGCATGGGATCCCGCAACAACGTTTCCTGGCCGACAATCCAATGATCGATCCGTCCCGTTGTGGCATCGACATGAAACGACGCACTGTCGTTAGATACCGTGATGCCCAGGTCGTCGGATTCCGTCTTGCCGTTGGCGAATTCCAAGGTCGGGGTGCAAGACGGTTGCCCCGGCACGGCGTACATTTGCCAGGCAACGACGTGATCGGCGGGTGCCCATGTGGTGGCTGAAGACTGGACAACGTTGATTCGCAAATGGTATTCGTTCACGCTGTCACCGATCGAATCCAAGACCGCGGTGATGGGGCTGAGGTCGACGGAACCGCTCCGGCCTGCGGAAACGTCGGGAGCCGACAAACGGCCGTCTTTCCATGGATGTCCGTTGCGAAAGATGACGAAACGCCATTGGAAGTCATTCAAGTTGTTCGACGCAAAATCGTTGTGAACCGTGATCGTTGACGCCGATGGTTTCCAGTCATCAAAACGAACGTTCTGATAAACCTTCTGGACTTCCCAATAGTGAGGACGCGGGCGACGGTCGGCTCCGATCAGGCCATTGATGCAGAAGTTGCTGTCGTTCGGGAAATCGCCGAAGTCACCGCCATAGCGAAAGCCGCTGTTGGGATCATCTGGTTCGGCATACAACGCTTGATCGACCCAGTCCCAGATGAAGCCGCCAACCAACATCGGATGCTGGTGAATGGTTTCCCAGTAGTCGGCCAAATTCCCGACGCTGTTTCCCATCGCATGTGCGTATTCATTCATCAAGAAGGGGCGTGATGAAGGATACGGACCGTGTTGTTCCGCCGACGATGGTTTGCCGCGTTCACTTTTCCGTTTGGCTTTGCCGGCGACGTGGTCCTGCAGCCACTGGATGTCGGGGTAGGTCTGGCTGTCAACGTCAGCAGCCAGATTCATGTCGGCGTATTGAATCAAACGCTTTTCCGGATCGTGTTCGCGGCAAGTCTTGTACATTCGCGTGAACGCATTCCCATAGCCCGCTTCGTTGCCCAGTGACCACATCATCACGCTGGGGTGTTGGCGGTCACGGACGACCATGCGCCGCATCCGCTGGTCAACGGCATCGGACCAGTCGGGTTGATCGCCGGGCAAGACCCGCTTGTGATAGCTTAAACCGTGTGATTCCACGTTCGCTTCATCCATCAACATCAATCCCATCTCGTCGCAAATGCGATACCAACGCGGGTCATGAGGATAGTGGGCGGTGCGGACAAAGTTGATGTTGGCTTGTTTCATCAACTTCGCGTCTTGCCGCATCAGTTCCGGCGTCATGACGTAGCCAGTGACGGGATCAAATTCGTGGCGATTCACGCCTCGGATTTTTAACGGCGTACCGTTGAGTTTCAGGATGCCGTTGTCGATACCCAAGTGTCGAAACCCGACCGGCAAATAGAACCGCTGGATGGTTTTGTGATTGGAATCCACCTGTACATCGGCGGTGTATATCGCTGGATGGTCGGGAGACCACAGCTGAACATCTTCAATGCGAACCTGATTGCCGACGGCGATTTCACGACCTTCTGGATCAAGCCAGCGCGTGCGAACGTCCAGGTTCGAATCGGGCAATGCGACGAACTGTAGACTTGCAAATCCGGTCTCGGTTTCAAGGTCGACGCTGGGCTTTGCATACACGTCCCACAAGCCGTGTCGCGGAACGGCACACAAAAACACATCACGATAGATTCCGCTTAAACGCCAAAAGTCTTGGTCTTCCAAGTACGACGCGTCGCTGAACTTGTAGACCTGCACCACCAATCGGTTGTCGCCTTCGTGCACGTGATCGGTGATGTCAAATTCCGCCGGCAGTCTTGACCCCTCGGAATAGCCCACTTGGGTTCCGTTGACCCAAACAAACATTGCCGAACGTACGCCGCCGAAGTGCAGGATGATTCGCATGTCGTCCGTCCAATCGTCGGGCACTCGGAACTTGCGGGCATAGGTGCCCACGGGATTGCGTTCGTCGTGGGACGTGAACTGTGGATCGGGTTCACCCATGACCCTGGGCGGGTCGACGTGGAACGGATACTTGATGTTGACGTAAAGCGGCGTCCCGTAACCTTCACGTTCCCAAGTCGCGGGGACTTTGATCCGCTCGGCCCAACCATCCACACTGGCCGGATCGTCGACAAAGTCGGTTGCGCGCCCCTTTGGATCGGCGGACCAGTGAAAATGCCAAGTCCCGTTCAATGATTTCACCCAAGGGGAATCGGCGTATTGCAAAGTCGGGGCTGCGTCGGGAGGCAAAGGCCAATAGCTGCTGCGTGGATCCAGTTTGTTGATCTGTGTGATCGATGCATCTTCGATTTCCGCTGGAACATCGGCCGATGCGGTTGACGGACGATTCTGAGCCAACGTATTTCCGGACAGGCACACCAGAACGAAGGCTAGAGAGCCAGCACGAACAATGGCGGTGAAATGATTCGGTGGGCAATTACGCGTGAACTGAAACGCCATCGTCGGTGATCGAGTTGATTGGGGAGATGCGTCACGCCAAGTCGTCGCAGCAAGCGATGGGCTTGGGGCATAGGGACGCATTGAAGATTTGAATTCGAAGGACCCATTATGGTGAAGTCCGTCGCTGATCACATCATCCCCGAATGGCGCGACATTGTGTCGTTGTCGCCGTTGGGATGAAGCAATCAATGTGGCGGACAATCACAGTGTGGCGTCGACGCCGGGATCCATCGACAAAACGATCTTGCCGAACTGGCGGGAAGACTGCATGCGTTCCAACGCCAAGTTGCCTTCTTCCAGCGGACACACTTCATCGATCACTGGCACGATTTGGTGTCGTTCCACAAAAGCGATCATGTTTTCAAAGTCGGTGGGGGAGCCCATCGTTGATCCTTGCAGACGCAACTGCTTCCAAAAGACCTTGAACAAATCCAACTTGTCCGGTGCACCTGTTGTTGCGCCGTAGCTGACGATGGTGCCGCCGGACGCGGCGACTTTCAGCAGGTCGGCGTAGCCCGGTCCGCCGGCGCCATCGATGATCAGATCGAACTGACCCGCATCTTGGATCGCGCGTTGCGGCCAAGCGTCGTCCTTGTAGTTGAATCCGCCGTTGGCCCCCAAGGCGATCGCCTGGTCGATTTTCAGCGGGGACGATGACGTGACCCAGGCTTCGGCGCCCGCGGCAACCGCAAACTGCAACGCGAAGGACGCGACGCCACCGCCGATGCCCGTGATCAAAACCCGCGATCCCTTTTCGGCTTTGCCTTGGGTAAAGAGCGCACGAAACGCCGTCACGCCGGACAACGGCAGGGCGGAAGCTTGCCGCCAATCCAAATGCAGCGGTTTTTCGTGAAGCTGGCTCACGGGGACAACCATCTGCGTTGCGAAAGCCCCGTCGCTGGGCATCCCGGTGATATGAAAGTCGTCGGCTTGGAAGGCAGGGTTATCACCCCATTGCTGGCCGGGATTGATGATCACCGCGCGGTTTTGCCAATAGTTCCCGACACGAGCCCCTGTTTTGATCACCACACCTGACGCGTCGGACCCCAAGACCACTGGCAACTGGATGCCGGGGTACATGCCCTGGGTGATCCAATGATCCCGCCGGTTCAGCGACGCCGCTTTTACGCAGACCACCACGCCGTCGGCCGGCGGATCAAGGTCCGGACGCTCTTGCAGCGTCAGCGGAGTCTGTAATTGATGCAAAACCAAAGCTTTCATCTTCGAATCGTCATGTCGATCGCGGTTAGGTAAGGTTCCCCTGCACGGAACCTGGCGCATTAGGAACGATCCGCAGCACCGGTACAGATGACAAAGTCTATTTGACCAACATCGGACGTGACAAAAAGTCACACGCTTGTGGCTGATTGTCGCAGTCGCGGTGCAGTCGTGAAGTAGGTTGCAGACCGCCGCACGGAATCCTTTGCTTTGAATGTGCCAAGAAACGCCCCATGTTTGAAAACGCAACCAAATTAGGCTATCGCATCGCGGTGCGGATGGGACTGTTGGAGGTCACGAACCTGATGCATGTGCATCGAATTGACGCGAACGTCCACGGGATTCCTGACGGCTATCATTGTGAAGTGCTGCCGCAGGGGGATCGAATTCAGGTGCGGATGCGGCGTGGCGACGAAGTAGCGTCGTCGATGTGGATCGTGACCGGCCGCGTTCCCAGCGAGGAGAACTTCAGCCGTTCAGTCCACTTGGGAACGACGTTGGAATTGCCCAATCGTGTGGGATACATCTTCAACGCATCGACCGATCCACAGCACCGTGGCCGTCGTTTGATTGCCGCGATGTGCAGCCAAGCATTGGACTCACGCACGATCGATGTGGATCACCTGATGGCGTCGATCGATTGGACCAATCAGCCGTCGATGCGCGCCTTTCGACGGTTCGGAATGCAATCGGTCGGATCCGTTTGGCGGTCCGGGATCGGACACATTCAATTCAGCAGGGTTCCGAAAATCCAATCACCCGGCGGGATTGAAATCGGCGTGGACCAGCCTGGATGGGTTTTGGCCCTCTGATCCCCCGTCCGGCGAAAACGTTTCGGCGAACTCTGACGTCTTTTTGCGTGCTGCGATAAGCTGGATCGGAAACGACTCCGGGTGGGGTCGGCCCTGTCAGCCGTTGGACGAGACCATTGATGAAGCTTCGCAGAAACGTGCCGTCTGTCATTGCAGCGGTGTTGATCGCCGTTTGTCCGCTGTCACCTGATCTATGTGGACAAACAGCTTCCCCGAAATCATCCGATCCGCCGACTGTCAGCACCGCTGGCCCCGCCGATCCAACGCTGCGGCGTTTGATGGACGACGTTTGGGAGTTTGAACTGGATGAATCGCCGATGTTGGCCACCGACGTGGGAGATCCGCGGGGCCAAGATCGCTTGGCCGATGATTCGATCCAGGCGATCGAGCGTCGATTTGAAAAACGGGCGGAGTTCTTAGGGCGTTTGGAAAACATCGATCCGCAATCGCTGAACCGGCAAGACGCAATCGATCACGATTTGTTGCACCGGAGATTGAGTCGTCAGCGGGATGACTATCGCTTTCAAACGCATTTGATGCCGATCAACAATCGAGAAGGCTTCCACATTAGCTTTCCCGAACTTGCGCGAACAATGAATTTAAAGTCGGCGCAGGATTTCGAAAACTACATCGCCCGTTTGAACGACTTTGGACGTTACACCGATCAGCAGATCACGTTGCTGAAGGCGGGCATGGACGCCGGACTGACACAGCCGGCGATTATCATGCGGGACAGCGTTTCCCAGGCGGAAGCCCATGTGGTGGATGGTGCCGAACAGTCGCTGTTTTTAACCAACATCACGCCGGAGTCGATCGAACGACTGGATCCGGAACGCTGGCAAACGCTGCGGCTGCAAATCATCCAGGCGATCGAATCAACCGTCGTTCCGGCGTATCGCCGATTCGCGGCGTTTCTGCGAAACCAATACGTTCCGGCGTGCCGTGGCAGCGTGGCCGCGTATGCATTGCCCAACGGGCGGGAGTTTTACGCCAGCCAGATCTTGAAGTTCACGACGTTGCCCATGACGGCAACCGAATTGCATCAGACGGGCATTCGAGAGAACGCACGGATTCGCAAAGAGATGGATGCGATCCGCGTGAATGTGGGCTTCGACGGGGAATTGCCGGAATTCTTGACGCATCTACGGACTGCACCGGAGTTCTATGCAGAGACGCCGGAACAACTGATGAAGGAAGTCGCGTATGTCTTGAAACGTGCCGACGGACGTTTGCCCGAAATTTTCGGTCGACTGCCAAGGATCCCCTATGGCATTCGCGAAATTCCAGCCTTCGTTGCGCCGCAAACGACATCGGCGTATTACTGGCCACCGGCCACCGACGGTTCACGAGGCGGTTTTTACTATGTCAACACGTACAACCTGCCCGCCCGGCCGCTTTATCAATTGGAAGCGTTGTCGTTGCACGAAGCGGTTCCCGGGCACCACCTGCAATTGGCTTTGCAGGCGGAATTGGATGGGCTGCATCCGATCCGAAAACAAAGCGGCTTCACGGCGTTCATCGAAGGCTGGGCGTTGTACAGCGAGCGATTGGGCAAAGAGATCGGCTTCTACCAGGATCCGTACCAGGACTTTGGCCGATTAAGCATGGAAGCGTGGCGGGCCAGCCGTCTGGTCGTCGACACGGGGATTCACGCCCTGGGATGGTCCCGACAGCGGGCAATCGAATACATGAAGGCCAACACCGCGTTGTCGGAGCACAACGTGGTGGCCGAAGTCGATCGTTACATCGGTTGGCCGGGTCAGGCGCTGGCGTACAAGGTCGGCGAACTGTACATCACCGATTTGCGGCATCAGGCCGAAGAGGCTTTGGGCGATTCATTTGACGTGCGTGAATTTCACGACGTCGTTCTGGGGGCCGGTTCCATCCCGCTGCCCGTGTTGGGACAGCGGGTGAAAGATTACATCGGACGCGCCGATGTCCCGTGATGCGATCGCCGGTTACGGTCGGCTGGCGACATCCACCGGTTCAACGACACCCAGGTACGACATCAGATCTTTGATTTCTTGCAGTGACAGATCGTCCAACAAGCCGCTGGGCATGATGCTGATACTGCTGGGCAAGATCTGGTCGACTTGGTCGGCTTCGACGATCGCGACTTCGTTGTTGCTGTCGCGGATCTGAAGACCGCCGTCGCGTTGTTCGGTGACCATGCCGATGTAGACGTCGCCCTGCAGCGTGACCACTTTCTTGCACGCAAAGTCACGTCCCACGATGTGCGACGGGTACAGGATCGATTCCACAATTTCGCGTCGAGTGAATCGCCGCGAAATGTTGGTCAAATCGGGGCCGACCGATTCCCCGCTGTCGCCCACCGTGTGGCAACTGGCACAGGCTTGCGAGGCAAAAATTTCCGCACCCATGTGTGGATCCGCGTCGGTGCTGTCATTGCTGTTCAGCACGGCCACCAGTTGGTCAAAGTCCCAACGTGACAGATCTTTCTTTGGCAATTCGGCCAGCGGACGATCCGGATAGGTCTTGGCGTACCATTTTTGCCAAGGACGCATTTCCTTTTTCGCGTCTTCGGGACGCTGCAGACCCGTCCAGTGTTCCAGCAGTTTTTCGACAAGTTCGAAATCGCGACCGGTCGATTCGAACCGCAGACCCATCAGGATCAGCTGTCGCAAAGCCATCGGATCGTCGGTGGCCAACGGAACCTTTTGCAAAGCGTTGATGACTTCGTTGGCGGCTGCGTCTTCGACGATGCCCAGGCTGCGGATCAGGTAATCCCAATTGTCACCGTCGGGGTGTTGGGCCAAAGCCATGGCCAGGATATTGCGTCGGTTCGGTTCGTCACGCCACAGCTGTCGCAGATAGTTTTGCGCCACGTCGTCGGGACAGGTCGCCAGCATGGCAACGACACCGGTTCGCAGACGGCGTTCGACTTCGCCGTTGCGTTCGTCGTCAGCCAAGTCTTCGTACAAGCCGATCAGGGTCTGGGCGGTGTCGGCACCGATCGGTCGTTTCAGTTGATAGATCGCCGCCAATGCTGCATTTCGCCATGTTGCACCTTGTTCCAAGATTGCGTCGATGTCTTCGGCCAACAGCGTGCGTGCGAAGTCACGAGTCGCATGCATCATGTACATCGACAACGCACCGGACTGGACGTCGTTGGCGGCGTTTTCGAAGTACTTCAGCAATTCAAATCGCTGGCGTGCGGTCCACGGATGTTCGATGAACTGCAGACTCATCGCGACCAGTGTCTTGTCATCGCTATCCGCATCGGAGGTCAGGTATTCCAAGGCACGCGGAACCACATCACTGCATTGCAGGTAACCCGCCAGGCGGATCACTTCGTAATTGATGCGTGATTCACCGGCCGGGAATTCTTGGGCGACACGTGTGGCCAATTCCGGGACTTGCGCGGGGTCGATTTGGCCGCGATGCAATGCGACTTGGGCCAATCGCAGCAGGTCAATGAAGTCGGCATCACTGAGGAATCCGTCCATCATCACGTTGACCCGATCGATCACGTCCAACGCGTTGGCTTCGGTAGGTTCGGCAATGACCAAAGCCAGCATGCCGACCAAAGCGACACGTCGGTCGTCGGACGCCAAGACATCGTCAGCCCAGACGTCGGTGGGGATGCGTTCCAGGACGCGTCGACCGACGAATGCCAGGGTTCGGTCGTCACTGGCCAACAGCGGCAGCACGTTTTCGGCCGATTCGGGAATTTGGTCGCTGCGTAGGATTGCTTCGCAAGCCGCACGTCGAACCATCAGGTCGTCGTCGGTCAGCATTTCTTCCAAGCGTTCGGCGGCTCGGTCGCTGGGATGCAGTCCCAACAGGGTTGCCGATTTTGCACGAACCGATTCGGCCGCCGTCTGGCTTAGCTGAATCAACAGAGCTTCGTTGGGTGTCGGACCATACAGTTCCATCAAGTTCAGGGCGCGGACGCGATAGTGGGGTGGATTGTCATCGCTGTAGGCGACACCGGCGACTTGGGCCGCCCAATCTTCACCCAGATCACGTTTGATCGCGGCAATTTCTTGACGCGTCCAAGCGGCATCCAGTTGAGGCTGGCGGACGGCGGCGGCGATGCCAGTGCCCAATTGTTTCATCCGATCAGGAATTTCGCCTTTGTAGATCACGCGATAGACCGCGCCCGCAGTTTTCCGACCGCCGGTGCAGAAGTACAGCGCGCCATCGGGACCGACATCCACATCGGTGACGTTCAACGGCGAACCCTGTAGGAAGACTTCGCTGTCGGCGATGTAGCTGGCACCTCGCGGTTTCAGCCGGACGCTTAAAATTCGTCCGCCTGACCAATCGGCCAAAAACACCGTGTTGTGATAGCGAATCGGGAACATGTAGTGTTCGTAGGTGACGGCGCCGGTGGGGCTGGCACGACCGGTGTCCAGCAAATTCGGCAGACGGTCATAGTAGTGATTCGGCCACTTGGCCCATCCCGGACGCCAACCCAATTCGCCGCCTTCGGTCACGTCGAACAATGCGGTCGGGCGGTACCACGGGGTGTTCACGTCGGCTTCCATATCCGAATCGTGCACAAGCAGAGCGCCGGAGGGATGAAAGACGAAGTCATAGGCGTTGCGGATGCCGCCGGCGACGCGTTCCACCACGCTGCCATCGGTGGTGGTTCGAACTAGGGTGCCCCCGGGGGCTTTAACGCCACGGGCATGACCACCGGGATCTTGATAGCGTGGCAGCAGGTCACCCTCATAAACATTGATCAGCGTTTCGCCTTTGCCCGTTCGCCCTTTGATTTGGGCTTGGCCACCGATCGAGATATAGATCATGCCGTCCGGGCCCAGACGCAAGGCATGCGGGCCGTATTCGCCGCCTTTGCCGGCGAACTTCAAAACCGTTTCGATTTCTTCCAGCGAACCGTTTCGATCCAAGTCTTGCAGGTGATACAACGCCCAGCCGTCGGGGCCTTGGCCGGTCACATAGACGTCGCCGTTTAGCGGCAAGATGCCTTGGCAATTTCGGACTTCATCACAATAGGTTCGAACGTTTTCCGGAATGCCGTCATCGTCTTTGTCGTGGACCAACAACAGCGGGCCGTTTTCACGAGACAGCAACAGGTGGCCGAACTCGTTGAAGGCCATCGAAATGACGCTGCCGATGCTGTCGTCTTTCAGGATGCGTTGGACGCCGAAACCTTTTTGAATTTGGAACCGTTCTTTGCGTTCCACTTCGGCTTCGGCAACGACGTCTTGGCTTTGATCAAACGGGGCGGTATCGCCCAAGGGCCCGAACATACTGGCGGGCGTCCAAGACCGATCGTTGTAGACGGCGGATTGCCAGTTCTGTTCCGCTTCGATGCTGGTCAGCCAAGAATCATCGGTGCTGAAGGTGTACCACTGGTCGGAGTTTTCTGGGCGGACGCTGACCCGAGCTGCCAAGGCTGCCGTGGTGCCGGTGCGGTTGGTCACGGCGACCGCCACCATGTTGCGACCGACGTCCATGTATTGGCTGACATCGTATTGCTGCATGTCACGGGACGATTCGCCCTGGCCGATGCTGTGGCCATTGACGAACAATGCATATTCATCGTCCGCGGTGATTTCGATGATCGCTTCGGCCGCCACACGCAGGTTGATGGCTTTGCGGATGTAGCATGTTTCGCCGGGCGGAATGGCATCGGAGACTTGCGTGCCGCTGGTCCAGATCCACTGGGCTTCTTCGGCAAGGGCCGTGCCGGCGACGATCGGACTCATCAGCACGATCATTCCGAGGCCGAAAATCCAATGGCTGGCGATGGACGTCACGGCGCAGCGGGGCGCGCCGGAGTCACAAAATCGGAAGCGAACCATCGCAGACAATCCTTCCATGGCGGTTCATTCGGTGGGGGCAATCGGCGCAATTCCGGTTCACGCCGGCGGCAGCGTAGCGGGTGTTCCCTATCGGGGGCAATAGAAATTAGGACGCCCCCCGATCCACCGGCGTGATGTTCGATGCGACCAAAATCTGCGGCGCCAAGACGGCGTTTGGGCGGCTCGGCGAGGCCGGCGAATTCCAGGTCGCCGTGATTTTTCCAAGCCGTCTTTCGCCCGATTGGACGGTTTTGCTATGTCCGCTGTTCGGGCCGCCCACCACGCATCGGCGTGACGGCGGTCAAGGCGAACGCTTCACCGTCACCCTCCCCCCCCCGTCACCGGAAAGCAGATTCATGAACCGTCCCACCGGATCGATGATGATCCTGTTGATCGCGACCGCGATGCCGGCCGTCGCCGAACCTCCCAAGTTCTTGTCGCGGATGTTCAACAAATCCGCCAAGCCGATTGAAACGGCCGCCAATGGTCGTGCGTTGGCGGTGGAAGATGGGCCTTGGATGATTCTGGCTCATACATTCGTGGGCCCCAACAGCCAAGAGAAAGCCGAACGCTTGGCCGGCGAGCTCAGCAGCAGCATGAACCTGCCGACGTTCGTGTACAAGGAAAAATTTGACTTCACCGATGGACCCAAAGCCAAGCCGCACGAAACGCGACGGGTTCGCTACGCCAATCCTTACGAATACGAAGCCTACGCCGTCTTGGTGGGCGAGTATGACGATTTGGAGCACCCCAATGCGGAGAAACACTTGCGTCAAATCAAGTCCGCGACGCCGGCGATCTTCAACGATCAGCAGGTGATGGCGGAGGAAACGAATTTGATGAATCCGGTGACGGCGATCAAAGCGGTTCACCAAAAGCTGCTTGAATCCCGCGACAACGAAGCCGGTCCGATGTCGACCGCTTTCATGACTCGCAACCCGATGTTGCCGCCGGAGTACTTTCAATCGCCACGTGTCGATTCGTTCGTCGAAAGCTTGAACAAGGACATGCCGCATAGCTTGCTGCAGTGCGAAGCGAAATACACCGTCGTTGTGCGAACGTTCCAAGGGTTCGGCTTGATCGCCAACGGGAAATTCGAACAGAACTTTACCCCCAGCCCCGAACGTCTGGACAAGTGCGCCATTGACGCGGGCAAGATGGTGACGGAGTTGCGGAAACAGGGCGTCCAAGCGTTTCAGTTCCATGACCGTGACAAATCGATCGTGACGATCGGCGGTTTTGATAACCTGGGGCGTGAACTGCCCGACGGGACGTTTGAATACGCACGCGAGATTCGTCAGGTGATGGACAAGTATCGGGCGTTCAACGTGTCCGAAGACGTCAATCGCCAACTGGCTCAATCCGGCAAGCTGAAACAGAACAACCAGACGGCCGCCAATCACGTCGCGAACATCCCGTTCGATGTCCAGCCGGTGCCGATCGCCGTTCCCAAGCCGTCCAAACGCAGCCTCTACAGCCGCGCGTTCAGTCGATAGACTGGCCGGCCGACGTCGGTCAAAAACAACCCAGCATGGCTCTTGATCCAAGCCAAATTTTTTGGGCTCGAGTTTTTCTAGCTCGAGATCAGGGCCACAGGGATGCAAGCGGGGCTCGCCCACCGGGCAGCGTCCACGCCGGTTCGACCGACACGTCCGTCCGTAAGTTCCGAATCGACGGTTGATTCATTGATGTTCGAACTGGTCTTAGGAACCGGCAATCAAAAGAAGCTTGTCGAAATCCAACGCATGATGCCCGCCGATCGTGTACGGCTGAAAACGCTGGCGGATTTCCCCGACCCGATCGATGTGGTCGAAGACGGGACGACATTTGCCGAAAACGCTGCCAAGAAAGCTTGCCAGCAAGCGAAGCACCTTGGCGTCTGGGTCTTGGGCGAAGACAGCGGCTTGTCCGTGGACGCTTTGGATGGGGCCCCGGGTGTATTCTCGGCCCGCTATGCAGGTCCGGCACAAGACGACGAGGCGAATTTGAATAAGTTATTGGATGCGTTGCAGGGGGTTCCACCGGAGCGTCGGTCGGCCCACTACACCAGTTCCTTCTGTCTTTCGGACCCCGACGGTGCGGTCCGCCTGACGGCCGAAGGCATCTGTCGTGGCCGGATCATTACCGAGCGGCACGGTCAGGGCGGGTTCGGTTACGACCCGATCTTTCAGTTGCGTGAATACCATCAAACGTTCGGGCAACTGGACTGGGTGGTCAAACAGGCACTGAGCCACCGCAGCCGGGCGCTTCGTCAGTTTTTGCCGCGTTTCTTGCGGCTGATCGGGTCCGACGGCGTGGCCTGAATCCGATCGAAATCCTGCGCCCCGGCATCGTGGCGGTGGTGCCCACTTCTCAAAGGCGGTCGTTACCGGACCGGCATCAGCGTTTTCGACGGCTGGACCACCAGGTGTCCGATAGCGGCGCCCGAGTCCGGGTGGTTTCCTGTCGAAACAATTCACCGATCAAAATTTGAATTTCCGGCGGCCGCTGAAACCGGCGAGCCGTACCAGGGGTAAAACTGTTTAGAACGCTGTGGACCTGAATTTGCACGGGTGCGACGGCAAAAATGAGTTTTCCAGTTCTGAAGTCCCGACATCTAAGGATGAAAAACCGATGAGTTCCCTTTTCCGGACGCTTTCACTGCGTGCGGCTGTTGTAGCGATGCTTGTCGCCGCGGTCCCGACCGCCGGCAGCATTGCGCAAGCCCAAGAGCAACTGGCGCCATCGTCCAACCCGGCCGCCGGCGGTCAGGTTTCCGAGCCGGTGGTCGTCTTGACGCTCGGCAGCGTCAGCAAGCTGCAAAAGGACGTGCAGTACCTGGCGTCCGCCGTGGGCCAGCCACAGGCCGCCGGGATCTTTTTGGGCATGAGTGCAATGTTCACCAACGGCGTGGACACCACCCAGCCGATCGCCATCACGTTGCCCTTGGTCAACGGCGCTCCCGAACCGGTCGCCCTGATTCCGACCAAAGACGTCCGCACCGTGCTGAAAACGGTTGAGGCACAAACCGGCGGTTTCGACGAACTGGATGACGGGACCTACGTGATCAGCGTCGCGGGAACCGTGATCTACATCAAGCAAAGTGGTGACTGGGCGATCGTGTCCCGCAAACGCGAAATGCTGTCGACCGTCCCGAATGATCCGACCACTTTGTTCGCCGGCATGGGCAACAATTATGACTTGGCGGTTCAGCTGAAGATGCAACTGGTCCCCGCCAACGTTCGTGCGATGTTGATCGGACAACTGCGTCAGGGCTTCGAACAAGCCATGGAACGACAAGGCGGCAGTGATGATGAGTCCGCCGCGTACGCCGAATCGACTCTGGATCAGCTGGAACAGTTGATCGAAGACACCGAAGAATTGTTTGTCGGCTGGAATACCAACGTCGAAGCCAAACAGCTGGAATTTGATTCTCGATTTGTCGCCGTTGATGGCAGCAAGTTGAGTGCGATGTACAGCGACCAACAGCCGATCCCGTCGCGCTTTGCCAGCGTGATTCGTGACGATGCCGCCGCCTATTTCCACGGTGCCGCTTCGCTGGGTCCGGCCTTGGTGGAACAGAGTCGCGATAGCATCAGCGGTTCGGTCACCATGGTCAAAAAGGCGTTGGAACAATCCGACGAACTGAACGAAGACGAAATGGCCGACGTCAACGAATTGATTGACGCGGTTGCCGGTTTGGTCATGGATTCGATCGCCGAAGGCAAGACCGACGCCGGCGGTGTTCTGTTGGCCGACACGGGATCCTTGCAATTCGCCATGGGAACGTTCGTTTCCGACGGCGATGAAGCGGCCCAAGTCGTCAAAGACTTGGCGGCGAAGTTGGAAGGCAAGCCGAACACGCCGCGATTCAAGTTCGACATGTCCGAGTACGGTGGCGTGACAATCCACTTGATCGAAGCCGACGTTCCGGAAAGCGAAGACGAAGCGCGTAAAGTGCTCGGCGACGTGCTGAAGGTTTACGTGGGGACCGCCGATGAAGCGGTCTATGTGGCCATCGGAGATGCCAGCGTCGATTTGGCCAAAGAACTGATCGATTCAGGAGCCACGAATCAAGCCGCTGGTGAAGCGTTGTCGCAAGGACGCATCTTGATGTTGCCGATCTTGAAGTACGTGCGTTCGATCGAATCGAATCCGGTGATCGATGCCATGGTGCAATCCCTGACCAACGAAAACCTATCGGGTCAGGTCGAGTTCACGGCAAATTCGATTCCCAGCGGCCAAAAGGCAAACCTGGTTGTCGGCGAAGGCGTGCTGAAAGCCGTCGGTGCTGGAATCCAAGCCGGTCAGGCGGCCAAACAAGCCGGCGGTGACTTCTAAGCATCGTCGACCGTATTGGCGGAACGAGTAAAATGATGAAAGCTGGAGGCATCCCACGAGGGTGTCTCCAGCTTTTTCGTATTGGCAACCAACAACGTCCACGGCCAACCGGTTCGCCGTTGGACGCTTATCACTTGCGTCAAACGTATGTCGAAAAGAAAAACATGGATCCTGGCCACTGGCGTTTTTGTGGTGGTCACAACGGTGCTGTTGTTCTGGCCCGAGGGACAACAGAGTGTGCAGACGGATGCGGCGCCGACGTCCGTTTTGATCGACCAGGATTCGGCTGCTGAAGCTACCCTGCAGGACGTGTTGGAAATGGCCGCCCAGGCGAAAGAGTCCTTGGTCGCCAACGTCGACGATTACACCGCAACATTCGTCAAGCAGGAACGTGACGCCAACGGCGTGCTAAGCCCGGTGTCCAAAATGTTCATGAAGGTTCAAACACGCCACCGTGGCGGACGACCAGGGGCGCCGATGCGGGTGTATTTGAAGTTCTTGGAACCCGGCAGCGACAGTGGACGTCAAGTCATTTGGGCGGAAGATCTGACCAACGGCAAACTGTGGGTCAAGGAAACCGGCATGCTGGGATTGGTTCCCATTCCACCGCTGGATCCCAACGGTGCGCTGGCGATGCAGGGGCAACGTTACCCGATCAGTGAACTGGGCCAAACACGAATGGTCGAACTGTTGCACGAACGCGGTCAGGCCGATTTGGGCGATCCGAATGTGTCCGTCGTCATTCAGGAAGACGTGCCCTTTGACGATCAAACTGCGACGCTGATTCAGGTCAACCGTTCCAAGCCATCCGGCCGGGTTGATGATTTTTCACTGGCGGAAATCTTCATCGACCAACAGCGCAGTCTGATTCTGAAGTATCAAAGTTTTGGATGGCCGAGCGAGGGTCAAGACGACGCACCACTGTTGGAATCCTACACCTTCGAAGATATCCAGGTGAATGTGGGGTTGTCCGAAATGGACTTCGATACCAGCAATCCTGAATACGGCTGGTGAATTCGCTTGGCGATTTTGTCGTTGGCGCGTCACGGTTCAACGGCCTGCCGATTCAAGTGCGTGCGCCATCGCGGCACCGCTTGGCGTGTTGGTGTCTTCGGCAATGCTTTCGGGCGTACCCGTTGCCACAATGTTGCCACCGCCCAAACCGCCAGTCGGTCCAAGGTCGATGATGTGGTCACACGCGGCCAATAAATCGAATTGGTGTTCGATCACTAGCACGGTGTTGCCCGCATCGACCAAGCGTTGCATCACGCCGACCAAACGCGCGACGTCGTCAAAGTGCAATCCCGTCGTCGGTTCATCCATGACGTACAGCGTTTGACCGGTGGCCGGTCGTGACAATTCGGTCCCCAACTTGATTCGCTGGGCTTCGCCACCGCTTAACGTGGTGCTGGATTGTCCAAGGTGCAAATAGCCGAGACCGACATCCTGCAGCGAACGTAATTGTCGATAGGGTTTCGGGATGTTTTCGAACAACTCCGCCGCCTGGTCGATGGTCAGATCCAAAACGTCGGCGATGTTGTGTCCTTTGAAACGCACTTGTAGCGTCTGGCGATTGAATCGTTTGCCCGCGCATCGACTGCAGGTGACATAAAGATCGCTTAAGAAATTCATCTCGATCTTTTCCATCCCCAAGCCGCCACACAGGTCACAGCGACCGGCGGATGAATTGAAGCTGAACCGGTTGGCCGCGAAGCCCAACGATTTCGCTTGCCGCGTGGTGGCGAACACTTTGCGAAGTTCATCCATCACACCGCTGTAGGTTGCCGGGCAACTCCGCGGTGACCGGCCGATGGGGGCTTGGTCGATCGCGATCAGTTTGTCGATGGCTTCGGCACCTTCCAGGCGTTGGTAAGGCCCCGGTGGATCGGTCACCAATCCCAGTGCCTGGGCGACGGCCGGATACAGCGTGTCATTGATCAGCGAACTCTTGCCGCTGCCGGAAACGCCGCTGATACCGACCAGGCAACCCAGCGGGATTGATACGGTGACGTTCCTCAGGTTGTGCGTGGCCGCTTTGTGAAGCACCAATTGTTTGGCTTGGCCACAGTCGCGGCGTGTCGTGGGGATGGGAATCCGGGAATCGCCGCGCAGGTAAGCACCGGTCAAGCTTTTGGGATCACGAGACACGGCGTCCGGGGTTCCGCTGGCGATCAGTTCACCGCCGGCGGTGCCCGCACCCGGACCGATGTCGATCAGGTGATCCGCGCCGCGAATGGTGGCTTCGTCGTGTTCAACGATCACGATCGTGTTGCCTTGATCACGCAACTGGATGATCGCATCGATCAGTCGGCCGTGATCGGCTGGATGCAATCCGATCGACGGTTCATCCAAGACGTAACAGACGCCGACCAGCCCGCTGCCGATGCTGGTGGCCAGGCGTACGCGTTGAAGTTCACCACCGCTAAGCGTGTCGCCGCGTCGGTCGAGTGTTAGGTAGTCGACGCCGACGTTTTGCAGGAATCCGATCCGACGTTGGACTTCATCCACGATCGGATGGGCGATCTTTTGTTCCAGCGTCTCGTCGCCATGTCCGGCCAAACGCTGGTGCAGTTTGCCGAACCAATCCAGCGATTGATCCAGCGGCATCGCGGTCAATTCGGCGATGTTCACGTCGGCGATTTTGACACCACGCCCGACCGGTCCGATTCGTGCGCCGTCGCACTCCGGGCAAATGGCGGTGATGCGGGTCGCATCGGAACGCTTGCCTTCGCGTACGACAATTTCGCCCAGGCCGTCGCAGGTCGGGCATGCGCCGTAGGGGCTGTTGAAGCTGAACGTTCGTGGTTCGATCTCGGCGAAACTGGTTCCGCATCCTGTGCAGGACATCGACGTGTTGAAGAGTTCTTCATCCCACGACTTGGATTCGTTTTCGGTCAGCGCGACCAGGCTGCCGTTGCCCAACCGCAGTGACAATTCCACCGAATCGTGCAAACGTGATTCAATGCCTTCGCGGATGACCAGGCGATCCACCACCGCTTCGATCGTGTGATCCTTGCGGACCGAAAGCGAGGGGACTTCGTCAATGGGGTGGACTTCGCCATCGACGCGGGCGCGAACCAAGCCGGCTTTCTGGATGGCTTCGAACACATCCCGATGGGCACCCTTTCGTCCACGGACCATCGGGCTTAACAGCATCATGCGTGTCCCTTCGGGGCGATCGGCCAGTCGCTTCAGGATCGCGTCGGGTGATAGTTGCGACACCGCGCTGCCGCATTGCACGCAGTGGGCGACACCGATCCGGGCGAATAGCAATCGCAGGTAGTCATAGATTTCGGTGATCGTCGCGACGGTGCTGCGTGAACCGGTGGTGCCCGCTTTTTGGTCGATCGAAAGTGTGGGTGCCAGACCGTCAATGCTGTCCAGGTCAGGCCGCGGGATCTGGTCCAAGAATTGACGCGAATACGCCGACAGGCTGTCGATGTATTGTCGCTGTCCCTCGGCAAACAGGGTGTCGAAAGCCAACGAGCTCTTTCCGCTGCCCGAAACCCCGGTGATCACCGTGATCGCGTGATGGGGCAAGTCGACGTCGATCGACCGCAGGTTGTGGACGCGGGCTCCGCGGATACGGATCGCGTCGGTCTTGGCGGGGCCGGCCGATTTCGAACGGGGCTTGCGGCCGGACGACTTGCGGGCGCCCGTTTGGCGACGGTTGGATGAGCGGGACGTCGGCTTGGCGGGGGCGGAGGACTTGGATTTCGGCAAGGCTGGTCGCAACGAAAGCGGGAAAGACGCGAACGGTCGGCAAGTCGACGATGATGACCGAATCTTATGGCAGTGGGTAGCTTGGGCGTGCATTCCCCATGCCGGGCTTGGTGGTGCGTGGGCGATTGTGAAAGGCACATGGAGGCCTCGTCCGCCGTTGCGGGGGTGGATGCCGCCGTCCGTGTGGCGGGCAAATTGCGATCGACGCGCCCCAAAACACGTCCTATCCTTGAACGCAGGGCCCCAGTTTCTGCCGTTTGGCGGGTTTCCAGTTGCTGCCGCTTGGCAGGGATCCAGTTACTGCCGCTCGGCTGGGCTCCAGTTGCTGCCGCTAGGCAGGGCTGCGGTACCGCCGATGGCCGGTGGTGGCCCTGGCATGACGCGAAATCCACCGCATTGGGGTCGTCGTATCGACCCACACGCTTGCCTCATCCGCCTCGAAACCGATCGCAATGTCACTGTCGCACGAAGCCACGCCGATGATTGACCTCAGCCGGTACGCCGACCGCGAACACCTGTTGCTGGCCAGTTATGCGATGCACAGCCGTGACACCGCGGGACGCGTTCACGATGAATACGGGCATTCGTACCGGGGTCCGTTCAGCCGTGACCGGGACCGGATACTACACAGCAGCGCGTTTCGACGCTTGGCCGGAAAGATGCAAGTCTTCACCGGCGAAATGGGCGTCTATCACCGCACGCGTTTGACACACACGTTCGAAGTCGCGTCGGTTGCCCGCACGATCGCCCGAGTGTTGCGATTGAATGAAGACTTGACCGAGGCGTTGGCCTTGATGCACGACATCGGCCACCCGCCCTATGGTCATTGTGGCGAAGACGTGTTGGCGGAATGCCTGGAAGACGTCGGCGGTTTTTCGCACAACCAATTCGCGTTGACGATCGTCGAGGAATTGGAACAGCGCTATCAAGACTTTGCCGGATTGAATCTGTGCCGTGAAACGCTGGCCGGACAAGACGTGCGAGCCCACAAGGCCGAAGCCGCCGTCGGACGGGCACCGTTGCTGGAAGTTCAGATCGTTGATCTGGCCGACAGCATTGCCTATGACGCACACGACGTGGACGACGCGCTGCAGATGGGTTTGCTGACGATCGAAGAGCTTTCCGAGTTGGCCATCGTGCGACGCTCGCTGGATCGTATCGCCGATGCAGGCAGCCAGATTCAACGCAAGTATGTGCGTCAGTCATTGGTTCATGAATTGATCGATCTGCAAGTCAGCGATTTGTTGCACGGTGCTTTAGAACGTTTGCGACCGTTGTCGGGCTATCGTGCCGAAGACATCAGCAGCGAAGGGATTCGTGTCCATCACAGTGATGTGATCGCCCGAGAACGTAGTGAACTGGAGTCCTTCTTGTTCGACGCCGTCTATCGGCATCCGCGGTTGATGGATGTGCGACGATCGGCGGGCGACCGCTTGCGTCGATTGTTCGACACGTTGTTGGCGTCACCGGGACGGTTGCCGTTGCGATTCCGTGAACGATGTGAACACCACAGCGTGCCCCGTGTCATCGGTGAATACTTGGCCGGGATGACGGACACGTTTTGTGATGCCCAGTATCGCCATATCTGTCAAAACGATGATGGGCCGCTGGCCGACTGGTAATGTTCGGGGCGATCTATCGTGGCGGCATCATTGTTTCGGCTGCCCGTGTCCGCATTTGATGAATGTGCATTGTTTCGCATCGCTTGGATCACCGACCCACACTTGAATCATGTGCCGGCCAGTCGTTGGGACCCGTGGTGCGATGCGTTGCGATCGTCTGATCCCACCGCTTTGCTGATCACCGGTGACATCAGCGATGGTGACGACGGATGGTTTCAACTGGATCGTCTGACGACGGGCGTGACGTGCCCGATTTACTTTGTCCTGGGCAATCATGATTTCTATGGCGGATCCGTCGCCCAGACACGGCGTCGTGCGGTCCAGGCGGCTCGCGAATCCTCGCGGCTGGTCTATCTGACCGACAGCGAACCGATCCGACTGGCCGATGATGTTTACTTGGTGGGTGAAGACGGTTGGGGCGACGGAGTGATCGGGGACGCGCGGACCAGCCCAATCCGCTTGCAAGATTTTCAACAGATCGATGACCTGCGCGGTCGCACCACCGATGATCGTTTGGCAACGCTGCGGGCCCAGGGCGATGAATCAGCGGATCGTTTGCGTCAAAAGCTGATGCAAGTGCCCGACGCGGCAGTGACCGTTTGGGTGGCCACACATGTTCCGCCCTATCGCGAAAGCTGTTGGTATGAAGGCCGAATCGCTGACGATCAATGGGCGCCCTACTTTGTGTGTGGCCGAGTGGGCGAGTGCTTGGATGACGTCGCAGCGCGACGTCCCCGGATGAATTTGGAGGTGTTATGTGGGCACACTCATCACCGTGGCGTCTATCGCCGAGCCCACAATTTGCGGGTGTACACCGGGGCGGCTGACTATGGCCATCCGGCAATCGAGGGCTTGATAGAACCGGGCGGTTTGAAGGGCCTGGCAGGTTCGGCTTGAACCGTGTGGCTTTTCAATGGCGTGGCGTGAATCGGGTGTCGGGATGCCGGCTGCGAAGTGAAGCGATTTGCCCGGTGGACGAAGAGGGAGGCTGTGCTTTCAGGTTCGAATCGAGTCACAAAAAAAGCCCCGCCGGTGATCGGCGAGGCTTTTCGTGATGTTTGATGGGCAAGTCGTTTACTTGGCGGCTGCCAACATTTCTTTCTTGGCCGCGATGATTTCTTCTTGGATGTTTGACGGCACTTGGCTGTACTTGGCCAATTCCATGCTGAACGATCCTTGGCCTTGCGTCATGCTGCGCAGGTCGGTGGCGTAACCGAAGGTCTCGGCCAGCGGGATTTCGGCTTGGATGATGCTGTTGCCGTCGACGACGTCGGTGCTGGTCATCACACCGCGGCGGCGGATGACGTCACCCACGACGGTCCCTTGAAAATCCTCGGGGCATTCGATTTCGACGTTCATGATCGGCTCGAGCAGCTTCGGCGATGCTTGCTTGAAGTATTCGCGGAAGCAACCTTGTGCGGCGGTGTAGAACGCCTTTTCCGAGGAGTCGACTTCGTGGTAGCTGCCGTCGTCCAAGTCGATCCGGGTGCCGACCACCGGGTATTCGGCGACCGGGCCTTTGCCCAGGCTGTCGACAAATCCCTTTTGAATCGCCGGGATGTATTGCTTGGGAATACGACCACCGACGACGTGATCTTCGAATTCAAAGCTGTCTTCGCTGTCCGATTCGATCGGTGACAGCTTGCCAACGATGTGAGCGTATTGACCGCTACCACCGGTTTGCTTCTTGTGCTTGTAATTGAATTCGACAATCTTGGTCGGGCTTTCGCGGTAGCTGACCTTGGGGGCACCGACTTCGATTTCCACGCCGTATTCGCGGCGGATCCGTTCGATGTAAACCTCCAGGTGCAGTTCACCCATGCCGGAGATCAGGATCTCGTTGGTTTCTTCGTCGGTTTCGACGCGGAAGGTGGGGTCTTCCTTGCGGAACCGCTGCAGTGCCTTGCCCATCTTGTCGCCGTCGCTGCGGCTGGTGGGCGTCACGGCAATCTTGATGACCGGTTCGGGGACGAACATGGATTCCAGCGTGCAGAAATCACGTTCGATGCTGTAGGTGTCACCACTGGCCGAATCGATGCCCATGACGGCGATGATGTCGCCGGCGGTCGCCTTGTCGATTTCTTCTCGCTTGTCGCTGTGCATGCGAACGATGCGGCTGAACCGTTCTTTGCGACCGGTCCGCTGGTTCACGTAGGTGCCGCCTTTTTCGATCGTGCCCTGATAGATCCGCATGAAGGTCAGTTGGCCGAACGGATCGTCGACGATCTTGAAAGCCATGCCGACGAACGGAGCTTCCGGATCGGGTTTCAGATCGATTCGCTTTTCTTCGTCCGACGGGTCACGGCCTTTGACTTCGCGATCCAGCGGGCTGGGCAGGTATTGGGTGACCGCGTCCAACAACGGCTGAACGCCTTTGTTCTTGAACGCCGTGCCCATGTAGACCGGGGTGGCACCGTTCAAGACGGCGTCACGGGTCACGCGATAGATCATGTCCTTGGGGACTTCTTCTTCGCTGAGCAGCAGTTCCATGACTTCATCGCTGTAGTTGGACAGCGAATCCAGCATGTGCATGCGTTGTTCTTCGGCTTCGTCTTTCAGGTCATCCGGGATATCGCTGGTGACAACCTTTTCGCCCTGATCGCCTTCGAAGGTGTAGGCGACCATTTCGATCAGGTCGACGACGCCACGGAAGTTGTCTTCGATGCCGATCGGGATCTGCATCAGGAACGCGTCGGCGCCCAGCTTTTCACGCAGTTGTTCGACGACACGACGGGGGTTCGACCCGGTACGGTCCATCTTGTTGATGAACGCCAAACGCGGGACGCTGTAACGTTTCATTTGTCGGTCGACGGTGATCGACTGGCTTTGCACGCCGCCGACGGCACACAGAACCAAGACGGCACCGTCGAGAACACGCAGCGAACGTTCCACTTCGACGGTGAAGTCGACGTGGCCGGGGGTGTCGATCAGGTTGATCGCGTGATCTTTGTATTCGACGCTGGTCGCGGCACTGGTGATCGTGATTCCACGTTCTTGCTCCAGCTCCATGTGGTCCATGGTCGCGCCGTCGCCGTCCCCGCGGACTTCTTCAATCTTGTGAATGCGGCCGGTGTAAAACAGGATCCGCTCACTGAGGGTGGTTTTGCCGGAGTCAATGTGGGCACTGATCCCGATGTTGCGAACCTTCTCCAATTTCATACTCTTCTAAACCTCTACTGGCGCCGGCGATGGGATTCGACGTGTTCCGGATTCGACGCGTCAGACGATTCGCGTCGCGATTTAATACAAGGCGCCCCGGAAGATCGATGTCGCGGGCCTGGACAATTGTGTTGTTGATGCGGCTCGGGCGAGGCGTTTGAAGCAGAAATATCGCAAAGCTTTGCCCAGATTGGAAGGGCAAAGGTGCGACGAACTATCCCGGACTCCGGGCGCGGACCGATCGGAGCCCGTCGGTTGGCCGGTCAGGGGCGGGGTGGAGGTGTGGGACGCCGGACCCGATATCACTGCTTCGGCGTGGTTTTTTATCTTGCATGACCGTTGGGGAAACGCAAGAGCCCCTGTGGCGGATCCGCCGGGTCGGCCCCAAAACGGGGCGGCCAACGCTCGGATCCAGTGGACGCGACGGCCAGGGATCCGTCGCACGGTCCGGGGGCCATTTTTCTTCTATTGACCCACACTCCGGCCGCGTCTAACAACTTGTCCTGTCAGTGTTCAACTCGGCAAGGCGGCCGAGCTTCTGCATTCATCCAAGGAAGGTCATCGAACCATGCCAGGCCCGAATTCTGTTCCGCTGTTGGACGTCAACCGCGACAATCGCCCGTATCGTGAAGAATTCATGAGCGCCCTGGCCGGCGTCCTGGATTCCGGACGCTTTCTGTTCGGCCCCGATGTGGTCGAACTGGAATCGGAAGTCGCCAAATACAGCCAGGCCCAATTTGCCGTCGGTTGTGCCTCCGGCAGTGACGCGTTGCTGTTGTCCCTGATGGCTTTGAACATCGGCCCGGGCGACGAAGTGATCGTTCCCAGCTTTACCTTTTTCGCCTCGGTCAGCTGCATCACGCGACTGGGCGCCACGCCGGTCTTCATCGACATCGATCCGGACACCTACAACATGGATGTCGATCAGCTGGATTCGCTGATCGGGCCCAAGACGGCAGCCATCATTCCCGTGCACCTGTTCGGACAGTGTGCTCGCATCGACCGGATCTGTCAGGTCGCCGCCGAACATGACATCCCCGTGGTCGAAGACGCCGCCCAGTCGATCGGTGCGGCCTATCATTCGCGTCCCGCCGGCAGCTGGGGGACCGTGGGCTGTTTCAGCTTCTATCCGACCAAGAACTTGGGCGGCATGGGCGACGGCGGCATGCTGACGACCAATGACGAAGCGTTCGCGGATCGGCTGCGTTTGTTCGCCGGCCACGGCATGCGACCCCGCTATTATCACAAGGTGGTGGGCATCAACAGCCGCTTGGACACGTTCCAGGCTGCTGTTTTGCGGGTGAAGATGAATCACTTGCCCCAGGCCGTCGAAGGCCGTCGCACCAACGCCACGCGGTACCACCACTTGTTCCGCGAAGCTGGTTTGGTCGAAGACGGTCCGGTCACTTTGCCGGTGATCGATGAGAACGCTTTCTCGGTCTGGAACCAGTATTCGATCCGCATCGCCGACGGGCGACGCGACGAAGTCCGCCAGCACTTGGCCGACAACGGCGTGGGGTCGGAAATCTATTACCCGGTGCCGATGCACCAGCAAGAGTGCTTTGAAAATATCGGCTTCAAAGCCGGTGATTTGAGCGAGACCGAGCGGGCCAGCCGCGAGATCTTGAACCTGCCGATTTTCCCGTCGCTGACCGTAGAAGAACAAAACCGAGTCGTCGAAGTGATCGGTCAGTTTTATCAGTCGGCCGAAGCCAAGAAGGCCGCCTAAACGAACCGGGGCTGCGGTCGAACCGAATCGCCGTTTGGGCGGGCGGATTTGACTGCCCCGTTTGAAAGATCAACGAAAACAGGCCGCGTGCGATGATTCGCATGCGGCCTGTTGCGTTAATCAGATGCCAAAAGGCGTCCCCTTGGGATCAGGACGTTGCCGCCGAATCCAGGGCTTCTTGCAGAGCGGCCTTGGGGCGAACGCCGACAAAGCTCTCGCTGACTTCGCCGCCTTTGAAAACCAACAGCGTCGGGATGCTGTTGATGCCGAAACGCTGGGCGGCGCCGGGATTATCGTCGATGTTGATCTTGCCGATCTTGACCGACGGGTTTTCGCCGGCCAGTTCATCGATCATGGGAGCGATTTGACGGCAAGGGCCGCACCAGGGTGCCCAGAAGTCGACCAAGACGGGTTGGTCCGATTGCAGCACTTCGGAGTCGAAATTGTCGTCGGTGAATTCTTTGACAGCATCGGAAGCCATGACAGTGGTCTCTCGTTTTGTACGGATAGTTAAACGGGGAATCGGTCGGGATCGCGGGAATCGTTCACAAGGACTGATCGACGGTGATCCATCGGCGGGTGGGGCGTGTCGCATCCGGTCGGCGACGCCTTGCACAGACGGCCGAATTGTAGGATGGCGACACCCGCTGTCAATTTGCCGGTCCGACCGGAACGTCTGACAAGGTAAGCAAGTGCTGAGCCAATTCGTCCAGAATCATCGCTGTGGCACCCCAAACCTTGTGTTCGCCGTGTGCAAACGCCGGCGTGCGGAACTGCAAATGACCAACGCGATGTTCGCCCCGACGGACGGATCGTATTTCGGTGTGTCGTGACAGGTTTCCCGCGACGACCTGCCGCAGAAGTGTTTCCAGCGGCAAATCCAGTACCTCATCAACTTCGGCCGGGTCGGGGCACCAGGGGGTGGGATCTTTGTGTAACCACGCGACCCAGGGAGTGACCCGGTTGTCGCTGGCATAGACATATTGGCATGCCAGACGTCCGATCCACTGGCGGACCAAAGCGGGACGACCTAGTTCTTCGGCGAATTCCCGCAAGGCGGCTTCGCGGGTGTCTTCACCCGATTCCACCCGCCCCCCGGGAAAGCAAATTTGCCCGCCGTGATGCTTCAACAGACTGGGACGCCGCGTCAACAAGACACGCATGTGGCGGAGCGATGTGAGCGGTTGATGGGCATCCGGAACGACCAGGGCATCCGCCGCAGCTTTCTGCGACATCGATCCGCCGTGCAAACCTTCGGCACTCGACACACCATTGATACCAGACACATCTTCGTAGATACCCACCAGCACCGCGGCACGTCGTGCACGGACCGGTGCGGGGCCGCGGTGGCGACCATAGGCAAGTGGCACGGCCGCGATCGAACGATAGCGTCGCGACAGTTCGGGCGTTTCGCCGCGTTGCCGCAAGCGGTCGCTGAGTTGTTGCGGCCAAGTCGCCGGCAATTGCCACCGATCCGGTCGCCTAGTTGCCGGTATTTTCACGGTTGCTAAATCAACGTTTCCAACAATCGACGAAGCTTTCGCAATTCGACGCGATGATCCAAGTCTTCCTGGGGCGCCATGTGGATCGTCAAAGCACGATCGTATTTTTCACGTTCCAACTGGGTGACCAGTTTTCCGTAGTCGATTTCGCCCTGCCCCACGCTGACTTGGAATGCATCCGGGCGGGTGTCTCGGAGGTGCGTGTTGATGACAAACTTCAGGATCTTGTCCAGCGACTTGCCTTTGGCCGGACCGGCAATGTAGACGCTGGGGTCCAGGGTGATGCCCAGGCCATCGACGTTGTTGCAAAGCACCATCAAGGTGTCGGGGTCTTCGCTGAGGCAGCCCAATTGGCTGCGGACCGCGACACGTACGCCCTCGGTTTCCGCGATGCTGACCAGCCGCTGAAGGTGTTCGACTTCTTCATTGAAAGGCGTGCCCAGTTCCGCCGACGGCACGGTCAAATTGACGACCTTGGTGGCCTTGGCGATCCGGCACAGATCGTGGAAGTCGTCGTAGTGCTGGTCACCTGTGCTGTCCAATTCGATGCTGTAACCGGAGATGTCCAGCCGGTGGGTGTACCGAAGCAATTGGATTCCGCGGTCCGGATCAGCCAGGATTTCGCTGGGGCGAGTGTGCGCGCCGGACTCGTGGATGGCGATCTCGATCGCGCTAAAATCCAGGTCCTGGAGCGTCTCGATGCTGGTTTGCAGGTCATCAGCCGGCCAACATTCCGTCGAAGCAGCGACAAACAATTCAGGCGTCCTTTCAGCAACAAATCAATCGGTTTTGCGTAACCGGCGCAGTCTACTGCGCCGGCGTCGATCGCTAAACCCTGATTGCCAAACAGGTTCGCCGGTCGCGGTGCCGGTCGCGCCGGACTGTGGTCTGACAACGTAGGTGACCGATCCGGTAAGCTGCCCGCATGACGTCTGTAAATGATCCCCAGTCCAACGGCGACCCAACCTCGGCTGACGTGCGATCGGCCGGGGGACCCGTGCATCTGGAACGGCTTTGCGTGGACGTGGCCGGTCGCCGGTTGCTGGATGACGCTCGGTTGGATCTGGAGCCGGGGAAACTGCTGGTCGTGGTCGGTGGCAGTGGTGCCGGAAAGTCGGTGTTGCTGCGGATTCTGGCCGGCTTGTTGCCGCGTGACGGTTCCGTCGTGCGTTGGTCAGCCGACATTGCGGCTGACATCGCGGAGCATCAAGACATCGATTCCGGATCGAAGGGGCCGGCCCGCCTGGGCGCCGCACTGTCGCCTTTGCGTCGGCGCGTGGGCGTGGTGTTTCAACAGTTTGCGTTGTTCGATGAACTGTCGCCGACCGCCAATGTCCAGTTTGCGATGGACCATCGGGGCGATCGGCATCGACCGCCTGAACAGGATGCGGCCGGTTGGTTGGCGGAATTGGGGGTCCCGGCGGAGGTTCCCGTTGCCGGACTTAGCGGTGGGCAGAAACAGCGACTGGCCATCGCGCGGACGTTGGCCTCCGATCCTGAAGTGATCCTGTACGACGAACCGACATCAGGACTGGATGCGGCCAGCGGTGCGAAGGTGGCTTCGTTGATTCGCCAGACTCAGCAGATTCATCACCGGACCAGCGTGGTCGTTACGCATGATTATCAGACGCTGATTCCGATCGCGGACGAAGTCGTTTTCTTGGACAACCGGCGAAAGCAGCTGGTTTCCGTCCCACGCGATCAGTGGTCGCAGATTCGCCAGTGGATGCATCCTGTGGCAGCCGACCCGGCGACGGCAACAGCGCCGGAACAAGCAGCGGTCAAACGTGGGTGGTCGATGGGACGCCGTTTGATCGAACAGCTAGACGCATTTCTGTTGGCCAGCTCCGATGCATTGATCAGTGCGCTGCGATTGCCCGTCGATGTGTTGCCAATTTTCCCACGATGGAAATGGGCGGGACGATTCTTCATGCATTACTTGCGATTGGTGGGCGGCCCGTCGGCGTGCGTGTACTTGGCCATTGCCGGTTTAATCGCCGGGTTCACGACGACCTATTTCACGTTTCGCTTTCTGCCGTTTCGACTGTACACGCAACCGTTGTTGATCGACGAATTGTTGGCGTCGATCGGGTTTGCGTTGTATCGAATTTTGGTGCCCGTGTTGGCGACGATCCTGGTGGCGGCTCGCTGTGGTGCCGCGGTCGCAGCCGACGTGGGCGTCAAACGATACGGCGGCCAGGTCGACGCGATGCGGACGCTGGGTGTTCGGCCGCAGGCCTATTTGTTGGTTCCAATTTTGGTGGCCTTTCTGGTGGCCACACCCGTGTTGGAGTGGATCGCGTTTTTTGCCGCGCGGTTGATCAGCATGGTGACGTTCACCGCCACTCATTCCGACATCCCGTCCTACTTTTGGGACCAGCATTTCTTTCGAAATCTTCGCGGGCAAGACGCTATTTGGCCGAAGGGGGCGAGTTGGGTTTTCGGAAAGAACGCCGCGTGCGGTGTGGGCACCGCGGTGATCAGCTACTATCAAGGCCTGCGATCCAAGCAGTCCGCCGCTGACGTCAGCGATGCGATCACTGCGACCGTGCTTTGGACGACCTTGTGGGTTTTGGTCGTCCACTTTGCCGTTGCGTTGATGGAGTTTTGACCGTCGACGCGCCGCCGCCTTGCGCTCGCATGCGAACCCCATGTTCTGAATTCGGATTCTCAACCGGCTCAACCACGAAACGAATCGAGATGGATAAGAAAGCCAAGAAACGACTGGAAGTCATCAAGAAAAAGCTGAGCGCACTGCGCCCGAGATTGGCCGGTTCGAAGCAGCAGGCTGATGATCCAGAAGAAACCAAAGCGTTGGAAGAAGAGATCGCGGCGCTGGAGGCTGAGGCAGAAAAGCTGCGGGCGTCTTGACGTTGTGAGCTCGCCCGTCCGCGTCTGTGGATGCCTACAAAACCAAAACAGGCAACCTTGGGGGCAAGGTCGCCTGCTACAAGTTTTGTGTTTCGCCGTCTCAGGGTAAGCTCACCCGCATGGCTTCAGCCGATGGCTGATCTTACCCGTACGTTTGTTTGCTGGTGCGTTTGCCCGATGCGTTCGCCGGCTAACCGCGGAAAAGCGATCCCGTGTCGGCTTCGATATGCATCACGCTGGGTTGTGCCGTCCGTGTGTTCCAGTAATCGGGAGCCCAGCGACCTGCTTCGATCAGCATGGCGACGACGGCAATCAGCATGAAGACGGTGCTCAGGATCAGCATCACCGTGTAAACGTTCGGTGGCTGTTTCCGTGGCGGCTCATTCGTAGGTAGTGTCGACACGGTCGCCCTCTTGGATGGTTCGGTTGCTGTAGTCAGACAAGATTTCGGCGACGGCACGGTCCGGTTCGGTGTAGCCGACACGCAGGCGGGTGACGAACGATCCGTTTCGTGTCACGTCAAGCAGGTGTCCCTGACGCAGGCCGTCGTCGCTGCCGATGCTGACTTCGACTTGTTTGCGAGGCCGGTTGACGACCAAGACCACACCGTTTCGTTCCGGCGGGGCGCCGTCCAGCGGTGCGTTGACGTCAATGCCCTTGGCTTCGACCACTTCCTGCAAACGAGTGACTTGGGTGCGAAGCTGGTCGTTGCGTTGCTTTTGGTTTTGGACGGTGCCTCGGGCGCGGTTCAGCAAGTCGGTCAGCTCGAGCGATTTAGCGAACAGGGTGTCGCGGTCCTCGCGTTCCTTGACCAGAGCGGCCCGCAGTCGAGTGATTTCTTCGGTCTTGGCTTCCAAGTCGGCCGCACGCGAGCGGTCCAGTTGAGTCAGTTCCGTATTGGCCGCACGCAAGGCTTCCACGTCGGCCGCACTTTGGACCAATTCCTGTTGCAGTTGGTTCAGCTGAGTCTGCAAGGCGGCCAGAGCGGTGCGACGGGCGGCACGTTCGCGGTCCAAAGCCGCTTGGGTTCGCTGAGCCGAATCGCGAAGTTGGTCGTTGGTGGTTTCAACGGTTTCGATTTGCTGTTTCAAGCCGCCAGGGCCCAGCACGACGTCGCGCCAGTTGCGGTGTGATGCGTTGACGGCAAGCCCGACGACCATGAACACAATGCTCAAGGCAAACACGGCGAACGTCAGCGCCTTCCCGAGAAGATTCATGAGGAATGGGTTCCGAGCAAAGAATTGGCGGTGGGGGCAGAAAAGACTGATCGGCGGCCCGCCACGCAATTGCTGCGGGGGCCGTGCATCCACAGGGAGTATAATTACGGCGAAATTTTCGTGTCAACGAATTCAACCCGAAAAGCCAAGCTTGCCTAGCTTGAAACGGTCGCGGGCCGTTTTTGCCGAACAGACCAGTTGTCGCGGCATCTATCCCCCGGCCGGTGCAGCAGTCTTAATAGTCTTAATAGGGGCCACCCATTAAATTTACGAAGCACGTTCATGCTGCTCTGCCATTGTGAGGCGTTTTTCGGTAGGGGGGCTAAGGAGCTGCGGGTGGCGTCGGGGGAGCGGTTGGCTGGAGGGGATGGGCGACCGGGACGCCGGACTTTTCGCGCTAATAGCATAATAAGGGCCACCCATTAATTGAACGAAGCATAGTCATGCTGTGGCTGCCATTGCGTGGCGTTTTTCGGTAGTGGGGCTGAAAGAGGCTGCGGGCGGCGTCGCGGAAGCAGTTGGCTGGAGGGGATGCTCGACCGGGACGCCGGATTTTTCGCACCTACAGTAAAGGGATGAGCCGGTGCGGCGGTTTAGAAGCGGATCGGTTGCGCAGTCTCACCTTTCGCTGCCTACATGGAGAGCGGAATCCGAGTGCGCTAGCTGCTCCGCGGAGAGCGGGCGTCGCCGTGCCGCTAGTCGGAACAGAGCCCCAGTGGGTTATCCGGGGCGCACAACCAGTGCTGTCCGCACCGCACTGCTTCGCGTGCGAGACTTTCCGGCGTCCCCGCCGCACGCTTGAAGACGCGGCCAAAGCGGCGAACCACATCACACCAACCCCGAGTGTCGACTCCGATGCGTGACAGAATCGGAGCCAAGTGTTTTGGAATCGCTCCCGGCTTATCTGACCGAAGTTGCCGACCGGTCCAGTCGAGCAACTCCAAGTATCGAACCAGTGAAATCCCTAAGAAACCTTTCGAACTTGCCCGCCGTCCCGAATTCTCAATACAGGGGCCGACCGGATCTTTCGCCTCGTTGATCTCCACCGGGCTCATCCATCCACTGTGTCGGCGGCGGCGACTTCGCTCCCACTCGTGCATGCTTGGCCGCAATCGACTCGGTTGCCGGGGCAGGTCATCGATGCGGTCTTTCGCTCCGGTGTAAGGGCTCGTTTCGGGTGTTTCGGCAATCGCTGCACGCACCGGATTCAAATCCACATAGGCCGCACAAGCCAGCAGGCTCGCTTCGTCCAGCAGACTTTGCAGCCGGTACCGCCCCTCCCAAAACCGGCCCGTGCATTCATCTTCGCGGTTGGCGCGTCTGGCGATGAACTCGGCAATGCACCGCATCCACCAACTGACATCGGACAGTCGTCTTCGACGTTCGGCCAAGACTTCCGTTTGATTCACCAGCGCCGCGATGTCCGCCTCCGTCGGCGGTTCGGCTGAACCATCCGGACGCCGGCGAATGGGGAACAGTCGCAGCCATCGATCGGCCACTTCCTGGTCGCTCCACGCAGCGACAACGTCCGGACGGCTGCGAAGCACCAAATGCAAATGGTTGCTCATGACCGAATAGGTCAAGCAATCGATACCGAAGATTCCGGCCAAGAACTCCAAACGATCCCGAATCCACCGCCGCCGGTGTTCGAAGGATTGGCCAGTCAGCGGGTCTTCACCGCACAAAAACGCCCGGCGGACGCAGCGTTGTACCGCGTGAAAGACTTGTACCTGGGCAGGATCCGCGACTTCGTAGCGTGGTTTTCGAGGCATCAATCCATTCCCTGTTTGTCAGTCGAGTCAACCGATCGTACGCATCGGAGGCCGGAAAGGCAAATAAATTGGGTGGCCCCTTTTGAGAAACGCGGCGTCAGCGTTGTTCGTTGGAAGGTTCAGGCCGCGATGGTGCGAAGGGTGGCCAAGAATTGGTCGATCGATTGGACCCGCTTTTCGACGCTGGGTTGCAAGGCGTGCATGATCAGACGTGCCAGTTTGGGGTCTAGGTCGGGGGCACGTTCCAGGATCGGCGTGGGTTCGGTGGTGTCGTGCTGCAACGCCGCTTTGCCGGTGACGACTTCGCCCTGCCAGGGGTGCTGCATCGTGCACAGGCAGTAACACGTGACGCCCAGCGAAAAGATGTCGACCCGTTTATCCGTCGGCCGACGCCGCACAATTTCGGGCGACATGTACAACGGCGTCCCGGTCCGGTTTCCCGGTGCCATGAACGGCGGCGTTGCGGGGACCGTCAAACCAAAATCGATCAGCTTCAGTCCGCTCATGTCGGGCAAGCAAATGTAATTCCGTGGACAGATGTCTCGGTGGATGTATCCCTGGTCGTGGACGTATTTCAGCGATTCGGCCATGTCGCGAATCAACGTCGTTTCGATGCCGGCAATCAGGTGTCGCTGCTTTTTGACGATGATTTGTTGCAGGCTCGGCCCCTCGATGTACTCCATGATGATCACCGGTTGCCCCTTGGGCGTGACCCCGGCTTCGTAGGTTTCGACGATCTTGGGATGATGCATCGAAAGGGCGATTTCCGCTTCGCCCGGCTTCTTGAGCCCTTTGAACCGTGCTTCAAACTGGTCGTGTTTCTCGACATCCAGCAATTTGACGCCGACCATCCGATCCGTCTTGTGGTCCTTGGCGACGTAGAAGGAACTCATGGTGCCCACGGCACTCGTCCGCATCCGCTCATAGCGGGTGTCGACGTCGATGACCTGGTGCTTTTGAGAGGAACCGAAAGCGTTCCGGATGGAATCAAACAGACCCATAGCGTTGATTCTGGTGCCAAGAATGGATTCGGATCTATCAGTCGCGGCCAGCCTACTTGCCGCAGTAGTCGATCGCCCGCGCGATTTCCGTTTTCAGGTTCTTTCGTTCGACGATGCGGTCGATGTAGCCGTGTTCCAGCAGAAATTCGCTGGTCTGAAATCCCGGAGGAAGTTCGATCCCGATGGTCGCTTTGATCGTTCGCGGCCCGGCAAATCCGATCAACGCTTTGGGTTCGGCGAATACCAAATCGCCCAACGACGCAAAGCTGGCCGCCACACCGCCCATCGTCGGGTTTGTCAGGACACTGATGAACAGGCCGCCGGCTTCGTCGTACTTGGCCAGCGCCGCGGTGACCTTGGCCATCTGCATCAGTGACAGGATGCCTTCGTGCATTCGCGCACCACCGCCGGAACCGCTGACGATGATCAGGGGCAGATTGTGGGCGGTGGCGTGTTCGACCAGGCGGGCCAATCGCTCGCCAACCGCACTACCCATGCTGCCCATGATGAATGCGCTGTCGGTGACGGCAAACGCGACGCGACGTGCCCGGACCATGCCCGTGCCGGTGACCACCGCATCGGACAGCCCGGTTCGTTTCTGTTCGCTGACCAGTCGGTCGGAATAGGGGCGGCGGTCGGCAAATTCCAGCGGGTCGACCGATCGAACTTGGTCGTTCATCGGCTCGAACGTGCCTTCGTCAAGCACTTGTTCGATCCGCTCGCTGGCGGACACATAGAAATGGTGTTCGCACTTCGGGCAGACGTTCTGCCGTTGCTGGATTTCCTTTTTGTAGATTGATCCTCCGCACCCCGGGCACTTCAGCCAAAGGCCTTCCGGGACGCCTCGTTTTCGCGGCATGCTGGGCGGATCGACGGACGCGTCAGGCGTTCGGGGCGTCGAAGACAAATTCGGACTCGCTGTGGCCATGGACACTCGGACGGATCGTTGGGAATCGACAAGTCAGCCACTTTAGCAAAGCATTTTCAAAAATGCTGCTGCAAATCGGGCTTCGCCCCGGCGTCGGCCAGCGACTACCGTGAATGAGAGCTCGTCGGGCCGGCGTCAGGTCGAACCGGCCCCGGGGCATGCTAGACTGGTCGGTCGTGTTCGGCCGGGCCGTCGTGGCGGTGTTGCAATTTAGGTATTTCGCTGGGGCGACTGATAAGCCGATGGATTTTCACTGTCTGGGGACCGCCGGGTATCACCCCAACCGGTCCCGGCATACGTCTTGTTACTGCGTGCCCCAGTGTGGATTGGTATTGGATGCCGGCACGGGCCTGTTTCGGCTGACCGAATTGATCGAGACGGATCATCTGGACATCTTGATCAGCCACGCCCATTTGGACCACATCGCCGGTCTGACTTTCTTGCTGGATGTTTTGCATTGTCGTTCCGTCGCCGGACGGCCGGTGGATCAGGTGCGTGTTTTCGGTGAGGCGGCCAAGCTGGACGCCATCCAGACCCATTTGTTCGCGGATTTGATTTTTCCCGCTCCTTTGGACGTTCAGTGGGTGCCGATCGACGAAACCCCCGAATTTTCCGCCGCCGGTGCGACGGTATCTTGGCGTCGCCAGCCGCATCCCGGCGGTTCGGTCGCCTATCGGCTGGACTGGCCGGCGGTCGCGTCGTGCCAGGCCAAGCGTTTGGTTTATGCCACCGACACGTCGGGGCTGACTGACCCACAGGACATCGCCTGGTTCGGTGGCGATTCCGACATGGCGGGCGGTCTGCCGGCGGATTCGGGTGTCGGAGCAGCGGCGTCGGTGCCGGATCTGATGGTCCACGAATGCTATTTTCGAGACACGCATCGCCAGTGGGCTGAGAAAACCGGACACAGTTGGACCAGCCGGATTGCCGAACTGGCCGCGTTGATTCGTCCGCAACGGTTGCTGTTGACCCACATCAACCCGCTGGACGAAAGCGTCGATCCGGTGGACTCGGAGAAAATCCGAAAAACGTTTTATGGCGAACTGATGATCGCCCAAGACGGTCTGAAAGTGTCGTTCTAGAACCGGGGTTGAAATATTCGCCCAAAAAACCAACCGGAATTGAAGTCACAGGGGCCAATTCCGTCTTGTCGCCCCGGGCCGGATCGCTACACTCTGCCCTTTCTACAAGGCCAGCGTAGCTCAGTTGGCAGAGCAGCTGATTTGTAATCAGCCGGTCGTGGGTTCGAATCCCTCCGCTGGCTCTACAACAACGACAGACGCTGGTGGCCGCTGGCCCGGCCTTTGCGCGACGGCAACGTCCACGCGATTCGGCTCTGGCCGGTTGTAGACCCAAAAAAAGACGTCGGAAACTAGAACCGAAAACATATGGAATTAGACGGGTAGTAACCGAGAAGAAACCATCAATTCGATTTGAACAATTTGGGGGTTTGTCCGAGTGGTTAAAGGAGACGGACTGTAAATCCGTTGGCTATGCCTACGCAGGTTCGAATCCTGCAGCCCCCACTGAATGAGCCCGTCGGTGATTGCGTCGTCTGTCGTGTCGATTCTTTCGATGCCGGTTGATGCCCAGCGACGGGGGCAAGTGGCCCTGGCCGGTTGTCCGGCTTGTGGTTGCAAATCGCGGGTGTAGCACAATGGTAGTGCAGCAGCCTTCCAAGCTGAATACGAGGGTTCGATTCCCTTCACCCGCTTTGGCCCAGGTGTATTTCGATCGATCGGTTCCGCCGATTTGCCCACCGGACGTCCGAGGTTATTTGCTCGGTCCGGTTGTCTGGGCGAAGGATTGGCGGAGTCGCGCGAGCGGCGGTGCATCGAACGCCGAAACATGCTGCTGTAGCTCAGGGGTAGAGCGCCTCCTTGGTAAGGATGAGGTCATGGGTTCAAATCCCATCAGCAGCTCTTGATGGTGACCGACCGGGTCACGGCGGAGCTGGCTTTGAATAGGCCGGTGCCGCTGTCGACACGCCGTCGCCGGATGTACGTTTTGTTTCGTTTCGACAGAGATAGACAGAATTAAGCGGTCTCGCACGGCCGAACGTTTGCTGACGACCCCGTGGGTGTGAACACGGACAGCATTCGGGAGGATTACCACTGAGCGTATCTCGGCGGTGATAGTGGTGTGAACGATCGTGATCGCAGGTGAACCAGAATGGCTAAGGACAAATTCGAAAGGACCAAACCCCACGTTAACGTTGGGACGATTGGCCACATTGACCACGGTAAAACGACGACGACTGGCGCCATTCTCGCCGTCCAAGCCGCCAAGGGCTTGGCCGAAGCGAAAGGCTATTCGGATATCGCCAAGGGCGGTACCGTTCGTGACGCGACCAAGACGGTGACCATCGCGGTTGCTCACGTCGAATACGAGACCGACAAGCGTCACTACGCTCACATTGACTGCCCCGGCCACGCCGACTTCGTCAAGAACATGATCACCGGTGCCGCCCAAATGGACGGTGCCATCCTGGTCGTGTCGGCCGCCGACGGCCCGATGCCGCAAACCAAGGAACACGTGCTGTTGGCCCGTCAGGTCGACGTGCCCTACATCGTGGTGTTCTTGAACAAGTGCGACTTGGTCGACGACGAAGAGTTGTTGGAACTGGTCGAGCTGGAAGTCCGCGAATTGCTGACCAAGTACAAGTTCCCCGGCGACGATGTCCCGGTCGTGCGTGGTTCGGCTCTGCCGGCTTACAACAAGCCCGACGATCCGGAAGCCAGCAAGTGCATCAGCGAATTGATGGACGCCCTGGATGAATTCATCCCGGAACCGGCTCGTGAAGAAGACAAGCCGTTCCTGATGGCCATCGAAGACGTCTTCTCGATCGAAGGTCGTGGTACGGTTGCTACCGGCCGGATCGAACGTGGCGTCATCAAGGTGGGCGAAGAAGTCAGCATCATCGGTCTGACCGATGAACCCACCAAGACGACCTGCACCGGCGTCGAGATGTTCCGCAAGGAAATGGAAGAAGGCCGCGCCGGCGACAACGTCGGATGCCTGCTGCGTGGTGTGAAGCGTGAAGAAATCCAGCGTGGTCAGGTCTTGGCCAAGCCGGGCAGCATCACGCCGCACATGAAGTTTGAAGCGGAAGTTTACTGCCTGAGCAAGGACGAAGGTGGACGTCACACCCCGTTCTTCAGCGGTTACCGCCCGCAGTTCTACTTCCGTACGACCGATGTCACCGGAACGGCCAACTTGGTCGACGCCGAAATGTGCATGCCCGGCGACAACGTCAAGGTCACCGTCGAATTGCACAAGCCGATCGCCATGGACGACGGTGTTCGCTTCGCGATTCGCGAAGGCGGCCGTACCGTCGGTAGTGGTGTCGTGACCAAGATCGTCGAGTAGATCGGGGCGTCGGAAGACGAGGCCGATCACGGCAACGCTTCCGGAATCTTGATCCAACGGTTAACCTTGGACGCCCGGTATCCGATGGGCGTTCAAGGTTTTTGCGATCCGCAATCCTGGCATTGCACGCAAACGTTCGTCCAGCGATGGACGCACCGCCGCGAACAAACGGCCCTTCGGCCGATCGAATCTGATGCGGAATGTTGGCATTCCATTGGATTCACCCAGGGGTGTAGCTCAATTGGTTAGAGCACTGGTTTCCAAAACCAGCGGTTGAGAGTTCGAGTCCCTCCGCCCCTGCTGATACGTGCCGGCGTCTGTTCCAGACGGCCGGTGCCCACCCGCCGTCCGGCTTGCGGGCCTGCGTTTATGTGGCCCGCCGATGCGAAAACTCGTTCCGGCTTATGGTTCCGGTCCGATTTTCGTTCCATCCGGTATGCGGAACCAGGGTTCGTGCGGTGTACCCCGCATGCGAGCCCACCATTTGCACCAATCAAATTTACGAAGATGGACGACGCGATCGGTTCGTGTCATCCAGTGCCGAAACCCTGACCGTTCGCCGCCACACAAGAATCGTCGCCAAGTCGAAACATTTTCGTCGTCAGCAAGGATTTTCGTCGTCAGCAAGGACGTGTCCGGCGATTCGGACCCACCATCGCCACATCACTACGCAACGGCTTTCCCAGGGAGCGGATGCATGTCCCGCGATATCGCCCAAGCCAACAACAGTCCTCTGATCAGCGAACTGTTCCAAGCGTCGGTTTACAAGCCCACGCAAGGACGGATCGTCCGCCAAGCGACCGCGCTGGCGATCTGGGTGATCGTCGGGCTGGGAGCCTGGCAACTGAATTCGACGATGAAGTCAATGATGACGGCCGGGTCTTACTGGCCCACCGTCGTTCCGGGGGTGGTTTTGGTTTCCGGCCTGTGGTTCGGTTTTCGCCTGGTAAACTGGCCCCGTTTCGCCGACTTTTTGATCGCCGTCGAAGCGGAGATGAACAAGGTCAGTTGGCCCAGCAAGGATGAACTGATCCGCGCGTCGATCGTGGTCATCTTTACGATCTTCTTCCTGGCCACCACGTTGTTCTTGTTCGACGTGCTTTGGCAGTGGTTCTTTAACGTTCTGGGCGTCACCAGCTGAAATTACCGGGCTTTTGCGATCCCGGACCCACCCAGGTCTTTTGAAATCATATTCCGTCTGTAATCTATTCCGGCATGTCTGTCCCCCCAAACGAATCGTCCGACGACCAACCTCGCGACCTGGATGATCTGGTCGATCGCGTCGAAGACGACGGCGCGGACCAGGCGACGCCGGCGGCTGATGCTCCGGTCGCCGATGCCGCAACGCCGGAGCCAGCTGCTCCCGAATTGCCGCCAGCCGCACCAGCCCCGCAAAAGTCCGAAGCCGAAAAGAAAATCGAATCCCCGATCGGTGATGTCCAGCCTTTGATGGATTGGTACATCTTGAAGGTTGCGTTCAATCGCGAAGATTCGATCGCCGACGCGCTGCGAAAACGCGTCAAGATGGAAGGGATGGAAGAGTATTTTGGCGACATCGTCGTGCCCACCGAAGACGTGGCCACGTTCACCCGCGATGGCAAACGCCGAATCACCAAACGAAAGCTGCTGCCCGGCTACGTCATGGCCCACATGATCATCAACGATGACACGTGGTTCTTGGTGCGTGAGACCGCCGGCATCAGCGATTTCACCGGGGCCGCCGGCAAACCGATGCCGATGGAACCGGAAGACGTTGAGCGGTTCATCAACCGTACGGCCGAGGAAGACGAAGAAGAACCGACCATCAAGACGTCGATTCCCTTCAAGGTCGGCGACCGAGTTCGCGTCAAGGAAGGCAACTTCGAGAACCAAGAAGGCGATGTTGATGGCGTGGACGAAGCCAACGGTCGCGTCACAGTGATCATCAATATTTTCGGACGCAGTGTTCCGATGGAACTGGATCACTGGCAAGTCGAACCGCTGTAAGAAGCTGAGGCAAGTCGCGGGATGCCCCGTTGGAAGCGGTCGTTTCCGCCGCCGGCAATCGTCGCAATCTTGCCCCGACAAACAATCATTACACTCGCAAATAGCCAATCAGTCAGTCACGTCGCGAAGAGCTAACCAAACATGGCCAAACAAGTTACCGGTCAAGCCAAGTTCCAAGTCCCCGGCGGTCAAGCGACCCCCGCGCCGCCCGTCGGTACATCGTTGGGTAAGTTCGGCGTGAACTTGGGACAGTTCGTCCAACAGTTCAACGATCGCACCAAAGAGTACAACGGTACCCCGATCCCCGTGATCGTGACCGTGTACAACGACCGTAGCTTTGAATTCGTTACCAAAAGCCCGCCGGCCGCGTCGCTGCTGAAGCAAGCCGCCGGAATCGCGAAGGGCAGTGGCGTCCCCAACAAGGACAAGGTCGCGAAGGTGACCCGTGCTCAGTGCGAAGAGATTGCCACCAAGAAGATGGCCGACTTGAACGCACGCAGCGTTGATCAGGCCGCACGGATGATCGAAGGCACCGCTCGCAGCATGGGCATCGAAGTCGAAGGCTGATGATCGACCGGGGCGCCGAAGCGACCCGTTGTTGATTTTCCGCGTCGACGATTTGTTCGGTTGGTCACGCTCCGGATTCGCAACGTCGTGTGTTGCCGGGGCGGGCCTTTCGAATGTGGGATCCAGCAAATTCGGGGGCAACGAGCAACGTTTGCCCACAAAGCGAACCGGCACCGGCCCGCGTGATGATCGATCTCGCGGGCGTTTTGCTGCGCCAAACCCGGGGAATTCTGTCGATGCTGGCCGTTAATCGAACAGACGGCTGAAGTTTTCCGGGCGAACGACGCCTTGGTCTCGAAGGTGCTTGACCAGTGCCGTGCCCTTTTGGTTGTGGTGGCAGAAGCGGATCCAGTCTTCGGCCACCAAGCGATAGGGCAGTAGGTTCAACTGATCCGCCTGGTCGGCCGCGTTTGACAAGATATCGATCGCGTCGGGCTGTTGGCTGCAAGCGGCAAGTTTGCCGCGGAACAGATCCGTAATCAGGCCGGCGTAACCCGACGACTGGCCGCCCATCTTTGCCAAACGGCGTGACAGTTTTCGTTCGACTAGTCTGGTTTGGCCGGCGGATGGGCCGTCGTCATCCCTCCGATCCTTCCAGGATTCGAAAAGGCCACGCAGGACAAATTCATCCTTCAAGACCGACAGCAATTCAAAGCGTTTGGCCAAACGCCGGATCCAGCGGTTTTGGGGCCCGGAATCACACTGGGCGACTCGATCCCACAAACCCAGATAGCTGTCGCGTGTTATTGCACTGATCCAATCGAACGCGTCGATCCACTGTGGCCCCAGTTCATGAATGGATCGGCGGGTCAGTTTTTGGATTTCCGACACTCCGTTCATGTCGTCGTCGGCCAGCCAAGCCGCCAGTGAAAGCCCACCTGTGGACACCAGCCATCCGAATCGGTCATTCCGCCGGTTGGCGTCGTCACGCATCTGATAGGCCAGCGCCCGCATGGCTTCGACATCGCCGGTCTTCAACAGCGACCAGATGATGCCCCACTTGGTATGGAACAATTCGAATCCGCACCGCTGTCCCGATCGTTCGTAGTGGATCGCGGATTGCTGCATCGGGCCGATTGCGGACGCCCAGTCACACTGCAGCAAATGGTGATATCCCCAGGCGCTATGGAAGTCGCCCCACAATTTTTCGTCGTGACAGGCTTCGAAACGCGGGCGGATTTCTTCCAGCAGTTGACGGCTGCGGGCTCGCATTCGGCCCGGCTGATAGGAACCAAAGACGGCGGATCCCACGGCCATGTGCAACCGCTGGGCTTCGCTGCCGGATCGGTACGCCACTTCGGTTGCCGCTAACCCCAATTCCGTCGCCAAGCCGTTGTCCAGCATCGAAAGCGGGCGGGTGAGTTCGACCGAGCATCGTAAGCGTAGATCTTCGGTGTCCGGCGTGTTCAGTGTGGAATCCTGTGGCCGTTGATCCGGTGACCCGTTATCGGGGCCATCGGTGGATGGGGCTGCCGCGTCTTGGGGCGGCAGGTCACCGAATTGAAAACCGCCCAGGCTAAGGCGAACGGCTCGGTACAAAACGGCCAGCTTGGATTTCCAGGCCGACTTGGGGGCGGGCAATCCGGTGCAACGGCTCAGGTCGGCCAATCGCTGTCGGAATCGTCCCAGCTGACCACTGCGGACGAACTGGACCAGCGCGATCATTTCCAGGTCGGTCTTTTCCGGCGAATCGTCCAGCAGATCGGCCAACTGTTGGAAATAGCGTCCCGAATCAGCGGGGCGATCGGCGGCGTCGAAGCAGCGTGCGACTTCGCGAAGCTGTTGTTGAAGCTCTGTCCCGCTCAGTTCGGACAAGACCCTTTCCCGCCACCGTGCCGCTTCGGTCATCGCCACACGACGCTCGGCATCTTCGGCCGCCTTCAACGCATAGGGGACGGCTTCGCCGGGCAATTCCGCGTCCAGCAGGTGTCCGGCGATGCGGCCGGCCAGCGAATCGGCGTCACGGCGAGCGATCAGCAGTTCTGCCCACTGGCGATGCACCGCCAATTTTCGTTTCCCGGTCATCGTGGCCATGACGCCTTCGGCCACGCTGCAGTGGATCGCGCGGACGGAACCGCCCCCAGATCCTTGTTCGTCGTCGTTGTCATCGCTGGCCGTCGGTTGCGTGTCATCCAAGACCAAACGCTGGTGCGACAATTCCGAAATCACCACGTCCACCGCTTCGCCCAGCCCGCTCAGTTGGCCCAGTTCGCGATAGGTGACGCCCTGGCCCGCAACACAGATCCATTCCAAGACCTGCTGGGCCTCGGTTGATAGTTGGTCGATGCGGCGTCGCCACAATCGCATGCGTCCGATGCCCAGGTCGCCCGACAGGTTGCCGGGGGACGACAGCACGCCGCCGGGTTTCAATTCATCGGCGACCATTTGAAGGTCCAGTGGGCAACCGCCGCACACCGACACCCAGTGTCGAATGACGTCGTCCGGCAACCCCAACGCCCAGCGATCATTGACTTCGCATAGCCATTGATGGGCGGTCCGATCGTTCAGCGGTTCCAGCTGAATCGTGGCATCGGCGGCACGGTGCTGCAGTCGATCCGGTGTCCGAGAAACCGTGATGATTCCGAACGAATCCAAACCGGACGCCTGCAGGTCATCCAGCAAATTCAGGCTGTCACGATCGGCACGATGGACGTCGTCAATGATCAGGATCAAAGGGCCTAGGGACGACAGTTCTTGTGTCAGTCGTACGCCGGCTTGAAGGGCGTTCAGACGCTGGGAATCATGCGGCGGGGGCGCAATCGTATCGTCCGGCTTGATCATGCTGGCCAGCACCGGAAACGCTTCGTGCAGCACCGAAGTACTGGCCAAGTCCATCCGAATCGGCTCGCGATCGGATTTCATGAAACGGCCCACGATCTCATCGACGATCGTGTCAAATGCTTGCAGCGGTTGCCCTTCGCGCGGCAAACACTTCGCCCGAAAAACTTGGATCCAGCCGTACTTTGGGAAGGCTTCCAAGACGCGGTCGAGCAGCGCGGATTTACCCATGCCGCTATCGCCACAGATATGCAATCGCCCGGATCCGCCGCTGGCGATGCATCGAATCCAAGCGCGAATCTGGTCGCATTCCAGCGGTCGGCTCGAAAATTCTTCATGTCCCAATGCCATCAAGTTGACTTTGGGAGGCTGGCCCAGCCGTGAAATCATCAGCGCACTGGGGCGTTCGGCCGGATCCAATTCCAGCATTTCGGCACAAGCATCACGCAACAACTGGGGAATGGAGGTCCCCATGCTTTGAATCGCGCCCCGGATCAATTGGCCGTCCTGGTCCCGCGAACTGTCGCTGCGGGGCAAGTCGTTTTCGTCGTCTCGTCCCGCCGATTCGATACTGCGTGCCACCTGGACGATCGACAGGCCCAAACTGAAAACATCACCGGCCGGCATGTAGTAGCGATCCCAGCAGGTTTCCGGTGCCATGTAGTTCGGGCTGCCGACGTAGTAATGCCGGAATCCGTTGGGGTCTTCTTGTGGGTCGAATGTACCGACCAAGCCGTAGTCGACGATGCGGCCGCGTCCCTGGTTGTCGACCATCAGGTTTCGCGGCTTGATGTCCCGATGGACCAGTCCCACATGGTGCATCGCCGCGAGTGCGGATGCGTAATCGCGGGTCAGTTCCAGCAGCCGTTGCCAACGCTGTTCGACCGGCAAATTCAACAGTTCGCCGACGTAGTGGTACAACGTCACACCGTCGACTTCCTGCATCGACAAGCCGATGAAGTCGTCCAAGCGGTGCATGCGGTGGACCCGCACCAGCCCCGGGTGCTGGATGTTCTGCATCCGCCGGAACCCGCACTTGTTGCGGACCAGGTCTTCGGGGCTGCCGGGCAACAACAGTTTCAGCGCCAGCGTCCGTTCGCCACCGCCGATTTCCGATACCCGATAAACGCAACCGCTGCTGCCGCGTCCCAAGCATTCACGCAGGATGAAACTGCCCAGCCGGTCGCCTTCCTTCCACGGCGGCGGTTGGTGACGGTCCAGTGGCGATGAACGACGCGTGTCCTTGCGCAATTGGCCCCGGGTCACCGTTTCGGATGACTGTGGCGGCAAAAAGTCGGACTGGCTCGGTCCCGCCATGGGGGCACATTCCAGTGGGCGATCGTGACGAAACGGTTCGGGCTGTTGCGCTGCGGTCCCCCATGCCCGAGGAGAGCCATCACGATTCTAGGATGGTCACCGGGCGTCGGCGGACCATCCGATGTCGCCGACGTGGGGGGGCTGGGAACAGTCTAAAACCGTCCAGAGCCTTATGAAACGGCCAAAATGGCGATTTCAAGAACTCTCGATAGGTACAACCGCACCCTGTTCCGCCGCACTTTGCCGACAGGCATCCAGAACGCGTTGGGTCTTTAAACTGATCTCAGGCCAGTGTGATTCTAGTTGCCCCGACAGGGCGATATCGCCCAGATGTCGAACCATCCGAACTTCTTGGGCGTCCGGTTCGCCGCCGGCGAACTCGTCAACACGCCGTCCGTCGCTGACACGACGAAAATTCCAACGGCAATTGTCCACCTGCAAATCGTGTCGGTTTTCGGTCCAATGCAGCGAGCCGTCGTAAAACGGCAACACAAAATCGTCCACCGCCACGTAACCGCGATCGCCGCTGACCAGTGCCGTTTGTTGGTTTGCCGTCAAGAATGAACAGTAGAACGCGGCGCTGGTTTGATCGTCGAAACGCATTTCCGCAGAAAATTCGCCCGGTACTTTGGCGCTGCCCTGGCCGATCGGCGTCAACGTACGGGCCGAAACCGATTCGGGCATCCGGCCACCGGTGACGAACAGCGTGAACCGGATGCAGTACCAGCCCAGATCACCCAAGCAGCCGTGCGGTTCCAGTTCGGCGTCGGCGCGAATGTTGGCGCCCACAAAATCGTCACCGCCGTTGAAGGAAAAATGGGTTTGAATACGGCGCACGTTGCCGACCGGGCCACCGGGACGCAGTGAATCTTGAATTCCGGCCAACCGCGTGCTGTGATCAAACATCACGCCGTCCATGAATTGCACGCCCGCGTCTTGGCAAGCTTGGATCATTTCGGCGACGTCATCGCCATGGACCGCGACCGGTTTTTCGCACAAGACGTGCTTGCCCGCCGCAGCGGCTTTCAAGACCCACGGCTTGCGGATACCGGTGGGCAACGGGACATAGACCGCGTCGATGTCGTCGCGTTGCAGCAACGCGTCGTAACCTTCGACCGCTTCGGCAGTGACGCTTTGCGGCACTTCGGCTTCGCACTGGGCAATGAAATCGGCCGCCCTTTGGGCACTCCGGCTGGCAACCGCAGTGATGACGCCGTTGCCGCTAAGTCGGATGGCTTTCCAGTTCTTTCTTGCGATGGCGGCGGCGCCCAGAAAACCCCAGCGACACGGTTGGGAACTCATGGATGACAATTTCACGAATTGGAAGGAAACAGGTTCGGTGGTGAAAGATCATCGCGTGCCCTCCGGGAAGAAGGCACGCGAACGGCGAGGTCATGCGGCGTTGGATTTCTTAGAACCGAAACCCTGACTCGATCTGGGCATCTTTGATGACGATGGAGATGCCGTCACGGACTTGGAAGGCGTCATCCTCGCCGTGATAGTCGACCTTGCTGGCGTTTTCGATCACGACGTTTTCCCCGATCCGACAGTTCTTGTCCAAGATCGCGCCACTGATCTGGCTGTTGGCGCCGATACCGACCGGCAACATGCCATCGCGTGGACCTTGGCGTCGTTCAATGAAGTCGGCTCCCATGACGACGCTGTCACGGATCGTCACGTTGTCACCGACGACGGTTCGCAAACCGATGACGCTGTTTTCGATCGTCACGTTGTTGCCGATGTGGCATCCGTCGGCGATCAGGCTGTTGTGGATCTTGGCGTCACCCATGATCGTCGGCGGCAAGAATCGTGGCCGACTGTAGATCGGTGCGTTTCGGTCCCGCAAGTCGAAGGGCGGGTTCTTTCCGGCCAGGCTCAGGTTAGCTTCGTAAAACGCGCGGATCGTTCCGATGTCTTCCCAGTATCCGTCGAACAGGTGCACGTTGACTTTGTGCGAATCCAATGCGGCGGGGAAAACTTCTTTACCGAAATCTTCGTGGGTGCTGCTTTCCAACAAGTCGACCATCACCGATTTGTTGAAGATGTACAGGCCCATGCTGGCCAGACATTCGCGACCTTGAGCGGGGATCCCGCGGGCTTCGATCCAAGCCGGATCCATTTTGACTTTGGCCAGTTCTTCGTCGGTTTGCGGTTTTTCGACAAAGCCGCGGACTCGTCCGCTGTCATCGACCTGCATGATGCCCAGTGCCGAAGCATCCTTGCGGTCCACCGGAATTGCGGCGATGGTCGCATCGGCGCCGCTGTCGATGTGCGTCTTCATCATGTCGCGAAAGTCCATGCGATACAGTTGGTCGCCGGACAGAATCAAAATGTGTTCGATCCAGCTTTCTCGCAGGTGCACCAAGTTCTTGCGCACCGCATCGGCGGTGCCCTGGTACCAATCGGTGCCTTCGCTGACGGTTTGCTGTGCGGCCAAGAGTTCGACAAAACCGCCGCTGAAAATGTCGAACGTGTAGGTTTGCCGCAGGTGCCGGTGCAAACTTTCCGACAGAAACTGAGTCAACACGTAAGCCCGATTCAGACCGCTGTTGATGCAGTTGCTGATCGGGATATCGATCAGCCGATACTTTGCGGCCAACGGCACGGCCGGTTTGGCACGAATTTTTGTTAGCGGGAACAAACGCGTCCCACGGCCTCCACCCAAAATCAAAGCGATCGTATTGCTCAGGTCGATATGTTCGCTGGACATGCTGTTCTCGTGGTTCTTAACGCTGGATGGATGCCGGCCCCGACGTCGGGGCTCGCGGGCGTTTGGCGATCGGTTTGGGATGCGACCGTTTTAACATCGACGGCTGGGGCGGTGGGATTTGCTGACACGATTGTCGTGTCAGTTTGACCACGAACGTCGGGCAGCCGTCGAAGGTGCGCGAAAGAATCGTTTGTACTGCATCGGCCCCGGACCAGAAAGGTTTGCGACAACGCGTCATCACGCTGCCGCGTCGATCCGCCCGGTATGGGATCGTGTATCTGGAATTTTCGTCAATCTTCCTCGTCCGTTTGCCACGATTCGATGTCCCGGGCGATCCTCCCAGGCGTTTTGCAGTGCGATTCGCTTGGGAAACCCATCGTCAAAGAAGTCCTGACAATCCCTGACAAGCGATCACGTCGCGACTTAAACTGGGGGCGTCGCCGCGATCCCCATCGCCGACGTTTCTGATCGCCAATTTTTCCCGCATCACTTTTCTGATGGTCCGGACATGAAGACCACAAAAATCGGCTTCCGCGCCGCCTACAAAACTCACCAACCGATCGGTCACTTGGGCCGTCGATCCCTGATGTCGGTCGCTTTGGCCGTCGTGATGGCCGGCCCATTGTCGGCGGAAACCTGGACCAATCTTGAAGGTACCAGTTCGATCGAAGCCCGCATGATCGGACGTTGGGGCGACAACGTGGTGCTGGAAACCAGTGGGGGGCGCCGCGTCACCGTCAAAATGGAAGACCTGCGGTCAGACAGCCGTATCCAAGCGGACGACTTGGCGGCCGAACTGGATCAGAATCGCGATGCTTCGATCCAGCAGTTGCAACAGCAAGCGGAAATCGCCGCGGCCCCGGCTCCCGAACCACTGCCCGAGCCCGACCCGGCGCCGGCGTATCAACCTCCGCCACGCAACGTTTCCGCCGAAGAAGCGTTCAACCACATGGTTGCCCAACTGCAGGCCGGTCACATCCGCGTGCTGTTCGAATCATTGCCGCCCCTGTACCGCAAAGATCTGGAAAAGATCATTGCCCAGGCCGCTGGAAAACTGGACCCGTCGGCTTTCGATGCGGTCACGTCCACGATTCATCAAGTGGGTGACACGATCGTGACCCGTCAAAATTGGTTGTTTTCGCACCCACGCTTTGAAAGTGTGTCGCCGGAAACCAAGGCACAGCTTCGTGAAATGGCCTTGGCAGCCGCCAATATGATGCGGTCCGGTTTCGATCCACAAACGCTGAAGCTGGAAGACTTGAAAACCCAACCCTTTGGAAAGTGGTTGGCAGATTACGACACGGCCATGGCGGCCTATTTGCACCCGCTGATGGATGATTCGGCGTCCGGCGGTGTACCGGAAATGACGTTTGATGAAGGCAAGGATGGCAAGGTCACGGTCACCCAAGTCATCAGCGAAAAGCAAAAGGTCCAGTTCGATTTGGAAAAGGTCGACGGTTTCTGGTTGCCGTCCAGTTTGGCCAAAGACTGGGACAAACAAGTCGAACAATGGCAGGCGAAGCTGGACGAAACCGACGACGGCAGCGTCGGTGGCGGCGGCGTGTCGGCAATGGTCAGCGGAGTCGCCGGGCCGTTCCTGCAACCGCTGCGCGATGCCGGCACGGCCAAGGAGTTCCATGTGGCCATGGAATCTTTGATCGCCGGGGCGGAAACGCTGGGGCAAATGATCCCCAAAGACTTGGGCATCGATCTGGGCGGTCGACAAAGCAACGATTACGGCTATGGCTATGGCGAAGAGGATTACGGGTACGGCGAAGAAGAAGAGATGTATGGCGACGAGTATGGGGATGAATACGGCCGGTGATTCGTCAAACTCGAATTGCGGTCATCGGTGGCGGTTTGGCCGGCTTGGCGACCTCGGCGTGGTTGCGGCTGGATGCACCGGAGATCGATGCCTGTCTTTTTGAAAGTTCTGATCGCGTGGGCGGTGTCATCGGCACGTCCACGTTGGAACATGCTGATCTGGGGACCATCCACCTGGATCGCGGTGCCGATATGCTGGCGACCGAACCATCGTCGGCGCTGGATTTGATCGATCGTTTGGACGCGTCCGATCGCTTGATCCATCCGAAGACGGCCGGTCGCGGCGCGATGATCGTCCACCAAGGACGTCTGCGCAGCATTCCCGAGGGATTCGTGCTGATGCGGCCCACGCGTTTGCGTTCCATGGTCACCACGCCATTGCTTTCGCCGCAGGGCAAACTACGTCTGCTGGCCGAACCCTGCATTCGTGAACCAGATTCGGAGGATGATGAAAGCGTGGCGTCATTCGTCCGCCGACGATTCGGGGACGAATTGCTACAGCGGATCGTCCAGCCGTTGGTCGCCGGGATCTACACCGCCGACGTGGAACGGTTGAGCATGCGTGCGACGATGGCCCCGATCCACGCGATGGTCCGTCAACATGGATCGTTGACCGCCGCGACACTGCGTCGTCGGTTCGGGGGACGCGATGGCGTCGAAGCCACCAGCAGCGGCGCACGTTATGAAAAATTCCGTGCGTTTCGATTCGGCATGCAAGGCTTGATCGACCTGTTGGCCGATTCATTGCCGCCCACGTCGGTGCGTACTAACGCCGCGGTCAACCGTATTGATTGCAATGAACGTGGCGGTTTTGATTTGCAACTGGCTGATGCTTCGGTGCAAAGCTTTGACCAAGTCGTTGTCGCGACGCCGGCATCACACACCGCGAATCTGATCGCCGATCTGGCGCCCGCCGCATCGGATCAGCTGGCGTCGATCGTTTCGGCGTCCGCGGGAATCGTTGTCATGGTGGTGCGTCGTGAAGACATGCCCGGGTTGCCACCCACCTTTGGTCTGGTCATGCCGGCGATCGAGAATCGGAACATTCTGGCCGCCAGCTTTGCCAGCGAAAAGTTCGCCGGTCGTTGTCCGCCCGATCATGTGATCGTTCGCGTTTTTGTCGGCGGCATGTTGCAAAGCGATTTGCTGCAGCGTGATGACGCGGACTTGGTTCAACTGGCCACTGATGAGCTGAGGGATCTGGTTGGATTGTCGGGGACTCCGGTGCATCAAACGGTGGTTCGCTGGAACAAGGCAATGCCGCAATACGAAATTGGACATCTGGATCGAGTCGCCACGATCGATGCCGATATTGCCAGGATTCCCGGACTGCACTTATGCAGCAACGCACTGCGTGGCGTCGGCATTGCACCGCTGATCGGACAGGCCGGTAAGGTGGCTAAGGCGGTGATTGATCAGGCCACGTCGACCGCAACTGCGTGCTGCTGATGTCGATGCGAAAATCTGATTCGGGAACCAAATCACAGATGGCCAATAGGTTTTGACACAGCGGTAACGTTGTCGCGTCTTGAAACGTGTGTCCGATCAACCGCCCGAACACGACAAACCGGCACCCATGGCGTTGGATCTTCGCAATGCAATCGTCGCGTTGGCGGGGACAATGGTTGGCATAGGCCGGATCGTTCAACCGAAGTGCCGTATCGGCACCGATGATGAAACGGCACCCAGGAAAACAGGCGGCCTTTTCAAAAAAACGTGCCGCGCGGGTGACCAAGGGGATTCCGATTCGTTGCACCCGAGCCAGGCGGCGTTGCAGATCCGCATCGTCAATGTCCGGCTTGTCGACATTGGCAATGGAAATTTCCGGCTGAACCGTCACGGCGTACCTGCGTGACGCCACGTCCGCCATCGCCAAGTGGCCGTCGTGGACGGGATTGAAGCTGCCGGGAAACACCAGTGATCCGCTTTGGTATTGACCTTGGATCAGCATTGAACGTCACCTTTGGGGCGTCGCCAGTCGATCAATTTGCCCAGGTCGATCTACCAGCCTAGGACGTAGGCGAACATCAGCGGTGCCACAATCGATGCGTCGCTTTGGATCATGAATTTGGGGGCTTCCGGTTCCAGTTTGTACCAAGTGATTTTTTCGTTCGGCACCGCGCCGCTGTAGCCGCCATAGCTGGTCACCGCATCACTGATTTGGCAGAAGTACGCCCACAAAGGAATGTCCAGCTTCAAGTCTTGGATCAGCAGCGGTACGACACAGATCGGAAAGTCACCTGCAATGCCGCCGCCAATTTGGAAGAAGCCGATCGGGCTGTCGACCGCGGTATCCTGGTACCACTGGATCAGAGCTTCCATCTGGCGTGTGCCGGACCAATACACGTCATGCCGGGCGACTTTCTTCTCATAGACGCGTGCGGCAAAAATGTTGCCCAGCGTGCTGTCTTCAAATCCCGGAACGAAGACGGGAATGCCGGCTTGCATGGCGGCCATCAGCCAACTGTTTTCCACTGGGATCTGATAGTGTTCTTTCAGGGTTTCGTCCCGCAGCACTTCCATCATGTACCAGGCCGGACTGTGCGATTCACCTTCGTCGGCGGCCTTTTGCCATAACTGCAACAGTCGCGCTTCCAGGTGCCGCATCACGGTTTCGGGAATACATGTGTCGGTCACGCGATTGAATCCTTCGTCGCGCAGTTTGACCTCGTCCTGGACCGACAAGGCTCGCCAATCTTCGACAATCCGATATTCGTCGTGGGCGACCAAGTTGAAGACGTCTTCTTCCAGATTGGCGGCGGTGCACGTGATGGCGTGCACCTTGTTCTGGCGAATCATCTCGGCCAAAGAACGACCAATTTCACCGGTGGACATGGCACCGGCCAGAGTCACCATCATCTTTCCGCCACCACCATCAGGCCGGACAAAGTCACGATAGACGCGTGCCGCCTGGACGGTTTCGCGGGCGTTGAAATGATGAAAGTGTTGGTCCAGAAATTCCGAAACGTTCACTCGTTTCCTCGGTCCATTTGTAAGCGAAGGTTGCGAAGCCGAAGGGCGTTGGCGATCACTGACACACTGCTGAAACTCATCGCCGCGGCGGCAATCATCGGGCTTAGCATCCAACCGAGCAAGGGATAGAGCAAGCCGCCAGCGATTGGAACGCCGACCGCGTTGTAGACGAACGCAAAGAACAGGTTCTGGCGGATGTTGGCCATGGTTTTTCGGCTTAGCGTTTCCGCAGCGGCGATGCCTCGCAAATCACCGCTGACCAGCGTGATCTTGGCCGAATCGATCGCGACCCCCGCGCCGGTTCCCATGGCAATGCCCACGTCGGCCGCCGCCAAAGCCGGGGCGTCGTTGATCCCATCACCGGCCATGGCCACGACGTGACCGTCACGCTGCATGTCGCGGACAAGGTCATGCTTTTGCTGTGGTGTGACACCTGCATGGATTTGATCGATCCCGAGTGCTTCGCCGACCGCTTGAGCGGTCCTCCGGGCGTCGCCGGTCATCATCACAATCCGTTTGCCGGAACCATGCAAAGTCGCAATCGCATCTTCGGTCGACGGCTTGATCGGATCGGTGATCCCGATCACACCGTGGACGACATCGTCGACTGCCACCAGCACTGCGGTCGCACCATCGGACTGCAATTCGGCCATCATCGCGGTGGCTTTCTCGGGAACGTCGATGCCGTTGTCGGACAGCCAATCCGGTTGCCCCACGCGAATCACCTGACCATCGTGTTGTGCGGTGACACCACGGCCCGTGGTACTTTCAAAGGTCTCGGGCGTCGACAACGGTTCGTCGGCGGCGCGCCTGACGATGGCCCGCCCCAGCGGGTGTTCGCTGGACGATTCGGCGATCGCCGCCAGCTGCATCCAGCTTTCCGGTGCATCGTCGCTGATGCTTCGAACGGCTGTGACCTCCGGACGACCGGCCGTTAGCGTGCCTGTTTTGTCCACCACGATGGTGTCGACTTTCTCCATCACTTCGATCGCTTCGGCATCCTTGATCAAGACGCCTTCTTTGGCACCACGACCAACACCGACCATCACGGACATTGGTGTCGCCAGGCCCAACGCACAGGGGCAGGCAATGATCAGCACGGCCACGGCGGCAACAAACGCATGTGCCAAGGTTGGTTCCGGTCCCAAAGCCCACCAAGCGATGAAGGCGATCACCGCGGAAACGATGACGGCGGGAACGAAGTACTGGGCAACTTTGTCGACAAGTCGTTGAATCGGAGCCTGGCTTCGTTGGGCTTGGGCCACCATTTGAACGATTTGGCTGAGCACGGTTTCATCGCCGACATTGGTCGCCGTCATCGTCAATGCGCCCGACTGGTTCAAGGTGCCGCCGGTCAACGAATCGCCGGTCTGCTTCATTACCGGAATCGGTTCGCCGGAGATCATGGATTCATCGACGTGGCTTTGGCCATCGACCACTTCGCCATCGACGGGGATTTTTTCGCCAGGTCGAATCCGCAATCGGTCCCCCTGACGAACTTCGTCAAGTGACACGTCGGTTTCGTTGCCACCGTCGTCCATTCGGTGTGCCGTGTCGGGTGTCAGTTCCATCAACTGGCGAATGGCATCTCCGGTGCGACCTCTGGCACGCAGTTCCAGGACTTGGCCCATCAGAACCAGGGTGATGATGACCGCAGCCGATTCAAAATACAGCGGCAGGCCGTCTCCGGAACGGAACGCATCGGGAATCAATGCCGGCGCAATCAAGGCGACCGTGCTAAATGCGTATGCGGCAAGGGTGCCCACCGCAATCAGCGAAAACATGTTCAGGTTCCAACCTTGGAACGACTTGACGCCACGAACGAGCAGCGGCCAGCCGCATCCAAAAACAATCGGCGTTGCTAATGCCCATTGCATCCAACCGCCCACACGCGGCGAAACCCATTGGGTGATCGGTATGCCGATCATCGGGCCCATCGACAAGATCAGCAGTGGGATCGACAAGGCGACGCCGATCCAGAAACGACGTCGCATGTTTTGGTACTGGGGATCATCGGCAACATCGCCGGCGACTTGCACCTGTTTGGGTTCCAAGTCCATTCCGCAAATCGGACAATCGCCGAACCCGACCTGTTCGATCTCGGGGTGCATCGGACAGATATAAACGGCGTCCGGATCACCGCCGGAGACGCCAGGGGTGCTGTCGCCACCGATTTGCAGCACGGGCAGCCCGGCATTGCCGCCGCCGCAACATGCCCCGTGATTCTGGGCCTTGGCCGCGTCCTTTTCACGCCGTCGTCGCAACGTGCCTTCAGGATCCGATGCGAATTTTTCCGCACAGCCTGGACAACAGAAGTAATAATCGGTGCCCTGATGATGTCGGTGCGGCGCTCCGTCGGGATCAACGGTCATGCCGCAAACGGGATCAATCGCGTCGGCGGGCTTGTTCATGGTGATGGATCTTTTACAAAAATGGTGCTTCCCTGCCCTCGGGCTAAGGGGGGGATGCAAAGCCGCGAATCAAAAATTTCGGTTCTGGGGCGAAGATCGGGGCCGCGGGCGGGCTCTATGTTCCGGCGGGATGTTCGGTTCTGTTTCAGTTGCCGAAATTCTCGCTTCGGTGGATCCCCCTGGATTCGACGTTGCAAATCACTTGCCACCCATCATCGCGTTCGCCATGCGTTCTATAAAATCAGCCGTCCAGCTGGCATCATTTGCTGCCGCAATCACGGCCGCCGCTGTGATTCAAAATTGCGTTTTGCAGGTACGTTCCGACGCTCAGGAGACCGAGGTGTCATCCGAAGACCAACCGGCACCCAAATCCATGTGGAATGTGCCATTGAAAACGGCCGGGGGTTCACAATTTTGGACCGACCACGTTCACCGGGAAGAATACCGGATTCAGCAGAACGTGTTGACCAAGCACTGGCGGCTGTTGGACCAGAAAGACGTTCGGCGGGCTTGGGGCAGCCGCGAGGCCTGTGAAGCCGTCTTGGATCAGCTGTGCCCATTGAAGCCCGCGGTCACGTCGGACGCCGGCGGCAAACCAGTCGTGATGTTGCTGCACGGATTGTTTCGCAGCCACCGGTCGATGATGGGCTTGGAAGACGCGATCGAGAAAGACGAACAGTTGGACGCGGTGACCTACAGCTACGCCAGCACTCGGGGCGGCGTCGCCGAACACGCCGCGGCATTGGCCGATACGCTGCGGTCGCTGCCCAAGGATCGGCCGATCGCCTTTGTCGGCCACAGCATGGGGAACATTGTTGTGCGGCACTTGATTGCCGATCTGCAAGCGTCCGGCGATCCGGACCATTTGCTGCCACGCTGCAAGGCGATGGTCATGCTGGGGCCGCCCAACCAGGGCGCGATCATTGCCAAGCGATTGGCGCAAACGGGTGTGTTCGGCATCGTGACCGGCCAGGGCGGCATGGAGTTGGGGCCGGAATTTGAAAAACTAGAAAAGCACTTGGCCATTCCGCCGTTCCCCTTCGCAATCGTCGCGGGAGACTTGTCCGATGAAGCCATCCAAAACCCGTTGACCGAGGGCGCCGGTGACTTTGTCGTCAGCGTCGAAGAAGCTTATTTGCCCGGGGCAGCCGACACCCAGACGTTTCCCCTGCTGCATTCATTCATCATGGACGATCCCGACGTCCAGGCGTACACCATCGATTTCCTAAAGACCCACTTGGGCTTGAAGGAATTGCCGACCGGTACACCCGAAGTCTCGGATGCAAACTGAGCGGATTGACCGACGGCTAGAGTTACCGAGCTTTTGGGCTGTCGTTATCACAGTGCGTCGAGCGACGCATGCGTCGCCCGACACTGCATCGGGGAGAAGACTGCTTTGAATCGAATCATTCACGCTGCGTTGGTTTTGGGGGCCGTGTTGTTTGCTTCGATGCGAGACGCTGGTTCGGCGTCAGCGGCGGACTCCGCTGTCACGACAACCGGGGATCAAACGGGCTCCGGTGCAAGCGTCTGGAACCAGTGGCGTGGCCCCGATCGCGATGGACGCATCCCGGGATCGTCGTGGCCGGACAAGCTGGACGGCAGGTTGCAATTGCAATGGTCCAAAGATCATTCACCCAGCTACAGCGGGCCGGTGTTGCTGGATGATCTGGTCTTCACCACCGAAACCATTGACCGCAAGTATGAACAGGTCACGGCGTATCGGTTGTCCGACGGGCAAATGGTTTGGAACCGTCGCTGGGAAGGTCATATGGCGGTCCCGTTCTTTGCCGCCAAGAACGGTGATTGGATTCGTTCCACCCCCGCGTGCGTTCCCGGTCATTTGGTGATTCTGGGGATGCGGGACGTGTTGGTTTCGTTGGATCCGCAGACCGGACAAGAGAATTGGAGGAACGACTTGCCTGCCAGCGAGGGTACGCCCCTGCAACCTTTCGGTGCGGTTTGCTCTCCACTGATTGACGGGGACGTCGTTTATGTGCAGTCCGGCGGTGGGCTGATTAAGGTGGACTTGGCCACCGGGCGAGTCCTGTGGACGGTCTTGGGCGGTTCGTCGGACATGATGTCCAGTGGCGCGTTTTCCAGTCCGGTCATGGCGGTGATCGCGGGCAAGAAACAGTTGGTGGTGCAAACACGACTGGAGTTGTGCGGCGTGGATCCCGACGATGGGACCGTGCTTTGGAAGACGCCGGTGGAGGCGTTTCGGGGAATGAATATCTTGACGCCGCTTGTGATCGGCGACCGAATCTTTACCGCCGCCCACAGCGGACGCAGCCACCTTTTTCAGATCGCCAACGATGATCCAGACGGCTGGACGGTCAACGAGGTTTGGAGTCAAAAGACGCAGGGTTACATGTCATCGCCCGTCGTGATTGACGGCAACGTGTATCTGCATTTGAAGAACCAGCGGTTCACTTGCTTGGATTTACAAGACGGCAGCATTCGTTGGACGTCGCGTCCGATCGGCGACTACTGCAGCTTGGTTCACAATGATCGGCAAATCTTGTCGCTTGCCAATGACGGCGTTCTGCGTTTGATCGAACCGACGTCGGACGAGTTTCGCGTGGTGGATACAGCGCAAGTCGCTACCGACGCTTGGGCTCACCTGGCAGTGCGTGACGACCTGGTCGTCGTGCGCGATTTGAATTCGCTGCGTCTGTACCGTTGGACCGATTCAGCGAATCGTTGAGTTTGCTGAATCCGCATCTGCGTCGGATTCGTCGGCCATTGCCGTCTTCACACGCTGGACATCGTCCCCCCGGGGCATCCAACCGTTCGCACCGGCGGGCTTGTCCAGACGCACGACACCTTCGCATGACAGTTTGTCGTCATTGGTCGCCAGGGTTGCTTGGATGACCACTTCGCTGACCGACGGTGGGACGTCGTCCCACATGACGGGGATTCGCAGGCCGCTGACGGGAACCCGACTAACCAGCCCGCGGACTTCGGCAGGATCAAATTCCCATTTCGCCAAAACGGAAAGCTCATCCGATTCGGTCGGGTCGATCGCAACCACGTTTAACTTGGCGTCGATGTCGAATTCGGCCAGATCCAGCGGTCGGTCCGAAAGGTCAGTGGCCGTCACCGTCAGCAGCATGCCGTTGGCAGGTTGGTCGGCCGGGTGGTCTTCGTCGCCGAACTGGTGTGGACCGGAAAAGCCGCGGTGAAGCGACAGCTTGATCGGCGAGGCATCGGATCGAACGCCCAGTTCTTTCAGCGAATCGGGCAACGGCACCTTGCCCGGCGGATCTTCGGCGGGGGTTCCTGGAGTCGGTGGCGGCAGGATTTCACCGGGTTCGATGGGCGGGATCTGCAGATCAAACTTGCCCGGCGGTTCCGGCTCGCTGGGCGGCATCGCCTCGCCGATGTCGGGTGTACCGGTGTCGTCGGCCGGGGCCGGCAATTCATTGGGTGCCCCGTTGGTTTCCAGATCGCCGACACCGGGTGGAATGACTTCGCCCTCGTCAATCCAAGCACTCGGATCATCCAGGTCGTCCAAATCGGGCATGCCGCTGTCGTCGCCCACCGGTGGCAACACGCGGTTGGTGGCATCGGCCTTGGGCGAATCGGCAGGTGGAATAGCGGTATCGGCCGGTTCAATCGCATCGGGGACCGGATCGGCATTCGGTCGCTGGTCGGCGATCGGCTCCGGCGGCGAATCCGTCGATTCGACGCGGGGCGTGGTCGTCCGCGGTTGGGCCAGTTCGGTTGGTGGGTTTCGGTAGGTCGAACGTGATTCGGCGTTGGCAGTCGATCGTGTTCGTTCGCGTCGTTCTCGTTCCCGCTTCAGCTTTTCGGCCAGAACTTGGTTCTCGTAATCAGCCTGGTACAGCTGATCTTCCAGCAATCGGACCTCGCTGGTCAGCTTTTGGACGTACAAGTCCTGCTTCGCACGGCTGCGGCAACCGCCCAGTGTTGCGATGCAGATCGACAGCAACACGATGGGCAACAATCGAAACGCCGCGGCGCTCGATGGCGGCGTGAACGGGTGGGGCGGCGACGGCGTGTTAGCGATCAATTTGCCGGGTGCGGCGCTGGAATGAAAGAAAATTTTGAATTTCGCTCATGTCCAACTACCAAGCAGCCGACGCGGCGGTCAATGCGAGATTGCCATGTCTGGATAGGAAGATTGCCAGGTCTCGACAGGAAACCGAGACGCCGCTGTGCAAACACGTGTCATTGCCGGCCGCGGGCAAGACTGGGAAAGGCATAAAAAAAGCAGCGGGCCGCGCCGATGGTTCGGCGGGCCCGCTGCGTGGCATGTTTGACAAAGGTGCGGTGAAGCGATTCGTGTCCGAATCACTCGCCGGCCGGTCGGCGATTACTCGCTGATCTTCGCGACCAAGTCCAGCACCTTGTTGCTGTAGCCCCATTCGTTGTCGTACCAGGAGACGACCTTGACGAAGGTGCCATCCAGTTGGATTCCGGCGCCGGCGTCGAAGACCGAAGTGCGAGCTTCGCCACGGAAGTCGGTCGAAACGACCTTGTCTTCGGTGTAACCCAGGACACCCTTCATCGGGCCATCGGCGGCTGCCTTCATTGCCTTGCAGATGTCCTCATAGGTGGTTTCCTTTTCCAGTTCGACGGTCAGGTCGACGACCGAAACGTCGCTGGTGGGAACGCGGAAAGCCATGCCGGTCAGCTTGCCGTTCAATTCCGGAATGACCTTGCCGACGGCTTTGGCCGCACCGGTGCTGGACGGGATGATGTTTTCCAAGATGCCGCGGCCGCCGCGCCAGTCTTTCTTCGACGGTCCGTCGACGGTCTTTTGGGTCGCGGTGGCGGCGTGAACGGTGGTCATCAAACCACGCTTGATGCCGAAGCTGTCGTTCAAGACCTTGGCCAGCGGTGCCAAGCAGTTGGTCGTGCACGAAGCGTTGGAAACGAACTTTTGGCCGGCATAGCTGTCGTCGTTGACGCCCATGACGAACATCGGGGTGTCGTCCTTGGACGGTGCCGACATCACCACCTTCTTGGCACCAGCGTCCAAGTGGCCTTGTGCGGAATCCGCGGTCAAGAAAATACCGGTCGATTCGACGACGACGTCGACACCCGCGTCGCCCCATTTCAGTTGGGCGGGATCCGTTTCGGCGGTGATGCGGATCTTTTTGCCGTTGACGACCAGGGCGTCGCCGTCGACAGCGACCTCGCCCTTGAACGGGCCGTGAACCGAGTCGTATTGCAGCATGTAGGCCAAGTAATCAACGTCCAACAAGTCGTTGATCGCGACCACTTCGATATCGTCGCGGGTGACCGACGAACGAAACACCATCCGGCCGATACGACCAAAACCATTGATTCCGACTTTAACTGCCACGGTTCGTCTCTTTCTGTTCTCTCTTGGGACATCAGCCAAGCCAAAGTCGCTACAGACCCCAGGCCGGCGGTGGAATAGATTCTGTGGGGACCATGATGCAGACGGTCGTAGGAAGACCGCTGACACGTCGTTCACGGAGCGGGATTATAGGAAAGCATGACCGACTTGAAACAGCCCCCGCCCGATCCGACGCCGCCACAGTGGCGACGACCGCGCGGCGTGGCCCCGGGAACCTGGCAGTATCTTCATCAGCGGACGATCGCCGACCATTACGACGCGTTTGTGGCCGATACACCGCTGTGCCACTTAGATGATGAATTCCTGGCGGAATTGTTCCCGCGACGCGAAACCGCAGGCTGTCGGATCGCCGATTTGGGATGCGGGACCGGCCGATCGGCGATTCCGCTGGCCCGACGCGGTTACGACGTGGTCGCGATCGACCTGAGCCGACCGATGCTGCAGAACCTGATGCGGCGAGTCGCACAAGAGATTCCGACGGATTCACAGCCCGATTTACCGATCGGACGCATCGATCCGGTCCAAGCCAACCTGGTCGAAATGGGGGCGCTGGCCGACGATTCGGTCGACCACACCATCTGCATGTTCAGCACGCTGGGCATGATTCAGGGACACGCCAATCGAAACGCCGTACTGAAGCATGCCCGCCGGATGACCCGCGACGGAGGCCGGTTGGTGGTGCATGTCCACCATCGTGCGGCTTGGTTTGCCGAACCCGGTGGGATGCGTCGCTGGCTGGCTTCGGCGGTGAAGTCCTGGACCCGGAAGGATCTGGAGTTCGGCGATCACGTTTATGCCTATCGCGGGCTCAGCCAGATGTTCTTGCACCGGTTTTCACAAACTGAAATCACGGCGGCCGTTCACCAGGCCGGTTGGACCGTCGATCAGGTGCACCGAATCGCCGCCGATGGCACGGGCTTTTTGTCCAGACGACCACGTTTGCCGTCAAAGATCGGCGGGTTCATCGTGGTCGCGCGGTGACCAGCAGATCGGAATGATGGTGACTAGCGGGTGACGATATAGATCAAGACGGCGACCAGCGCCACGCACACGCCGGCCAGCATGCCGATTGAAACCCCACGCCGGTCCGTCCGTTTGCCACGAGTCGCGCCGATCGCGGGATCGCCGGCCAATTGGATCGCGTCGCCGGTGCCATCGATGGGGGCGACTTGGTCGGTATCGATCGCCGCGGGTTCTGCGTTGCCTGCGTCGGCGGCCGCCTCGGTGCGGGCGTCGACTGCTTGCGACGCCAGGGGCAATTTGTCCACTCGTTCGGGAAACGCTTCAGGGGCCGGTCGCCACTGGGGCCAACCGTCACGCCAAACCAAGGCGTCATGAGCCACGCGACCATCGTCGATCCACTGGGCCAATGTTTCGCTGGTTGCCGGCCCGTACTGACCTCCTTCGGCCGGACGTACGTACCAAGCCGCGTCCGGATCGTCCAGCAACGAATCCGCGATCGGCGCGGTCACGGCGGGCTGGACCGGTGGCTTTTGACCGGTGTCGTCGCTGGCCTCGTCATCGCCGGTATCAACGGAGATCGAAAAATCAGCGTCGGACAAAGGGATCCGAAATCGCTTCTTGCACTCCGGACAAACGCCTCGTTTTCCCGCCAATTCGTTCTTGATGTTCAGTCCCTTGCCACAATGATGGCAGGCAAATCGGATTCCCATGGCGTCAAGATCAGATCGAAAAGCGGGCCGAACGGTGTCAATCCGGCGGGGTGTTTCTGGCGCGGACTTCCCCGCGCCGTGCACCATCAGTGTAGTGCAATCGTCACCGCGATTCGTCCCCCACGGACTGACCCGGCCGATGCCCGCTGACGACCATCAGGAATCAAGGCTGGATCATCCACCACAGACGGTGCAGACGCAGCTTTTCCGGGATCTTGCCGTCACGCATTGAACGATCTGCTTCGGAAACCAGCGGCGGCACGTCGTCCCAACCCGCCAGGAAGCACAGGTGGTCCAGACGCGAATCGGCATCGGCCACGCTGGCCAACCAGGCGACGGGATACGTGTCTTCGCGAACCGGAAAATCACGCATCTGTAACTGACGCAACTGTTCCCGCGCCGAAAGGCCGTCATCGTTGGCGGCACCCGAGTGAAGACCCTGTGCCAAGACGACTTGGTCGTTTTCGATCCGCAGCAATCCGCCGCCGGTCGCCATCACCAATTCGCCACGCTTGCGCATCGAGATCCGACTGACCGCCGCCCGCGAAGCCGCAAAGGCCGCATAGGCTTGATCGTCGGCCGGATCGATTGTCCATGGTTGGTCGGTCGATAACGACGCGGCAGTGGTCCGATCGGCCGGCGGCGAAGCGACGACCAGCGCGATGGTACGAGCCAAATCGAACTGGTTGGCCCACAGATCGGCAACCAACGTTTGTTCGATCTGGCCCAAAGTCGCGTCCATCGGTGCACTGTCGACATCGACCAAACTGCCCTGCAGCGGACGTTGATAAACCGATTCCCAGATCGCGTTGACCAGACCATCGGCAACCGCGGGTGAACGCGTCAACGATTGGGCCCACCGCGTTCGTTGTTCGATTCGACCGTCCAAATCAAGAACTTCGCGATTGCCATCACCGCCGCGTGAAGCGGTTGGTGCCGGCCAAGTGTCACCGACCACCCAGCGGATCACTGCGCCTGGTCGGGTCATCACCCGTCGTCCGTCGGTCGCGTCGAAGAAGACCGGCGAATCGGCGTCGCTGGATGGACGATTGCGAATCAGACCGGCAAATGCCCAGTATTCTTGTTGCGCCGCACCGGTGTCGACCAACGCGTCATGACAACGTAAACAACGGACATCGCGACCCATCGATAACGATGCGAATCGTCCCACCATCGCGTGTGGGCCGCCCCGTGACATTGCTTTGGCGAATGCGGCCGAATCGGGATGCTGTCCGCCCATCAGGTCTGCCAACCACACCGCCGCGTTGTCACCGTCGCGGATCACTTCAGCCAGCGACTGAATCAACGCTTGTCGCTTTTGTGTTCCCACACTTTGCAAGCCGCCATCGGTCCAATCGTCCAACAATTGACGTGCGACCGTCCTGGACTGGTCGGAACCCATCAGCACCTGTCGAATCCGGTCCGCATCGTCGTGTAACGAAGGATCCAGATCCACATTCAAGCGGTCGCGTACAAATTGGGCCCATTGTTGATCGCTTCGCTGTGGCGTCGGTGTGACGCCAAGCGATGTCCAGTAGCGTTCAAACTGGTCGTCCAGCAGATCATCAACCACCGCGACGTTCAACGCCGGCGGTCGTTGCGATTCCAACCAACGTTCGATCCGCTGCACCGCCACCGCGGTGTTACCTGGGTTGTTGCGGGTGGTTGCACCGGAGCCATCGCTGCCGTCGTGAAGCGTTTTGACGCTCGGCAAGTTGTCGGGGGACGCATCGGCCAAAGCCGAATCTGTCGGTCGATCCGGCGTCGCCGCAAATTGATCGGGGGGCTCCGGTGCATCATTCTGTTTGAATGCATCGCCCTGCCCCGGTTCGTTATCGGCGGCCACGGTGTCCCTGTCGGGACCCACAGGCTTTTCTGCCACCGAGGGGGCGTCACCGGTCGGTCGCGTGTCCCAGCCGTACCAGGCCAAGGCAAGCAACAACGAAGCGGCCAAGGTCATCACCACGGCCAACGTTGTTCTGGAACCCGACGCATCGGGCCCACCAGAGGGCTGGACCACCGGGCGCGGATCTTGCGGCGCATCCGAGCCATCGTTTTCTACTTTTGAAACTCGGTCACGCCGAACGACCGGAGGTGGTTGGACGTTTTCGGTTTCCTGGCTCAGTCGACGCAGAATCTTTGACGACAGATCGGGCGGATCACTGTTGTTCAGGATTTCGCGCAGCAACCCGTCCAAGACCAAGTCCTGGCCTTCGTCGCCGTCGTCGAATTCGCGGTCGTTTGGGTTCGTCGCGTTCATGGTTCAGGTGTCGGACTCGGTCTGATTCAGACGTTGGTCGACGCAATCACGTAGTTGTTTCTTGGCCCGCTGCATCAAGTTTCGCGCGCCGTGATCGGTGATCCCCAAGGCGTCGCCGATTTCGATCCGGCTGGCCTGTTCGGCAAACCGCATCCTCAACGCCATCTGGGCACGATCGGTCAATTGTTTCAAACACTGCCGCAACGCATCGGTTGCGGCGTCACCGGTCAAATCCTTTCCGGCCCAGCGTTGCCAGGCCTCATCCAGAACCACCGAATCACCCACCGTTCGCATCCGCCCGGTCTTACGATGCTGGGAAATCAGCAAGTTGTAGGCGGTACGACGCAGATAGCCGGCGGTCGCGGAATCATTGTGTTGAACGAAGTTTTTCCGCCGCAGTACTCGCAGGAATGTGTCCTGCGTCAAATCATCCGCCGTGGCTTCGTCGCACCCCAGCATGCGCAGGTACCGCCAGACGCCACGTTGGTGGCGTTGGATCAGCTGGGCGGGCGTCAAATTCGCGTCGTCGGCCGATTCGTCGGACGGGACCTGTGGCGTCACAGGGCGACCATCCGGATCGGTCGACGCGGCGGGCGGGTCATCCGATCCGGGCATCAAGCTTTCACAGCGGGGCGAAGTCAGTCGTTACCAAGCGGCTTGGGCGAAACCGTTTCCTTCCGTCAGGGCCCCGCGGCGATCGTCTGCGTGCCCCATCGGTGGTGCCGCAGTGGCGATCCGCTTCGCTAAGCCGTCAGTTCGGTAATCAGTTTACCACCCCCGGCAATCTTCATCGGCCTGCCGTTTTTGCTGGTGAAGGTCTTGTCGGTGGAAATTCCCAGGCCGTGGCAAACGGTCGACATTAAGTCTTCGCTGCTATACGGCTCGGTGTCCACCGCGGTTCCGTCCGCATTCGTTTGCCCGACTGCGATACCGCCTCGCAACGAACCGCCCCCGACGACACAGGACCAAGCCCTGGCAAAGTGATCGCGTCCGGCGTTTTGATTGATCCGAGGCGTTCGCCCGAATTCGCCCATCCACAGGACCACCGTGTCTTGCCACATGCCACGCTGGTTCAGGTCTTCGACCAACGCACTCATCGCCTGGTCCAACACCGGCAAGCGTTGATCGCGCAGGGTCGCATGGATCCCCTGGTGATTATCCCAGCCGCCCAAGTCGACCTCCACAAACGGCACGCCGGCTTCGACCAACCGACGGGCCAGCAAACAGCCTTGGCCGAAACGGTTGGTCCCGTAGCGTTCCTTCATCGCCTCGGGTTCGCTGTCGACGTCAAACGCTTTCATCTGGTCGCTGGTCATCAACGCGACGGTTTTGTCCAAGACCTTGGCGTGTTCACCAGCCGGCGTGTCACGAGTTCGTCGAATGAATCCGCTTTCGATCAAATCCAACGCCGCGACACGTTGGCGCAAACGCTGGTCGTCCAGCCGCATTTCCAAGTTCCTAACGCGACCATCGCTGGTCACTGAAAACGGCGACCAAGCCATGCCCAAAAATCCCGGACCGCCGCTACTGCCGCCGACCGAAACGAAGGGGGGGATTTCCAATTCCGGTCTCTGGTGCATCAATTCGTGTGAAATGACGCTGCCATAGGTCGGGTGTTCAATGTTCGGGTTGGGAACGAAACCGGTGTGCATGTAATACCGGCCGCGATTGTGGTCCGCTTCGCGGGTGGACATGCTGCGGACGATCGACAGATGCTGCATCTGCTGGGCGACCTTGGGCAAGTGTTCACAGATCTGCACATCGCCGGTCGTTCCGATCGGTTTGAAGGGACCGCCGGTCGGTGCGCCGGGTTTCAAGTCCCACAAGTCGATCGTCGACGGACCGCCACCCATCCATAACAGGATCGCCGACTTGCGGTTCTTCCGCAGGCTGTCAGCGTTGGCACCGATCGCGCTTCCCAGCGTCATCGCCGAAGCGGCCATAGCGGATGAGCCGGCCAGGTGGCTGATGAAGTGCCGCCGTGTCATTCCCGTCGGAGTGGTGAAGAACATGGTCCGTTTCCCAAAAGAAGAAAAGTCAAACGTTGCTTTGATATGCGGGCGTCGTCGTCAATGTTGCATGATGAATTCGTTGCTGTTCAAAATGGCCCACCACATGTCGCCCAGCATTTCTTTCTGGTCGCCGCCCCGGGCCGCCATCAGCTTGGCCGCGATGCGGATCTCCGGTGCAGTCGGTTGTCGTGCCAGACCCGCCAAGAACAATCGGCGTACCGATTCACGCGGTGACTTCGATGTGCGGGTCAACCGATCCAGAAATCCGCCCGTCTCGGTCTTGGTGGCTCGCCGCGTTAATTCACCGTTGAACAACATCAACGCCTGCGGGATCGATCCGTTGAACGTCGTCGCTTCATCGCCTTCGTCGGTACCGAAAGCAACGACGAATTGCTGCAGCCAACGTCGTCGTTGTTGTTCCTGTTCTTCGTAGCTGCCTTCGGGGGTTGCACCGGTCGCCGTCAACAGTGATTGATACAGTTGCTCGGCGGACATCTGACGTAGATAGAAACGCGAAAACTTGGGCGTCTCGCCGATCGACGGATCGTCCAATTCGTTCGTCGCGTTCTTGGTGGCCGACAAGCGATAGGGCCGACTGAGTGTGATCCAAGCCTGCAGTTTCTTCAGGTCGTAACTGCTTCGGCGAAATTCCGCAGCCAGTTCATCCAGCAACTCCGGATGGGTCGGCGGGTTGTGCGGCCCAAGATCGTCAATCGGTCGAGTGAAACCGTAGCCCAAGAAGTGCGCCCACATCCGATTGACGATCATCTTGTCCAGAAACTCGCTTTGCAGCATCAGCCGCGCCAGTTCCTGTCGCCGATTCACGTCGCTGACGAATCCGCTGACGTCCACCTCGGTCCCGTCGGTGAACACCGGATACGCGACCTTGGTCAAGCCGTTTCGCAATTCATAAAACACCAACGCATCATCCGGATCACCCGCTTCGCCGGCGAAGTCTTGGTCGATCAATTCGGCGTGATCGATGTCGCGGGTTCCCGACTGGAATCGCCGCAAGGCTCGCGTTTGCCGAAAGAAGGAATTGAATTCCCAGAACTTCTGTTGTTTCCACTGATTGAACGGGTGATTGTGGCACTGTGTGCACTGGACTTGTTGGCCAAGGAAGATGCGGGACGTGCTGCTGGTTGCCAGCGTTCCCTTTTCGGCGTTGACTTTATCAACCAGAAAGTTCACCGCACCGTTGAAGTTCTCGGTGCCGGGCTTGGTGGTCCCGGTCGCGGTGATCAAGTCGAACACGATCTTGTCGTAGGTCCGGTTTCCCGCGAACGAATCACGCAGGTACTTTTGCATGCCGCTGCGGTCGGTCAACGATCGGCGGTCCATCCCGCCGCTGCGTCCGATCAGCAGGTTGGTCCAAATGCCTGCCCAGTGATTCGCGTACTCCGCGGTGTACCGATCGTCGTGCAACAACCGTTGGACCAGTGCGACGTGCTTCTGCGGTGATCGATCGTCGGTGAAAGCTTCCAGTTCGGCGACCGAAGGGATCCGGCCGATCAAATCCAGAAACACACGACGGCACCACGTCGCGTCATCCGCTTCGGCCGAAGGACGCATTTCCCAATCGGTCCACACCGATTCGATGCGGGCGTCGATCCGGTCACACATCTCCGGACGCTGCATGGAATCGGCGTCATCGGCCCGGACAACCTGAACATCCACGCTGGCGAAAACAAACCAAGCCAAACAGATCGACGCCGCCGTCAAAACACGACGGCCGCCTGGCGCGGATGGATGTGAAAACGGTGATGAAGGCAATCGAATCATCGGCGGCGAAACCCTTGGTAACGTCCACCAAGGCATCCCCACGATTGTCGCATCGCGTTCGGCCCCAGAAGAGTCACCCCGAAAAGTCAAAGGTGCGGCGGCTTGTCACAGTTCGAACGCCGATCCGCGGCGAAAGTACCCGCGGCCGTCGAATCGGTCCGAATCGAACCGACGAAACCAACAGCGGTGTTGAACCGTGCGATGCAGTGTATTCGGTCTGCAAACACGATCGTGGCCGCGACCGATCAAATCCGGTACCAAGCAATGCCGTCGGCCAGTGAATTCCCACCCCAGGGAACGGATTTAACGGTTCCAGCGGATTTTCGGCCCGTCGGTGCCGGGCCGGGTCCGGGTCACGCGGTGGTGGTTTCGATCAGCGTCCAGTCGGCGGCCCGCGTTTCGGCTTGCCACAGATTGCTCAACTGTTCGCCGCGCAGGCAACTTTCGACCAACGTCGCCAGCGGATCGGGGACGATCATCGCGATCACGCAGCCCCCGGGACGACGGATCAGTTTTCGGATTCCCTTGCGAACCCGTTCCTTGGCCATCGAGATGGGTTCGCCTTCCGGGGGACAGAAATCGTCAGGGGATTCCTGGCCGGCGCGATAGACCCGCGGTTGGTTGCGGCGGACTTCCTCGATCAACTTTCCGTGCCACAAACCGTGGTCGATGTTACGCAAGCATTCGATCGTCTTGACCCGCACGTCGCGGCCTTCGGCCAACCGCTTTGCCGTCTGTTGAGCGGACCGGCAGGGTGATGCATAGATCACACCGACGTTCAGGTTGGACAACTCGGACGCCATCGACGCCACTTCTCGCTTGCCCGATTTGCTAAGCGGAATGTCCAGGCTGCCTTTGATGCGACCCTGTTCATCAAATTCGGTGGAACCGGGGCGGATCAGCAGGACTTGGGCCCGCTGCGGGGCGCGTGACAACAACATCATCGTGTGGCCTCCTGTCCTGGACTGACGTCTGCACCGGACGGATTTGCCGCAGCGATCTGGTCATTCAGTTCGTCGATCGCTTTGCCATAGTCGTCGCTTTTCAAGATCGCCGATCCGACGACGAAGCAATCGCAACCTGCCGCACGAACCTCGGCAATGTTGGACGCTTTGATGCCACCGTCGGCTTCCAGCAACAAATCCGGGTATCGGTTGCGAAGCGAACGAAGGCGTTCCAACGCGATGGGGTTGAAGGCTTGTCCGCCAAAGCCGGCTTGGACGCTCATGATCAAAACCATGTCGACGTGGTCCAAACACGGTTCCAATTGGTCCATCGACGCGTCCGGATTGATCGCGACCCCGACCGCGACGCCAAGGTCGGCAATGGTCTGGGCCGCAGCCACCGGATCGTCGACCGCTTCGACGTGAAAGGTCAGCATGTCCGCGCCCGCGTCGACCATCGGCGCTGCGTAACGCAGCGGATCGCTGATCATCAGATGCACGTCCAGCGGCAAATCGGTGTGGCGTCGCAAGCCTTCGACGATCGGCATCCCGAAGGTCAGGTTGGGCACAAAGTGACCGTCCATCACGTCCAGGTGAAGCGCCCGGGCACCGGCATCGGTCAATCGCTGGAGTTCACCGCCCAGATCTCCAAAATCCGCGTTCAAAACGCTGGGCAACACCATCGGCGTTGACTCGCGAAACACGCGGATTCGTTCAGATCGATTGCGGTTGGCGTCAGAAGACATGCAGTCTCTCGCGTCGAGTTCACAAAGCCACCTTCGCCGACCATCGGTCCGGCGGTGATGC